>JBQTJP010000192.1:0-1502 GCA_052386995.1 Armatimonadota bacterium
CGCTGCTCATCCTCGACGAGATCCCGACGGCGCTCGGCCGCACGGGCGCGATGTTCGCCTGCGAGCACTACGGCGTGACACCCGATATCCTGGTGCTCGGCAAAGGCCTCGGGGGCGGCATTCTTCCCCTCGCGGCCGTGGTCGCGCGGGAGCGGTTCGACGTCGCCGGGGATCAGGCCCTCGGGCACTACACGCACGAGAAGAGTCCGGTGGCCTGCGCCGCCGCGCTGGCGACGATCGCGTACATCGAAGACCATGGACTGATCGGGCACGCCCGCGATCTCGGGCGACACGCGCTGGCGCGCCTTGCCGCCATGAAGACACGCCATCCGCTGATCGGCGATATCCGCGGGTTGGGACTGCTGCTGGGCATCGAACTCGTGACCGACCGCGCGACCCGGGCCAGGGCTTCCGCCGAGGCCGAGGCGGTCATGTACCTGGCGCTGTCGAGGGGGCTGAGCTTCAAACTGACGATGGGCAACATCATCACCCTGACGCCGCCGCTCGTGATCACGCGCGAGGAAATGGATCGGGCGCTGGGAATCCTCGACGAGTGCTTGACCCAGGTGGAGCGCTGATGGTCGAACAGCCTGCGCTGCGGCCTAACCAGACGCTCCTCTACACCCTGCGTCATGGGTTGACGGAATTGAATCGTGCAAAGCGAACGGGCGGCAGGCTGGATGTTCCCCTTCTCGAGGAGGGACGGAGGCAGGCGGAGCACGCGCGGGCCAACTTTGACGGCACGTCACTTGACATCGTCATATCTTCGAGTCTGCGGCGCGCCATCGAGACGGCGCTCATCGTGACCGGATGGGAGCGCGAGAAGATCCTCATCGACGACCTGGCCGTCGAGCGCAGTTTCGGGGACATGGAAGGGCTCACACAGGACGAGATTCGCGTGCGCTTCCCGTTCGTGATCTATGTGCCGATCGAGCACGTCAGGTATTCGCTCAATCCTCCCGGAGGAGAGTCGTTCGAGACCCTGCGTGCCCGCGCCCGCGCATTTTTGGACAGGACGCTCCGGGCCCACCGGGGGCGGCGCATCCTGGTGTCATCGCATCAGAATTTCATGCAGCAGATCCACGGCGAACTGCGCGGCGTGGATCCCTACGCGGCACTGCTGGACGATATCATCAATCTCGAACTCAACCAGTTTCAGCTCGACGCCGACGGCCGGCTCCTGAGCCACCGGGTGTATCAACTCTGCCCGGACGCGTCCCGGCACCCATCGTTCTGAGGTCTGGAGGGGATTGTGGTCCTGAGGGAGGTTGCTCGCCCGCGCCGAATTCCCCCGCTAGCCTGACTGAGCAAATCGTCGGAGGGGGCCATGGCCATCCGGCTGTGCATCATCAATGGGTATCCAGCGCCAAACCGGGAGGTCCTGGCGCGGGCCGGCCACTGCAGCGCCGACGTGTTGTATGCGCGCGTCTTCCAGACGCTGGCTCCGAATGCCGATCTCGACGTCCTCTTCCTCGCCGATGTGGATGTGCCGCTTCCGGAGG
>JBQTJP010000193.1:0-5087 GCA_052386995.1 Armatimonadota bacterium
CTTGGCCTCGAACGCCCGGATCATCCGATCGTACGCCCACTTGTCCTCGGTCCGCCAGGACCAGAAGGTGAGCTTGACGCGCTCTTGCCCCAGGGCGCCGGGGGGCATCATCCCGGCGACGAGCAACACCGCCGCCACAATACCCAAGACTCGCCGATGCATGTCCATACACCCCCTCATGACTATCGCATATGGGAATTACGCAGCCACGTGCTTTCTTCCTTTTCGGATCGCGTGTTAGCCTGACAGACCCGCAGTATAATACCGGTGAAAGGCCACGTACAGGATACCGGAACAACTGTTTATCCGTGCGATTGTACAAAGACAGCAACTTTCGACTTGTCGTGTTAGGTTGACACAGCGGGTGTGTTAGGCTGACCAGTCTAATGAGGAGTTCGGCGGACAAGAACTTCCGGCAATAGTCAACACAAATGGGAGATCCGATCCACTTAGCGCCAGAAGGCACGTGCTCAAAGTGCGGCTGGGCGGGCCACGACTGGGCCTTTCGCTATCAAGGCCTGTGCACCAAGTGCTACCGGCGGTGGCGTCAGGAGAAGGCGCGCGCGAGACGTCTGACAAGGCCGAAGAACGAGAACGTGTCAGTTGGCGACAACATCATCGTCACCCGCAACGTCGAGAAACGACTGATGAAACAGGCCCAGGCGGCTGTCCCGTTCGATCTCCGGGCACGTCTCATCGATTATGTGTCGCCCGCGGCTGTGGTGCTGTTCGTTGCTGGCCCGATCGCGTACAACGTCTTGGACCTTGATTTTGGTGTTGACGGTACGGTTCTTCTGGCGGGATGGTCTCTTGGTCTGCTTGGCGCTTTTTCGCTCGTGGATCGAATCAGCCAGGGGGCGCTCATTCAGCGATTTGCGTTGGTCCGTGGCAAGCTACAACGTCTCGCCGACCAGCGGATGCGACAGATCGCTGAAGCCGAAGCGTTCTATGCCAGCGCAGAATGGAAACTTCTGCGCGACGAAGTCGTGAGAGAGCAAGGCCGCCGTTGTCGTGACTGTGGAGCGACGATCAGCGTCGATGGAGATGTCACTGTAGACCACATACTTCCCAGGAGCACGTACCCTCACGCGTCCCTGTCAAAGGAGAATCTTCGTGTATTGTGCCGTTCCTGCAATTCCAGGAAGCGAGACCGCGAGCCAGGGTAATCACGCTCCGGCGGGGCCGCCGAACACCGCGCTGGAGCCGTCGGCGCCGGCGCGATCGTGAGCGCCGCGGCTCAGCGCGAACGTTAGGCGCCCCACTTACTGCGCTCGACCGGCAGGAGAACGCCTGCTCCCTGGCGCTTGGCGCGAGCCCGATCGACACGGAAGCCTTGCCACGCCGTCTGCTTCAGAGTACACTTCCGAGTGATGGACCTGCTCGAATTGCTCAAGCGCCCCGAGGGCAAGACGCTCGAGTTCAAGCGCGATCTGTCATCTCCCGAGGGTGTGCTGCGCACCGTCGTGGCCTTTGCGAATACCGCCGGAGGGACCCTGCTGATTGGCGTCGAGGACGGGACCCGGCACGTGCGCGGAGTGCGCGACCCCCTCGATCTCGAGGAGCGCCTGGCGAGCCTCGTGAGCGACAGCCTCCTTCCGCGCCTGGTCCCGGACCTTGAGATCCTGCCCTGGCGCCGCACGCACGTTCTCGCGGTTCAGGTCCATCCGAGTTCCAGCCGGCCGCACTACCTCAAGCGGGAGGGGCTGGACGGCGGTGTCTACGTACGGGTCGGCTCCACCAATCGCCGCGCGGATCGGGAACTGATCGAGGAGCTCAAGCGCTTCGCCCGCGGCGAAGCCTACGACGAGCAGGCCATGCCGGAGCTCGACTCTGAAGCGCTGGACTTCCGAGCCGCTTCCGAGTCGTTTGCGCCGGTCCGCAGGCTCAAGCGGCAGGACCTGGAAACCTTGCGCCTGATGACGACCCACCAGGGGCGCAAGGTGCCCACCGTCGGCGGTATGCTGCTGTTCGGCAGGGATCGCGAGCGCCACTTTCCCGACGCCTGGATCCAGGCCGGCCGGTTTCGGGGGACGGACAAGGCCCGCATCGCAGATCAGGCGGAGATACGGCTGCGTCCTACCCAGGCGATCGAAGCAGCCGTCGCCTTCGTGCAAAAACATGCCCTGCATGGTGTTGAGATCGGGCCGGTGCGGCGCAAGGAACGCTGGAATCTGCCGCCCGCCGCTGTCCGCGAGGCCATCATCAACGCCGTGGCGCATGCGGACTACGCACAGCGCGGCGCCCCGATCCGCGTGTCCATCCTCGACGACCGCCTGGAAGTCGAGAATCCCGGACTGTTGCCCTTCGGCCTCACGGTGGACGACCTGCTCCGGGGCATCTCGAAACTCAGGAACCGCGTCATCGGGCGCGTCTTCCACGAGCTCGGCCTTATCGAGCAGTGGGGGAGCGGCATCCAGCGCATGATCGTGGCCTGCCGCGATATGGGGCTCGCGGCCCCGGTGCTGGAGGAGCTCGGCACGCGCTTCCGGGTCACGTTGCGCATCGAGAAGACGGCAGCCCCGGTGATGGACCCGACAGATCGGGCCATCATGGACGCGCTGGCCGACGGCGAGGGCCTCTCGACCCGCGAGATCGCCGACGTCATCAGGCTCACCCCCCGCGCCACCCGCACCCGCCTGGCGAGTCTCGTGGAACGGGGGCTGGCGCGCGAGGTCGGCACTAGCCCGCAGGACCCGAAGCGGCGGTACTTCGCGGCACGCTAGCGCGATGAACTTTTCTGTGAGATAAGATCTCCGACGCCTTCGAGGAGGAACACGCCAGGCTCGAAGCCGAGAGGGCCCAGGGCGCGGATCCCGAGGACCCCGACGACAACCCACCATCGGCCGGCTCGTGGACGACGAGATGGCCGGCGTCGAGCGCGACAACCCCTCCCTCAAGGGCGTGCTCCTCAAAGAGTACGCGCGGCCGGCGCTCGACAAGCAGCGGCTCGGCCAGCTCATCGACCTCGTCAGCAACATTCGGGTCGGCGACGCCGAGAGCCGCTCGAAGGACGTGCTCGGGCGCGTGTACGAGTACTTCCTCGCGCAGTTCGCGAGCGCGGAGGGCAAGAAAGGCGGCGAGTTCTACACTCCGCGCTCGCGTGGTGAAGCTGCTGGTCGAGATGCTCGAGCCGTACAAGGGCCGGGTGTACGACCCCTGCTGCGGCTCTTCCGGGATGTTCGTGCAGTCCGAGGGCTTCATCGAGGCGCACGGCGGGAGGATCGGCGACATCTCCATCTACGGCCAGGAGTCGAACTACACCACCTGGCGATTGGCCAAGATGAACCTTGCCATCCGCGGCATTGACGGCCAGATCGCCCACGGCGACACGTTCCACAACGACCGGCAACCCGACCTCAAGGCCGACTTCATCCTCGCCAACCCGCCGTTTAACGTGAGCGACTGGCGCGGGGAGCAGCTGCGCGAGGATAAGCGCTGGAAGTACGGCGTGCCACCAGCGGGCAACGCCAACTTCGCCTGGGTGCAGCACATCGTCCACCACCTCGTACCCGCAGGGCTCGCGGGCTTCGTCCTTGCCAACGGCTCGATGTCATCCAACCAGTCGGGCGAAGGCGAGCCGTCCTCATAAGGATGTCGACGTGAGCGTCCGAGCTGAGGACGTCGCTCGGATGAGAGAGATCTCGATCCGAGCAGGCTTTGAGTTCGCTGAAGGCACAGTCACTAGCTTCGCGCTGAGGGATCCCGTTGGGCGTGAGATCGATGTCCACGTCGCTCGGTTCGACGAGCACGGTAGCGGGATCTACAGGATGCAGAACGGTGAAGACTGGGTTTACCCGGCCGAGGGTTTCGCCGGTAAGGGAAAGATTGGGGCGTTGCAAGTTTATCTTAGGAGATTGCGCACCACCCGTTCCATGTACTTCCGGCCCGCGGCGCTCAAGCCGTTGTAAGCCCAGACCGCTTTGATCCACGAACACGGCTGCTGCAATTGATCGCTATAGGCGATGGGATCGAACCCGCGCGAGCGCAGGCACATCCGGCAGTCGTACGACGGTGAGGCGACGGACGGAAACGAGCACGGATTCCGTCGCGTGAAGGCCTCAAACTTCCGGCGAAAGAGCGCGATGGCCGTACGTACATTGGCCCGCACCGACAGGATGTAATCGGGCATTGGACGCGGCAGCGCCGCGACGCGGTAAGGCGTGTACTGGGACAGGCCCCACCCACGCGAGCGCACCCACGGCTCGCGCGACGCCTCCGGCGTGAAGTTCACCACCTGCGCGTAGGTCTGTCCCTGCCAGTCCACTCCAAACTTCACATTGCCAAACCGGTCGAAATGGTCGCTGCCGCTCTCAACGCCCAGGATCTCCCGGAAGAGCTGCGGCGGAAAGCGATCGACCTCCCCGGCTTCATCCTCGACAAACGCGCGGAGGTCGAGGTCGGCGTCCAGCACGTCGTTGCGGGTCGGCAGGCGCCACGGCTCGTGGTTGCCGAGCATTCCTCCGTTCAGCATGGTCCGCAGGGACTCGGCGAGCGCGCCGGTGACCGAGCCCGACGCGATCAGACTGGCGCGGTTTCCGGCCACGGGCGCATACCGGAGGTCGCGTCTCCTCATCCCATAGGTGGTCACCAGATCGTACTTGCACGCGAGCACCGCGCCCAGCGTGTTGCGCCCGAAGGCCCCGTCGATGGCGAAGCGGATGCCGTAGTATCCCAGCCGAAGCAGCGCACGCTGAACATCGGCCACTGGTGAACCGCCGTCGCCGAATGCAGCGCCGACCGCCTCGTCCAGGTTCATCCCGTTAACGCGCCGGATCTGCCGGCGCCAGGGCCTCGACGAACCGCCGTGTGATCTCGCGCGGGTTCGTAATCGCGGTACCCACGACAACCGCGAACGCCCCGCGATCCAGCGCCGCGAGCGCCTGCGCGGGTGTCTGGATCCGGCCCTCCGCGATGACCGGCACGCGCACCCGCTCGGACAGCAGGGCGACCAGGTCGAGATCCGGCTCCTCCGGCGGCGCGGTCGATGGGTCCAGGTAGCCGGACAGCGTCGTGGCCACGGCGCTGGCACCGGCATCCTCGGCGGCGAGGGCGTCGGTCAAACTCGCGACATCTGCGAGCACGGGCAG
>JBQTJP010000194.1:0-3069 GCA_052386995.1 Armatimonadota bacterium
TCCCGCTCGTAGGCATCGCTGGCCTGCCGGTAGGCCAGCTCCAGCGCGTCGCGGGTGACGATCTCCGCGTCGAGGCCGCGCGGGTACGTTCGGACGATGGTGTTGCTCAGGTAGTCGACACCGCCCCCAGCCATCTGGGTCTCCTGGAAGCGCACCAGCATCTGCTCGAGCAGGCCCGGATCGAAGAGCGGGCAGTCGGCCGTTACGCGGACCACCACGTCCGCTCCGCGACTGGCGTCGTAGACGCGATCAAGCACATCGTCCTCACTACCACGATGTGCCCGCACGCTCAGTGTGTCAGCCAGTTCGGCGATCACGTTATCTGCCGGCCCATCCGCGGTCGCGACGATGACCTCATGCACGCGAGAGCAGGCGCGGACCCGTTCGATCACGTGCGCCAGGACCGGCCGTCCCGCCAGCGGCAACATGACCTTCCCTGGCAGGCGGGTCGAGCCCATCCGGGCCTGGATGATGGCCGCGATCTTCACCGTAGAATCTGCTCCAGCGCGGCGATGACATGGTCCTGATCTTCTTCGCTGAGGCGGGAAAAGAGGGGCAGCGTGACCGCCCGGGCGTAGTAGGCCTCCGCCTGCGGGAACGCGCCGCGTTCGAAGCCGAGCCGCCGGTAGTAGGGCTGCGTGTGTACTGGGATGTAGTGCACGTTTGCGCCGACGCCCGCGGCGTGCAGTGCCTCGATCACCTCGCGGCGGCTCTTCCGGATCCGATCGAGCTGCAGCTGAACGACGTAGATGTGCCAGGCGGACGCGGCGTCCGGATGCTGCCACGGCAGCGTCAACGGCAGATGGGCGAGCCGTTCGTCGTACCGGGCGACCAGGTCCCGTCGCCGGGCCACGAACTCGTCCAGCCGCCGCATCTGGCTCAGGCCCAGCACCGCCAGGATGTCCGGCAGCCTGTAGTTGTAGCCCAGGTCGAGCTGCTGATAGTACCACGGGCCCTCGGTGCTGCCCTGCATCTGCTTGAGGTCGCGGGTCATTCCGTGGTTACGCAGCAGAACCCCTGTCTCGAACAGGTCCTGCCGCTGGGTCGCGACCATGCCTCCCTCGCCGGTCGTGATCGACTTCACCGGGTGAAAGCTGAACACGGCGAGGTCCGCGTGCTCGCAGGCGCCGACCGGGGTTCCACGGTAGCGCGCGCCCAGCGCGTGAGCCGCGTCCTCGATGATGGCGGCGCCGTACTGCCGCGCCAGGCGGCCGATAGCTTCCATCTCGCAGGGCTGGCCCGCGAGGTGGACGGGCATGATGGCCTTCGGCAGACGGCCGCGGTCCGCCGCGGCGCGCAGCTTCTGCTCCAGCGCCTCTACGGACATGTTGCATGTACGCGGATCGATATCCACGAAGTCGACGTCGGCGCCACACATGCGCGCGCAGTTGGCCGAAGCGATAAACGTGATGGGCGAGGTCCACAGCAGGTCGCCCGGCCCCAGGCCAATCATCCGGCACGCCAGATGCAGCGCGGCGGTACCGTTGATGGCGGCCAGCGCGTGGCGCGCCCCGCAGTAGTCGGCCACGGCCCGCTCGAAGCGTCCCACCGCCGGCCCCTGGGTGATCCAGTCCGACCGGAGCACATCGACCACCGCCTGCACGTCGGCCTCGTCGATGTCCTGGTGCGCGTAGGGGATCATCCGCATGCGGGAGCCTGCATTGCATAAACCGTGTTATGTCACGGTCTCGTTGAGCCGTCGGAGCTCCTCGACCGTGAGGAAGTGGGGATTAGCCCCCGAGCTGTACTCGAAGCCGTCCGGGACCGGGGTGCCTTTCTGGCCCAGCCCGTCGGTGGCGTAGTTGACCGGCTGAAAGAACGTGATCGCGGGCTTGATCACGTAGTGGCCACTGAATTCCAGCGTCAGGTGAGCGTCGTCCTTCGAACAGACGATCTCGTGCAACTTCTCGCCCGGACGAATCCCGACGATGCGCGTCGGCAATCCAGGTGCCATGGCCTCGGCTAGCTCGGTGACGCGCATAGAGGGGATCCGGGGGGCGAAAAGCTCGCCACCCCACATGCGCTGGAAGCACTCCGCGACAAAGTCGACGCCCTGCTGCAGGGTGATCCAAAAGCGCGTCGCCCGCCGGTCGGTAATCGGCAGCTCCTTGGCGCCCTCGCGGATGAGCGTCCGGAACAGGGGAACGACAGAACCGCGTGACCCCACGACGTTGCCGTACCGGACGACGGCGAACCGCGTCCGATGCCCTCCCGCGATGTTATTGGCCGCGACGAAGAGCTTGTCCGACGCGAGTTTGGTGGCCCCGTACAAGTTGATTGGGTTCGCCGCCTTGTCGGTAGATAGCGCGATGACCTTCTCGGCCTCGTTTGCAATCGCTGCGTCGATGACGTTCTGCGCTCCGTGAATATTCGTCTTGATGCACTCCATGGGGTTGTACTCCGCGGCTGGGATCTGCTTGAGAGCTGCCGCGTGGACGACGATATCCACGCCGCGCATGGCCATCTTCAGCCGGTCGGCGTCCCGGACATCGCCGATGAAGTACCGCATGGCTGGCGAGTCCAGCTCGATCTGCATCTCGTGCTGCTTGAGCTCGTCGCGCGAGTAGACGATGAGCTTCTGCGGCCGGTACCGTTGGAGGACGGTTCGGACGAAGTGCCGGCCGAACGATCCCGTGCCTCCGGTTACGAGGATGGTCTTCCCGTCGAACGCGGACGTCCCCATTTACGAGGCCAAACCGTAGCCGCGCATGATCACCTGACAGAGCGTCAGGTCCTCCTCGGTATCTACCTGGTGCATCTTGTACCGGTCCATCACATAGAGCCCGATGCGCCTGCCCAGGCGGTTGCGCGTCCGGCGCAGCAGCTCCGGGGTGAAGATGTAGAACGATCCGTTCTCCAGGTATCGCCGCTCGATCGCCTGCCGCATCTGACGCGCGTGGTAGTCGTAGGTCACGGACGCCGGCTCTCCATCGGGTCTGTAACGCCAGATGAAGAAATCTCGGATCTCGGCGCAGCTCAGCAGCGAATCGAATCGCTGCTCCCGGAAGATCCGCAGCGCGCTCTCGAGGTCGGACGGCTCACGGATGGGCGAGGTGGCCTGCATCCCCA
>JBQTJP010000195.1:0-6475 GCA_052386995.1 Armatimonadota bacterium
CGGCGAGCGGGTCGAGTTCATCAGTTCCTTCGCCAGTTCCGGGACGATCACCAATCAGCTGATCATGGGTGTGCCCGCGCAGGTCGGCATTCTCTCGCTAGAATTGGACGCGCTGCGCCTCGTGGACAAGCGCGTCCTCTCCGGGCCAACCTGGCGGACTCTTCCGCACAAAGGTATCCTCAACCGGACGCCCTTCATCATCATGGTGCGACCCGGGAACCCTCGGCAGATCCGAGACTTCGAGACCTTGGCGGCGACGCCGGGCGTCGGGGTCGTCCACCCCGACCCGTTGACGTCGGGTGGCGCGCAGTGGGCCCTGCTGGCGGAGTACGGTGCCGCGCTCCGGCGCACCAAAGATAGAGAGGCGGCCTACGCGCAGTTACTGGGCATCTGGCGGAACGTCGTTGCTCAGGCCTCTTCGGCGCGAGCCACGCGCACGCAGTTCGAGAACGGCTTTGGTGACGCGCTCATCACCTACGAGCAAGAGGCCGTGCGCGATCGAGCTCGGGGCCGGCTGAAAGCCGATGTCGTCTACCCGAAGAGTACCATTCTCAGTGAACATACCGTGGTGGTGATCGAGAAAAACATTGGGGAAAAAGAGCGTGAGCTGGTCAGGAGCTTCGTGGATTTTCTCTGGAGCGAGGCGGCACAGCGGATTTTCGTCGAGTATGGGTTTCGGAGCGTGAATGATCGCCTCAATGTCCACAACCGCGGCTTTGGGATCATCGCGGATCCTTTCACCGTCGGCGACCTGGGGGGCTGGCCCCGCGCCAAGTCGGACATCATCGAAGCGATCTGGAAGCGCCGGGTCCTGCAGGAGGTGGGGAGATGATATCGGCGATGTCAGCGAGGGGCGCCCAGAGAGCATCGATTGTACCGGTATCAATGCTCCTGCTCGTCCTCTTACCACTGCTGCTCATGCCGCTCGCTGCCATCTTCATCTTCGCGGGGAGCAGCGGCCTCGACAGACTCGTTGCAGCCCTGACCACCGCCGATGCGCAGTTCGCTATGCGTTTCTCGCTGCTGATCGCATTTGCCACGGCGCTGGTCAACGGGGTGCTCGGGACCTTCGCCGCCTATGTCCTATCCAAGTATCAGTTCCGCGGCCGGGAAGCCCTTGGCGTCGTCGTGAACCTGCCGGTGGCGATTCCCACAGTCGTCGTCGGCACTTCACTGCTTCTGCTCTGGGGACCGATCGGGCTGCTGGGTCAGTACCTCGACCCGCTCGGCATCCAGCCGATGTTTGCGCCCGTCGGCGTCCTGCTCGCGCATCTGTTTGTCACCTTCCCGTATATGCTCGGCGCCGTGAAGCCTGTCCTCGATGAGCTCGACGTCACGTATGAGGAAGCCGCCTATACGATCGGCGCGAAACGCTGGCAGACCTTCCGCTTCGTGATCCTCCCCGCGCTCCGAGGCGGACTCTTCTCTGGCACGCTGCTCACGTTTGCCCACTCTCTGGGTGAGTTCGGGGCGACGGTGCTCGTCAGCGGCAATTTACGCTTGCGCACCCAGACAGCGCCGCTGTATATCTTCGCGCAATTTGAAGCGGGCAACATCGAGTCTGCCAACGCCGTGGCGGCGGTGCTCGCGATTCTCTCGTTTGTGCTGTTCTTTGTCCTTCTGCGCGTGACACAGCGGCGGCCCGCGCGGGTGCGCTGATGTCGATCCGGCTGATCGAGCTGACGAAGCGGTTCGGCGACAACGTCGTGGTCAATCGGGTGTCTCTGGAAATCGCAGAGGGTGAGCTTTTCACTCTGCTTGGCGGCAGCGGCAGTGGGAAGAGCACGATCCTGCGACTGATCGCGGGCCTGCTGACGCCCGAGGCAGGGAAGATCGAGCTAAACGGCCGGGATGTCACCTACCTCCCCCCACAGGCGCGTGGCACCGGGTTTGTCTTCCAGAACTACTCGATCTTCCGTCACATGACGGTCTCGGAGAATGTGGAATTCGGCCTGCGGATCCGGCGGGTGGCTCCGCAAGCGCGGCGGCAGCGTCGCGAAGAGCTCCTCGACCTGGTGGGACTCGCCGGCCTGGGAGAACGCTACGCGGACGAGCTCTCGGGCGGTCAACAGCAGCGTGTGGCGCTGGCCAGAGCGCTCGCCTACAAACCGGATGTCCTGCTGCTGGACGAGCCTTTTGGCGCGCTCGACGTCAAGATTCGCGCGCAACTGCGTCGCAGCCTGAAGGAGATTCAGCGGCATCTCAAGGTGACGACCATCCTGGTGACCCACGATCAGGAAGAGGCCTTCGAACTGGCCGATCACGTTGGGGTCATCGAGCGAGGTCATTTGATCGAGGTCGGCACGCCGGAACAGCTGTACCACCGGCCGCAGACGGAGTTCGTGGCGACTTTTGTCGGCGGCGGGAACGTCCTCGCCGGCCGAGAAGAGAAAGGGCGCATCCGCCTGGGAAGCGTGGTCCTCCCGATGCCGGAGGAGTCGCGCGGGCACGAGGCGGGCGCGCCGGTCCGCATACTCTTCCGTCCAGAGAAAGTCGTCTTAGAGGAACGCCAAAGTTCCACGAGCTCAGGAACCCACACGCTTGGCCGTGGCCGGCTCGTGGGCCAGGTCTTCGCCGGCGCTCTGAATCGT
Organism: Armatimonadota bacterium; assembly: GCA_052386995.1. Classification (GTDB taxonomy): domain Bacteria; phylum Sysuimicrobiota; class Sysuimicrobiia; order Sysuimicrobiales; family Humicultoraceae; genus JBQTJP01. Next base: position 2,592 of record JBQTJP010000195.1, read on the forward strand.
GTGATCCTGGAAGTTGAAGGGTTGGAGGAAGCCCGCCCCCTTTCACCATCGCTGGGACATGGACTGCGTACCAGCTACATCGAGGCGCTGTTGCCGAGCGACGCGTCGACGCCGTCGCTGCAGCCCGGCCGGGAGTTCTGGATCGGAGTCAACAATTACCACGTCCTCTCCCCGTCCGGCCTGAAGGTTCTGACGTGTGTTTCCCCGTCTCCCGGCCCCCAACCCGCGGTAGAGTTTGGCGGTCTGCTGGCCCGCACGACAGGTGGATCGAGTACGCTGCTCACCGTCGTTCCCACCGAAGCGGATGCCGCGGCGGCGCGCGAATCGCTGGAGGCACTGCGGCTGAAATTGACCGCGCAGGCTCCTCACCTCGAGAGTCGAGTGCGCTGGGGCAACAGGACGACCGAGGTGCTCCTGGAGGCGCAGGAAGGGTTGTACGAGGTCGTCGTCATCGGCCGGCACAGCGGCGCCGACACTGTCGGGCCGGCCAGCCTCGGCACGACGGCGCACCGAGTGTTGGGCGAGGCCGGGCTACCCGTGCTGATTCTCCAGGAGCCGCGTCCTCAGATTAATCGCATCCTGATCTGTACGGCCGCGGGCGAGCCGGGCAAGACCGACATCCGCTTCGGTGGGCGCCTGGCCCGGCGGACGGGCGCGCATACAACAGTCTTCCATGTCAGATCGCGAACGGCGACTCCAGACGAGAGCAAGCGGGCCGAGCGGCATCTCAATCAAGCGCAGAAATTCCTGGCCTCGCTTGGCGTCCAGAGTGACATTTCGAGTGCGGAAGGATCGCTGGTGGAGACGATTCTGGCCAAGGCAGAGGGGGACGACTACGACCTGATCGTCATCGGCGCCCCTGCCCCGCGCGTGCGCCAGCGGGTCCGCGGGCGCGATTTCGCCACGCAGATCGTGAGCGGCACCCCACGTCCCGTGCTCCTCGTGCCCATGAGGGAGTAGGAATGGGCACGGAGGTCGCTGGTGTGAAGTTGAGTGAGGTGGGGCCGCTTGTCGTTCTCGCCGAGCACCTCGAGGGCACGAGGCCCATCCTGATCTACCGGGTCGGCAATCTGCGAGAAGCGGTTCGTCGGCTGGAGGAGCATGGTTGGAAGCGCGACGTGATGCTGGAGATTCCGCACGGACCATGCTGTACATTCACAGCTGAGGGCGGCCAGCGTCTGGCGATCTACGAACTCACCCGGCCTGAAGCCAACAGCCAATTCTTGGGCCGCTTCGACACCGACGCTAGCTAGTCATCATCGTCATCATCGTCGTCATCGTGAACACGACGGTGGACGACGATGACCTTGCGCTTGAATTTCTTAAAGTGCCCATTCTGCTTGATGACTACTACCTTCCTGAGAACCACAGGCTGCACAGTCTGAACCGGGAAGCACTGGATCTGCTTCACAGGCTGGACCTGAACCACCTGTACGAACACTCCATTTGTCGAGAGGACGAACTGCGACACTGGCTGCCAGCTTGTCACGGTGACACAGTGAAGCGACCCGTTGTGATTCCAGCCGTTGTGATTCCACCCGTTGTGATTCCGAAACCTCGTACGGTGTGAGGCCGACGCGTAGTACGGCACTACGAGCGGTACAATGGCGAGCACCAACAGAGCCAGGACGATTTTCCGGAACACAGCTCACACCACCTTCCTCTGAGGGACAATCAACCTATCCCTTCTTTGACTTTCTTCCCCTCTTTTCTTTCCTCGGAAACACTGGCGCTCCTTCCGACTCGTACCACCCACTGAGGTTCCGCCCCGGGCCAGTCAAGTACGGCAGTAGCCTCGACTTCGATCAGAAAGTCAGGACGCGCCGCTGGCCTTGAGCAGGGCTTCGTCGCGTGGATCGTGAACACTCGCAGGCAAAGTGGCGCGCTTTCTGTCGTTATCATGGGTTCCTCTCGCCGCGTCCCTCCTTTCCCTCACCCTTTCTATCGGCGGTATTGTCATCGCAACTCGAGAGCCGGAGGTCCTCGTCATCCTCCCCGATCAGATCCGGGTCGCGCAAGGCGAAAACTACGGCTTTGCCTATGTCTACCTGCAACCGGCCTTTGTCAGTTCCGGACGGAACGACCGGGTTGAGGTCATCAAGACCATGGTGCTGCGTGTGGCGCCACGCGGAGGGGGCCAGGCCGCAGAGTTCAAGTGGGACGAGCAGGCCCAGCTCATCTACGATCAGGCCACGAAGCAGCTCAACTACGCGTACGTCGCGGATGCGGTTCCGCTACTCGTCGGCCCCAAGAGCGCGCACGTCCCATTCTCCGTGTTCAACGGGCCCCGTGGCTGGTATTTCCAGCCGGGCACTTATCGCGTCACCCTGGTCGCCTTTCGAGTCGTCGCCTCGTCTCCGCTGGAAGCGTCCTTCGAGTTTGCGCTCTCTGCCGAGAATGTGGACTTCTTGAACCGCTCGAGGGGCAAGAGCTTTCTCGCCTTTCCGATCACTCATCCGTAGGCGCTAGCCTGTGATCGTGAAGCTCCCTCTGCCCACCACCGTGCCGTTGAGCGACCACTCGATCGTATAGATGCCAGGAGACATTTTCTCGTCCGGCAGGCCGTTCCAGGCCCACTGGCTCGCGTAGCCGGCGACACCGGTATACGTCTGGCTGAATCGATGGATCTCGGTCTGGCCGCGCAGCCATCGGCCGGCGACTGTAATCTGGACATTGGCCGCAAGCCGCGGATGCTCCACCACCAGGTAGCTGTAGATCGCATCGCCCATGCCGAAGCTGGAGCGGGTCTCTGGGAACGGGAACCTGGGCTCGGGTCTGAAGCCGGGGCCGGACTTTCCAAACCCGACCGTTGTCACGACCGAACCCAGGCCGGCGACCGAGACCCTCGATGGCGAGGGCGCGGGCGACTGTCCCCCGGCTATTCCGCCCATCGCAAGGATGATCGCGCTGCAGACTAGGGGGACGACGACATGCCGCATCACCTGACGCTCCTTTGTCGGCCGATCGTGGAGACGCTAGTCAAGTACGGCAGTGGCCTCGACTTCGATCAGAAAGTCAGGACGCGCCAGGGCCTGCAATAGTTGACGACGTACCAAGTGATCTTTGCGACATCGGTCGGGGCGGCGCCAACCGAAGCCAACGCGGCGACGAGATTTCGGAAGGCCTGTCTCGCCTGCGCCCCCAGGTCGCCGGCCCCAACGAGGTTTCCACCGGAGTCGAGGGCCACCTGTCCGGCGATAAATACCGTCCTCTTGCCGGTTGCGACGGTGACCTGCGAATAGCCCCCGGGCTGCGGCAATTCAGCCGGATTATGTCTCTGTATGGTCACGTGAGATCCCTCCGGTCTTTGAGAATCTCCCGAGCCGCATTGTGACCCGGCGCGCCCATGACGCCGCCGCCGGGGTGCGTTCCGGAGCCGCAGAGGTACAATCGCCGGATCGGCGTGCGGTACTGCGCCCATCCCGGGACCGGACGCATGAAGAACAGGCGATCGGGGGTCATTTCGCCGTGAAAGATGTCCCCGCCTGTAAGGGCAAAATCGCGCTCGAGATCGAGAGGGCTCAAGACCTGGCGGTGAAGGATTATCTCCTTGATATTGGGGGCGTACTCGGCCAGCGTGTCGAGGACCGTCTCCGCATACGACTCCTTGAGTTGATCCCATGAACCGTCCGCGAGCCGGTACGGGGTGTACTGCACAAAGATCGACATGACGTGCTTTTCCGGCGGCGCAAGCGAGGGATCGTACGTCGTGGGAATCGTGATCTCGAGAAATGGATGCTCCGATGGGCGGCCGTGTACCGCGTCTTCCCATGCACGGTCGATGTACTCCATCGTCGGACCGATGTGGATCGTCCCCCGATGCTGCGGTCCGGGGGATGGTCCCGGCATTCCCACAAACTGCGGGAGGCCGTCGAGGGCGAGGT
>JBQTJP010000196.1:0-34950 GCA_052386995.1 Armatimonadota bacterium
AATATACCACAGCAGCCGCCGCTTAAGTCCTGTACGAGCGCGTCGCCTCGGCGACCCTGGCCGCCTCACGCAGCCGGCCGACGACGGCCGGGGCCCGCAGACGCGCGTCCCAGCAGACTTCGGCATATCCGCGGAGACACTCGGCGACCGCCGCGCTCTCGTCCCGCGAGGGGTGAACGTGACGCAGCGCCGCCGGCCTCGCATCGAGCAGAAATGCGAGCAGCGCGGCCACGCCGGGCGTCATTGACATGACGCGCGGATCGCGCGTGCGGCACGCCTCGTCCAGACAGCCGCCCAGAGTCGCGCTCCACACCGGACGTCCGCGTATCCGCCTGCCGCAGACCGCGCAGCGCGTGGTCGCCGGCCGGTGGCCGGTGAGCACGAGCAGGCGTGCTGCGAACCAGAGGCCCGCCAGGTCCGGCGGGAGCGCTGTACCGGCGTGAACGAGCGCCAGCGCATCGACCAGCAGACGATAGACCTCCGGATGCGCGTGCCGCTCGGCCAGAGCGTGGTCGGCGAGTTCGAGAATGATCGCGGTAGCGCCCATCCGGTCGAGATCGTCACGTAACGGCGCGTGCGCCTCGATCACCTCGACCTGAGAGATGATGTCGAGGCTGCGCCCTTCGGCGACGAGCGCCCTGAATCGCGTCGGCGGCTCCAGACGCCCGCCCAGGCGGCTGCGGGGACGGCGCGCGCCCTTGGCGACAACGGTGAGCTTCCCGCGGTCGCGCGACAGCACAGTGACCAGACGGTCCGCTTCTCCGAGATTGCGGCGGCGGAGCACGATGCCCTCGATCTTGTAGAGACCCACGGCCGCGGAACCCGCTACACGCCGAGGCGGCCGCGGAAGATCAAGACCGCCACCGTAAAGTAGATGAGAATCGTCACGACGTCCATCGACGACGTCACAAACGGTCCGGATGCCACCGCGGGATCCTTTCGCATCGTCGTAAGCACGAGGGGCGCCGTCGAGCCCAGCAGCGCCGCGACCATCGTGACCGCCATCAGGGTGACCCCGACCGTGGCACCGAGCAGAATGTCGCCCTGCAGCGCGACCGCGATGCCAAGCCCGACCAGCCCGCTGGCCGCGCCCGCGCTGACGCCGACCAGGCATTCACGAAGAATGAGCTGTCGGTATGACCGGCGGTCCACCTCCCCCGTCGCGATGCTCCGCACGGCGACGGCGACCGACTGGATGCCCATGTTGCCCGCCATGTCCGTGACCACCGGGATGTAATACGCCAGCGCAATGACCGCCGCGAGCGTGTGCTCGAATCCGCCAATCACCCGGGCGGCGACTCCTTCGGCCACGAGCAGCGCCAGGAGCCACGGCAGACGCTTGGCGGCCCGCGTCACCGGGGAGTCGAACGCTTCGACCTCCTCGACGAGACCTGCCAGTTTGTAGGCGTCTTCAGACGCCTCTTCGGTCACGACGTGGATGATGTCATCGACCGTCACAACACCAAGCAGCCTGTTGCCCGGATCAACCACCGGGAGCGCCTTCAGCCGGTATTTCTCAAACAATCGTGCCACCGCTTCCTGGTCGTCGCCCACGCGCGCCGCTACCACGTTGGCCCGTATGATCGACGCCAGCGGCGCGAGTGGTCGGGCGAGAATGAGATCGCGGAGCGATACGACGCCGACAAGGCGCCCGGCCGCATCGACGACGTAGACGTAGTAGATTGTCTCGGCATCGGGCGCAATCTCCCGGAGGCGCGCCACCGCGTCGCCCACGGTCCCCTCGGCGCGGACCGTGACGACCTCGGTGGCCATGAGACCCCCGGCGGTGTGCGGAGGGTAGGCAAGAAGCTCGCGGACATCGGCCGCCTCTGCGGCCGCCATGCCCTTCAGGAGCTGCTCGGCCTGCGCCGCGGGCAACTCGGCGAGCAGATCCGCCGCCTCGTCGGATGCCATCTCTTCCAGGACGTCGGAGGCCTGCTGCGGGGCGAGTTGCCGAAGCAGAGTCTCCTGGCGCTCGGCCGGCAGGTGCTCGATGACCGCAGGCGCCAGGTCCGGCACGCCGGCGAGAATCTTTACCGCCTCGGCGTCATCCAGATCCGCCAGGGCTTCGGCGATGTCTGCGGGGTGGGCAAATTCGAGCTCTGCCTTGAGGCGGCCAGGATCTTCTCGCGCCAGCAGACGCAGGCTTTCTGCCGACAGCAGCGTGCTCATCCGCCCACCGCCCGCAGCAACTGCATCGCCAGCAAGAAGTACACGACCAGCGTCAGGATGTCGGCAATCGTGGTAATCAGCGGCCCTGAGGTGATCGCCGGGTCGACACCCAAACGGTCCATTGTGAGCGGGATGACCATTCCCAGCGGCGCTGCGATCAGCAGGCCCAACCACATGGACCCGCCCACGACTATGCCGAGATTGAGATCCTGCCGCCAGATGGCAGCGTAGGCGCCCACAGCCAGCCCGCAGACCGCGCCGACCACCGCGCCGGTCATGCCCTCCCGCCCGACCTGCCGCCAGGCCTCCTGGCCAAAGCGCCCGGTGGCCAGGCCACGGACGGCGAGCGCCAGCGATTGCGCCCCAACGTTTCCGGCCGACGCCATGAGCGCAGGGATGAAGAACGCGAGCGCGAGCGTCGCCTCCAGCGTGCTCGTAAACCGGCTGATGACGATGACGGCGAGGATGTCGAGAAAGAGATTGAGCACCAGGAAGCCGCTCCGCTTGGCCAGCACGTCCCACGGGAACACACGGGCCTGCATCTGGGCCCCGCCGACGGCCCCGGTCAGCCCGAGCACGTCTTCGGTGCCTTCGGCCTCAACCACGCCGAGGAGGTCGTCTGATGTCACCACGCCCAGCAGATGGCCGCTTCCATCGATGACCGGCACGGCGAGCAGGCTGTACTTGCGGGCGAGCTCCGCCACGGCCTCTTGATCGTCGAGCGGGCCGACGGTCACCAGCCGCGTGTGCATCATCGAGCGTATGGTGCGGTCGGATGGGGCGGCGATCAGCTCGCGCAGCGTGACGACGCCTCCCAGCCTGCCCGCCTCGGTGACGTACACGTAGTAGAGGAGTTCGACCTCCCGTCCCTGGTCCCGCACGTCCTGGATCGCTCGGCCCACCGTGAGATCCGGGCCGATCGTCACGACGTCGGTGGTCATCAGACTGCCGGCCGTGCGCTCTGGATATGCCATCAGGCCGGCGACTTCGGTCGCCTCGTCGCGGCGCATCTGCCGCAGCAGGCGCTGGGCGCGCTCTAGCGGCAGCTCGCCGAGCAGGTCGGTGACCTCGTCGGTGGCCATCTCGTTCAACAGCGGCACCAGTTGCTCGTCGGCCAGGGCCTGGCTGAGCGCCACCCGCTCGTGAGGGTCGAGGGATTCCAGCACCAGGGCGGCCTGCTCGTCAGGCAGGAGCAGCAGCACGGTCAGCCGGTCGCGGTCAGAGAGGCGGCGCAGGAGATCGGCGAGATCGCTGGGGTGCAGCGGGGCCAGGAGCGCCGCCATGCCGCTCAGGTTTCGTTGGCTGAGAAACTGCGAGGTGGTCTCGACGAGGCGCTCGGTGAGCATGTCAGCGGTGAGTGAACCTGACGTGTCGTGCCTACCATACGCGCGGCTCTTTAGGGTGTCAAGCGACGGGCGTTCTAGCGCAGGTCGGCTGGACCAAACGGGTGGGCAAGCAGATCCGCGAGCCGGAAGACCTGTGGGGCGCTCCTGGGCCCAGCGACGATCACATCTCCAACGCCAAATTCCAACATCACCTGGCGGCAGGCGCCGCAAGGCATCGCGCCGTCTCGACCCGCGAACACGGCCACGGCCCGCAGCCGGCGATGTCCTTCCGCCACGGCGCGGTGGATTGCCGCGCGTTCGGCGCAGATAGAGAGGCCATACGAGGCATTCTCAACGTTGCATCCCGAAATGACGGCGCCGGAAGCCGTCAACACCGCGGCCCCAACGGGGAAGTCGGAGTACGGGGCGTAGGCGCGCCGGCGCGCGGCGCGCGCCGCGCGTACGAGCGCGGCGATCTGGCGGCGCGCGGGCTGGCGGGCGCGCCGGGCCATCAGACCCGATCGGGCGTCGGCCGGGGCGACAGTGGCAGGCCGGGTGTCGAGGGCTCGTCCGCACGCGCGCGGAGCGGCGGGGCGACGATACCGCCCGACACCACGAGCTTGAGAGCGGCTTCGACACTCATCTCGAGCGGGATGACCTGGCTCTCGGGCACCAGACACAGAATCCCCGTGGTGGGGTTCGGCGTGTGCATCATGAAGACGTTGAGGATACGCTCGCCCCTTGCCGCCTCGCCGGAAGTCTCGCCGGTGACGAATCCGACCGAGTAGAGGCCTTGCCGTGGCCACTCCACGAGCACCGCGCCCTTGAACGCCGAACGGTTCTGCATGAAGACCGAGTCGGTGAGCTGACGGATGGCCGAGTAGATGGTGCGGACGATTGGAATTCGCATGATCACGTAGTCGAACAGCCCCACGACCCTGCGCCCCAGCACGTTGCTGGCAAAGGCGCCCGTGAACAGAATCATGATGATCCCGGCCACGAGGCCGAGGCCCGGGACCCTTCGCTGAAGGAGATACTGGAAGACGGGTGCGAGCAGGCTGTCCAGGAATCGGAAGAGCGCGAGCAGCACCAGCACCGTCACGCCCAGGGGCAGGATCACGAGCAGGCCCGCGACCAGATAGGTGCGGAGGCGATGGCGCATCACTCGTCGACCGAGGCGACCGGCTCCACCTTCGTGATCTTGACCTGCGCGATCCGGTTGCCGTCTACCCGCTCGACCGCCAGTTCCACGCCGTCGTACGTCACGCGCTCACCCTGGGCGGGGACGTGCCCGAGCAGGCTGTAGACGAACCCGCCGACCGAATCCACATCGCCGGCCGGGAGATCCAGGCGCAGCGCCGCGTTCACGTCTTCGAGGTTCACACGGCCGTCGACGAGCGCGACCCGCTCGTTCAGCACCTTGATCGGCGGTTCCTCCACGTCATACTCGTCCTGGATCGGTCCGACGATCTCCTCCAGCAGGTCCTCGATCGTCACCAGTCCAGCGGTGCCGCCGTACTCGTCCACCGAGATCGCCATGTGCACCTTCTTCCGGCGCATCTCGCGGAAGAGCTCGTCCAGCCGCTTGGTCTCCGGGACGAAGTAGGCGGGCCGCGCGAAGTCGCGGACAACGCCTTCCAGCTTGCCCAACCGAAAGGCCGCGAGCAGGTCCTTCACGTGCACAAGTCCGACGATTTGATCGATGGTCTCATGGTAGACGGGAATTCTCGAATGGCCGTGAACCCGCACGACTTCCAGGAGGGCCTCGATCGGGTCGTCGGCCTCGACGCACACCATGTCGATCCTGGGGACCATGACTTCGCGCACGACGGTGTCGCCCCAGGCGAAGATGGAGTGGATCATCTCGCGCTCGTCCTGCTCGAGCACGCCCTGTTCCTCGCCCATCCGGACGAGCATCTGGATCTCTTCCTCGGTCACCATCGGCGCATCCACCCGGACACGGCCTCCGAACGGCCGGGTCAGCAGATTCGTCAACAGCGCGAGGATGCGAATCACCGGTCCGAGCAGCCACGACATCCACTGCACCGGCCGGGCGACCAGAAGTGCCAGACGCTCCGCGTGGTGCGCCGCGAGCGTCTTGGGCGTGATGTCACCGAAGATCAACAGTACGAGCGTCATGATCACAAACGCATACAGGGCCCCGCGCTCGGGTCCCACGAGCCGCACCATCGTCGTGGTCGCCAGCACCGCGGCGGCAGTGCTCGCGATGTTGTTGCCGATGAGCAGCGTCGAGAAGAGCCGGGCCGGCTGCTCCAGCAGGCTCAGCGCCACGTCGGCGTGGCGGCCGCCCTCTTCTTTCTGATGGCGGAGACGGAGCCGATTGGCCGCAAACAGCGCCGTCTCGGACCCAGAGAAGAAGGCCGCCAGAAGCACCAGCACGATGAGTGTAATGAGTTCAAGCACGAAACTTGATGCGTCCAAGGAGCTGCCTTCCTTTTGGGCCGGTTGGCCAGGGGCAACGTCGAGGAATCACTGGAATTATACCACAGGGCTCCCTGAGCGAATCCCGCGTCAGGGCCCGCGCAACATCCACGGCCACCGCACGCGCCACAGACCCGGGCCGCTGGTCAGCCCGATCGCGGCGCCGTCCCCGGCAAGTTCAATCAGGTCGGCCTCGTCGGCGCCCACGCGCAGCCGATGCGCGACGATTCTCGACACCCGCAGTGGCACCGTTCCGATTCTGCGGTCGGTCCGCAGCACGAACTGATCGCCCTCGCGGGTGTAGCCTTCCGTGGGGAGTCCGGCCCCCTGAGAGACAAAGCGCATGCCCACCAGCCGGAGCCCAGTCCGCTCGGCGCGGAACTCCTCGGTGACAGGGGTGCGTTCGACCGAATGAGTGTACCGCAGCTCGACACGCGCGCCTGGTGCAACGATCCGCCGCCACAGCACGCGATCGGTCCTGGCGTCGACCACGTCGACGGCAACGTCGGGGCGGTGGATAAGAACGATGGCCGCGAGTGGAACACCCGCGGCCACCGAAACTGCAATGAGAACCAGACGCCTGTGGCGGTCTATCGCGTTCGCACTCCGCGCTCGCGATAGTACCGCTCGGCGCCGGGATGGGCCGGCACGGGCATCCCGTCGAGCGCCTTGCTCAGCTCGAGATCCCGCCCGCGCGCGTGAGCCGCCCGCATCCGGTCGAGATTCTCCCACAGCGCTTTCGTCAGATTGTAGACCAGATCTTCCGGCAGATCGCCGCGCGCGACCAGCATCGCCATGACGGCCACGGTTGACACTGGGGCGGTCTGGCCGCGGTAGGTATCGGCCGGAATCACGTTCCGCGTGTAGAACGGCCAGCGCGCCCGCAGCGCATCGAGCGCCTCGTTGCTCACCGGCAGGATCAGGATCTCACGGTTCGACGCCAGGTCGGTCACGGCCGCCGTGGGCGCGCCCGCCGTGATGAAGACGGCATCGCCGTTCCCATCGCGCAACTGGTCGATCCCCGCCGCAAACGACAGAAAATCCGCGCGCAGCTCCCGATAGAAGATGTCGTGCACGGCGAGGATCTGGCGGGCGTTCGCCTCCGTGCCGCTGCCGGGCGCGCCGACGATCACGCGCTTGCCGCGGAGGTCCTCGACGCCGTTGATCCGCCTGCCGCGCAACGTCACGATCTGGATCGTCTCCGGATAGAGCATCGCAATGCCGCGGATCCCGGCAACCGGCCGCGGCCGATTGCTGCCCGGCTCGGCGAACACCTCGGTGCCGTTGTTGGCGTAATAGGCGACATCGTTTTGGACCAGCCCCAGGTGGGCATCTCCGCGCGCCATATTCTGAATGTTGACGACCGACGCCCCGCTGCTTTGCGAGGCGACACGGACGCCCGGCACGGCCCTGTTCCAGATCTCGGCCATCGCCCCACCGAGCGGGAAGTACACTCCGGCCGTCCCGCCCGTCACCAAGGACAGCAGCCGGACCTGCGCACCGATCGGCGCCGCCATCGCGCCGACGAGCACCACTGTGATCACCAGCAAGAGCCATCGCACCTTCACGGCATCCCCTCCCCCATCCTGCCGTTTATTCCGGCACTGCGCCCCGCGCGCGCGTTTGTTCGGGTCACCGCCCGCTCTCTCCTCCTGCGGGCGCCGGCGGGGTACGCGCGTGACGGTCCGGCTCGCGCTCCCTTCTCATGAGCTGCAGCGCCGCAACGAGCGCGAGCAACCCGACTCCCAGCACATCGCCGCGTGGGTCATGAAAGATGAGGGCCAGCGCGGAAACGACCAGCAGCAGCCGATCGAGCAGCGTCGCGACGGCCAAAAAATATCCCGACACCGCGGCCGCCAGCGCGACCACCCCGACGACGGCCGTGGCCGCGGTGACCACGATCTCGCTCAGACCCGCGCCCTGCAGCAGGATGGTGGGTGAGTACACGAACATGAAGGGGACGATGATGCCGGCGAGCGCAAGGCGCGTCGCGGTCCATCCGGTCGCGAGCGGATCGCTCTTGGCGATCCCGGCGGCGGCGTACGCGGCCAGGGCATCAGGCGGCGTGATGTCGGCCAGGACTCCGTAGTAAAAGATAAACATATGCGCGGCGAGCGGCAGCACGCCCATCTGGATCAGGGCGGGCGCGGCGATGGCCGCCAGGATGATGTAGGTTGCGGTCGTCGGGATTCCCGACCCAATGATCAGACACGCAACCATGGTGAAGACGAGTGTCAGGAAGAGGATATTCTTTCCGAGCGCGACCGTAATGCTTACGATCGCCAGGCCGAGCCCCGAGAGCTGTATGATGCCGATGAAGATCCCGACGACCGCCGTGGCCACGGCTACGGACAGCGCGAGGCGCGTGCCGTGTACGAGCGTGTTCCAGATGTCGGCCGGCCAGCTCAAGAGCCGGCGCTCGCGCCAGCACGTGATGACGTGCACGCCGGCGGCCCAGACGATGCCCCAGAAGGCCGAGCGCGCCGCGCTGTCGCCGTGGAGCAGTGAACTGACGAGGATGACCAGGGGCACCACCAGATAACCCTTGCGCCACAAGATCGGCCCGAGGCGTGGGAGCTGATGCCGGGGGATGCCGGCGAGACCCAGGCGCTTCGCTTCGAAGTGAATGATGAGGGCCAGCGACAGGTAGAAGAGGGCCGCGGGGATGGCCGCGGCTTTGACAATCGTCAGGTACGGGATGCCCAGGAATTCCGCCATTACAAAGGCAGCGGCACCCATGACGGGCGGGACAATCTGGCCGCCGACGGAGGTGGCGGCTTCGACGCCGGCGGAGAACTGCGCGCCGTAGCCCAGGCGCTTCATCAACGGGATGTTGAACACACCGTCGGCCACGACGTTGGCGACGGAACTTCCGGAGACTGTGCCGATGAACGCGCTGGAGAGGACCGAGACCTTCGCGGGACCACCGGTCATCCATCCCGCGATCGCCATGGCGATCTCGACGAACAGTTGGCCCAACCCGGTGCGTTCCAGAAATGCACCGAGCAGCACGAACAGAAACACAAAGGTCGCCGACACGCCGATCGGAATCCCAAAGATGCCTTCTGTGGTGAAGAACGTCTGCTCGATCACCCGCTGCGGCGAGATACGCGCGATGGCCAGCACGCCGGGCAGGTACTGCCCGATAAACGGATAGATCAGGACTGCACCGGCGATGATCGGCAGGATGGCCATAAGCCGCCGCCCAGCCTCCAGGACCGCGATGATCCCGAGAACCCCGATGACGAGGTCGGCGGTCGTCAGAGTGCCGGCACGCAGCGTGAGCGGCGTGTGGTTGACGAAGAGATAGATCATCGGGGCGACGGCCACCGCGGCGGTGAGCACGTCGATGAACCGCACCGGCGAGGCAGCGGCACCCTTGCGGCGCATCGGGTAGAGCAGGAACACCAGCGCCATGACGAAGGCCACGTGCAGCGAGCGCTGGCGCAAGGCCTCCAGGGTCCCCCACCGCGCGGTGTACAGGTGGAACAACGCCATGGCCACGGCGATCCCTGACACGACCGACGCCCAGATGCCTGCGAGCTGGCGATAGTTGTATTCCGGCTCGGCCTCGCGGAGGATCCGCTCGACGTCCTCCGCGGGGACGGTCTCGATGGGCGCCGGCGCATCTGGGATGAGGGCGGATGGTGCCGCTATCTCAACGGCCGCGGGCTGCGGCGCCAACGTGGCGGGCTCCAGAGCGGTAGCGGCGGGCTCGGCGGGTTCCGGTGCCACGGGCGTCCTCATTTCAATGGCACTGATCGCGTTGCCGGGTGCAGCCGACGCCGAGACGACCGGCTCCACGGCGACCGCGGCCACGGGCTGCTCCTCATCGGACGGCCGGCCCGGGCGTCTGGGCGCCAACGGCATCTGGTTGTCTTTCACCGCCCGATCTCCGCCTCGGGTCTGCGATCCCCCCGCAGGACCATCACCACGAGCGCGAGCACAAGCAAGAGCGCCCCCGCTCGACCCAGCGATTGTGGACTCACGCGACCTCCGAGCAGCGCCGCCGCGGGCCTCCCCAGCACCAGCAGGCCAACCGCGGCGGCACCGACCGCCGCCACGAGGACACCCGCCGCGCTGAGATCCTTCGCGCGGCCGGCGAGCACATGATGTCGATCACCCACGTGGAGATCGACGAGGGCCTCGACCGCGGTATTGAGGAGCTCCGCGGCGAGCACGACCGCCATCGCGAGCACGATCGCGGCCGCTTCCACTACCGGCAGATCGAGCCAGACCAACGCAACGGTGATCGCGACCACGAGCGCGACGTGAATACGCATCGTGCGCTGCGTGTGGAACGCGTGCTGCAGTCCGCGGCCGGCGAAGTGGAAACTTTGCCACAACGAGTGACGCACGCCTCAACGCTCCGCGCCGCGCGCCTTCTGCCGGCGGGTTCGCGCGTCCATGACCCCTGTGACGATCGCTTCCGCTCTCGCCAGCATCCGCGCCTTCCCTCGTGGGGTGTCATCGCGTTGCCCGCGCAGGTGGAGCACGCCATGCGCGAGCAGCAACGCCACCTCTCGCCGCACGGCGTGTCGCAGCCGGCGGGCCTGCGCCCGCGCGCGGGGGATTGAAATGACGACCTCGCCAAGCACGGGCGATCTCTGCCCGCGGCCGGCGGGGAATGCCAGCACATCGGTGCTGCCCGTTTGGCGGAGGAAACGGCGGTTCAATCGGGTGATGGTCGCGTCGTCAACGAGCGCCACCTCGATCTCGGCTCGAGGCGGGCAGCCCGTCGCCCGCATGGCCGCCCGTCCGACGGCCCGCAAGACGCGTCCGGGGACAACGTTCCGTGTCCCGATGGTCACGACGTGCACGCGCACGCCTACCTGGTGACCCGCGCCGTGCGCTCGCGCCGGCGCCGCGCAAGCTCCCCTTCAAGGTCTGGGTATTCGAGGCGCGGATGCATGATGCCGCTCAGAATGCGCACGAAGGCCGCGGCGATGCGATCGAGGTCGCGGAACGTCAGGCCGCACTCATCCAGCTGTCCGTCTTCGAGCTTCTCGCGGATCAGCCGCCGCACGACCTCTTCCAGACGATCAGGCGTCGGCCGCGTCAACGATCGCACGGCGGCCTCTGCCGCGTCGGCCAGCATGACGATGGCCGTCTCGGGTGTCTGCGGTTTGGGTCCCTCGTAGCGAAAGGCGGCCTCGTCGATGACATCCCCGCGCTCGAGCGCCTGGTGGTAGAAGTAGGCGAGCCGCGTGGTCCCGTGATGCTGCGGAATGAAGTCGGCAATCATCTGGGGCAGGCCGTACTCCCGCGCCAGATCGAGGCCGTCCCGCACGTGCGAGGCGACGGTCAACGCCGACAGGCTGGGGGCCATTTTCTCGTGCGGATTCTCGATCCCCATCTGATTCTCCGCGAAGAAGGGGGGCCTCCGGAGCTTTCCCACGTCGTGATAGTATGTGCCCACCCGGACCAGCAATGCGTCGGCCCCGACCGCCTCGGCGGCTGCCTCCGCCAGGTTACCGACCATGATGCTGTGATGATACGTGCCCGGGGCCTCCAGCTGCAGGCGGCGGAGCAGGGGATGCGCGGGGTTCGCGAGCTCGAGCAGCTTGATCGGCGTGATGCGGTCGAAGATCTGCTCGAGGAACGGGAGGATCCCAATCGTCATGACGGCCACCAGCAGGCCGTTGGCGCCTGCATACCCGGCGTTCATCGCCACCACGGACGTGGGCACGCCGCCGACCATGCCGATGCCGGCGGCGGCTCCGGCGTTCGCCAGGCCGATCAGCAGACCGGCGACGCCGAAGTCTGAGCGCCGATGGATCTTGCGCGTCGCGAACACCCCCACGATTCCCCCGACGAACGCCACGACGACCGGAGCGAGCGCCCGCTCCGCCACCAAGCCGACGAGCACGGCCAGGACGCCGGCGGAGAACACCGCCAGCCGAGGTCGCAGCAGAATGCCCAGGAGCATCGGTCCCACCGCCGCGGGCATCAGATAGTCGTTGAAGCGGGGCGCGCCGAGCGTCTGGGCGAGGAGGACCGTGCCGACGACGATCAGGCTCCAGAGGACCAGGTGCCGCGTTGTGGCCCAGATCTCCGGCTCGTACTGCGCGAGGTACACTCCGGTGGCCAGCAGCAGCAGCGCGATGATGATCGCAACGCCGCCGAAGGCCGTCCATGTCACGCGCGGCGGATAGATGCCCGTCAGGGCGAGAATCTGGAGGTGCGTTGGGGTCACTACATCACCCTTGCGCAGGATGCTCTCGCCGCGCTGCACCCTCACGCGCACGGGCATGACGACATCGTCGGCGCTTGCCCGCCGCTCCGCGGTCTTGGCCGCGTCGATCTCCATCGTCGGCCGCAGGGCCGCGGCGGCGACCTCGCTCGCGAGCGCCACGAGCCCCGGGGGCAACGCCGCCAGACGCACGATCGACCGCGCGCGGTCCCGTGCCGCCGCCAGCTCCCCATCACGCACGCCATCGGCAAGGACCTGGTCGACCGCGCCCAGAGCCACGCGCTGCGCGGCGGCAAGGTCGTTCTTCGTTGCGTTTGCGGCGGTGGCTGCGGCGACTTCCGATAGCGGCAGACCCGCCGCCTTCCGGATCGCAGACACGCGTGCGGCTGCCGGCCAGATCGACGACGCGCGGACCTGGTCGATCGCCACGAACGCCCGCTGGGCGGCCGCCCGGACGGCGGCAACCTGACCCGGGGCCGGCCGCAGAGCGGGCGGCACCGCGCGGCGGGCGTCGGCGCGCGCCGCCTCGGTGCGTTCGGTGTCCTCGAATTCGATCGTGCGTGGGGCCTCGATGTCGCGGGGACTCGGCCGTCCTACCCTGAGGTCAAGGCGCGGGGGAAGGTCGTCGGCGCCGATGATGACCACCAGGAGCAGAAGAGTGAATAACCCCAGGGCCGCCCGCCTGACCCACTCCAGGCTGGCCATGGAGCGAACCCCAGCGGGAATCGACGTGGTAACTTTCACACCACGCCTGCCGGAAGCAGATTCGTGGGTGTATGCACTCCGGGCTGCTGCACGCAACCCTCCCCTAGTGCGGCACCCTTCGGCGGCTGGTTCCGGTGCCCCTTCAGCTATTGTAACGTGCGGAGGCGCTGGAGGATGACCGCCCGGTCGGACGGCCGTCGCGGTACGACGATAATCGTGTTGTCGCCGGCGACGGTCCCTACGACCTCGGACCATGCCATCTCGTCGATGGCCTCCGCGACAGTGGCGGCGCTGCCGGTCATGGTCTTAACGATGATGAGGCCGCTGCCCTGGTCGACCTCCAGGACATAGTCGCGGACCGCCCGGTTGAGCCTTGTCCGGACCTCCGCGCGCGATGGGTTTGCGCCCTGTGGGGCGCTATAGCGGTAGGCTCCGTCGCCCGCGGCCATCTTGACCAGACCGAGTCGCTTGATGTCGCGCGAGACTGTCGCCTGGGTGACACGGATGCCGGCGTTGCGGAGCGCGGCGACGAGCTCATCCTGCGTGGTGATGGGACGGCCCGCAATGATGTCGAGGATACGCCGATCGCGGGCCTGCACGCCGTTCCCCCTAGACCGGCTCGCTCGCGGCGAGCCGCGTGACGACCGCCGCTGCGTCCGCCGCTACCTGATCGGCCCAGGACAGATGAACCGCAAGTGCGGCACGCGCGGCGGCCAGCGCTTCGGCCACCCTGCCGGGCGCCGTCCCGCCCGGGACATCTTTGGCGGCCACGGCTCCAGCCGGCGTGACCGCGTCGAGGACGTCGGGCCCGAAGTGCGGCGACACGCGGTCATAGGCCTCGAGCGGTAACTCCCACAATTCACAGCCGGCGGCCTCGGCCGCCAGCACCACCTGGCCCGCCAGCCGGTGCGCCTCCCGGAAGGGCACGCCACGCCTGACCAGATAATCGGCCGCCTCGGTCGCCGTGAGGAAGCCGCCCCGCAGGGCCGCCGCCATGCGCTCGGGTTTGAAGAGGAGCCCGGAGATCACCAGCGTCATCGCGCCGACGGCGGATTCCGCCGCGCGCAGCGCGGCAAACGTCGGCGCCTTATCCTCCCCAAGATCGCCGCTGTACCCCGCGGGAACGCCTTTCATCACCACACCCAGGGTCACCAGGGAGCCCAGGGCAACGCCGGCCCGAGAGCGGACGAGCTCGAGCAGATCGGGGTTCCTCTTCTGGGGCATCAGGCTGCTGCCGGTCGTGATGCCATCGGGCAACGTAATGAACTCGAACTCCTTGGTGCACCACAGGATCAGGTCTTCGGCCCAACGCGAGAGGTGGATCAGCAGGCCGGTCAGGACGGCCGTGACCTCGAGGGCGAAGTCGCGGTCGCCGGTGGCGTCGATGCTGTTTTCACTGACCTGCGCGAAGCCCAGCAGGGCCGCTTCCCTGGCGCGGTCGAGGGGAAAGCCGGTGCCGGCGATGGCACCGGAGCCCAGCGGTGACACGTCGAGCCGCCGGTACGCATCGCGCAGGCGGTCGAGGTCGCGCGCCAGCATCCAGAAGTACGCCAGCCAGGCATGCGCCAGCAGGACCGGCTGGGCCCGCTGCAGATGCGTGTACGACGGCACCATGATGTCGCCGGCTTCACGCGCGCGCGCCAGCAATGCGTCGAGGAGAGCCGTCAGGTGACCGGCCACCCTGGCGATACGGTCCTTCAGGGCCAGGCGGAAGGCCGTGACGACCTGATCGTTACGGCTGCGACCGGTATGCAGCCAGCCCGCGGTCGCCGCACCCAGCCGCGCGACGAGGGTGGCCTCGATGAATGAGTGGACGTCCTCGTAGCCTTCTTCGGCGACCAGCGATCCCGCGTCGGCTTCGGCCAGCATGGCCTCCAGCTCTCGCGCGATACTCGCGGCCGCGTCTTTGGGGATGACCCCGGCCTCGGCCAGCGCGATCACATGCGCCAGACTGCCGGCCAGATCCCATCGCAGGAGCGCGCGATCGACGGGGAGCGACGCCAACAGCGCCGACGCCGCCGGATCCGGGCCGGCAGTGAAGCGGCCTCCCCACATGCGGTACCGGTCGGCGCGTTCAGCGGACCCGCTCATGCACCGACCGCACGAGATGTGGATTCGCCTGGGCAAAGACCTTCGCGGGCAGTCCCCACAACCTGATGAATCCGCCGGCGTCCCGCTGGTCGTAGACCGCATCCTCGCCAAACGTGGCGAGCTCGGGGTTGTACAGGGACTGGGGCGAGCGCCGGCCGACGGCCATCACGCTTCCTTTATACAGCCGGACGCGGACCCTCCCGGACACGGTGCGCTGCGTAGAAGACACAAAGGCGTCGAACGCCTGCCGCAACGGCGAGAACCACTGCCCGTAGTAGATCAGCTCGGCGTAGCGTGGCCCGATCTGCTGTTTGTGGTGGGCGCACTCCCGCTCCACCGTGATCGCCTCGAGATCACGATGCGCCGCTGTCAGGACGGTTCCGCCGGGGGTCTCGTACACACCGCGGACCTTCATGCCCACCAGCCGGTTCTCGACGATATCGATACGCCCAACGCCGTGAGCGCCCGCGAGAATGTTGAGCCGTTCCATCAGCGTCAGTCCATCGAGCCGCTCGCCGTCGATGCCCACGGGGACGCCGGCCTCGAAGTCGATGGCGATATACACCGGTGTCTCTGGGGACGTTCGAGGGTCGGCTGTGTACTGATACAGATCCTGGGGCGGCTCCGCCCACGGGTCCTCCAGGATCCCGCCCTCGCTGCTGCAGTGCCACAGGTTGCGGTCGACCGAGAACGGCTTGGCCTTCGTCGCCGGCACGGGCACGCCGTGCGCCTGCGCGTACTCGATGGCCTGCTCGCGCGAACGGATGTGCCACTCCCGCCAAGGCGCGACCACGCGCAGATGCGGCGCAAGCGCCTGATACGCCAGCTCGAACCGCACTTGATCGTTGCCTTTGCCGGTGCAACCGTGCGCCAGCGCGTCGGCGCCTTCCGCGAGCGCGACTTCGACCTGGGTTTTGGCGATCAGCGGACGCGCCAGCGCGGTGCCCAGGAGGTAGCGGCCCTCGTAGACCGCGCCGGCCTGGACCATCGGCACGATGTACTCGTCCACAAACGTGCGCCTGACGTCCACCACGTGCGCCGCCGACGCGCCGGTGGCCAGCGCCTTCCTGCGGATCGCGTCGAGGTCTTCGCCCTGGCCCACGTCCACGATGACCGCGAGCACGTCACATCCGTAGGTCTCCCGCAGCCATGGAATGGCGACCGATGTGTCGAGTCCTCCAGAATAGGCGAGGGCGACTTTCTTGAACGTCATCATCGCGACTCCCTTCGCGTCCTCAGCGTTCCTCACGTGGTTGAAGACTCAGATCAGTGCCCCGGCCTGGCGCCGCCGGCCGTGGCCTGCGCGGGCGCGGCGGCAAGGACCCGGTCGAATATCGCCAGCGCCTGATCGATCTCGTCGGGCGTGACGACGAGCGGCGGGGCAAAGCGCAGCGTGTTGGATTGGACGGCGTTGATGAGCAGCCCGGCGTCCCGACAGGCATCGACCACCGGCGCCGCTTCGCGGTCAAGCTCCAGGGCCTGGAGCAGGCCGCGGCCGCGCACGGCCTTCGCCGCACTTCTGGCAACCTGAGTCTGCAGGCCCGCCGCCAGCCGCGCACCCATGGCGGCCGCGTGTTCGGGCAGACGATCCTTCACGATTGTCTCGGCCACCGCCAGCGCCGCGGCGCATGCCAGCGGATTGCCTCCGAAGGTGCTGCCGTGGTCGCCGGGGACGAATGCCGAAGCCTTCTCTTTGACTAGCATCGCCCCGATGGGCACTCCACCGCCCAGGCCCTTGGCCAGGGTCAACACATCGGGCTCGATGCCGTACTGCTCGTATGCGAACAGGGTGCCCGTCCTCCCCATACCGGTTTGGACCTCGTCGAGGATGAGCAGCAGGTCGTGAGCATCGCACCACTCGCGGACACTCGCCAGATAGGCCGGTGAGGCGGGCGCGATCCCCCCTTCACCCTGGAGCGGCTCCAGCATCAGCGCGACGGTCCGCTCGGTGGTGGCGCCGGGGATGGCATCCATATCGTTGAACGGAACCGCCACAAACCCAGCCGGCAACGGCGCGAACGGCTGCTGGTACTTGGGCTGCATGGTCGCGGCGAGCGTTCCCATCGTCCGGCCGTGGAAGGATTGCTGGGCGACGATGATCTCGAACCGATCGCGACCGTCGCGGCGGCCCCACTTGCGGGCGAGCTTGATCGCGGCCTCGTTGGCTTCGGCACCGCTGTTGCAGAAGAACGCCCGGTCGCAGGCAGAGTGCTCCACCAGCCATTTGGCGAGCGCCGCCTGCTCGGGGATGTGAAAGAGGTTCGAGACGTGGAGCAGACGGGTCGCCTGCCTGGTGATGGTGTCAACAAGCCTGGGGTGCGCATGGCCGAGCGCGCTCACCGCGATTCCGCTGATGAAGTCGAGGTAGCGCCGGCCTTCGAGATCGTACAACCAGACGCCCTGCCCGTGTGAGACCGCCACCGGCGCGCGCTTGTACGTCGGAAGGAGATACCGCTGGGTCATCGCGATGACATCTGCTGTCGACATGCGGCTGGCCTCCCTACGATCCCGTGGTGATCATCGTACCGATCCCTTCTTCGGTGAAGAGCTCGATCAGCAGCGCGTGCGGGGTGTCGATCCCGATGATGTGTGCGCTAGGCACGCCCCGATCGAGTGCGGTCAGACAGGCCTCGACCTTCGGGATCATCCCGCGGCGGATGGTGCCGTCCGTGATGAGCCGCCGCGCCTCCGCCGCGGTGAGACTGGAGACCAGCGATGCCGCGTCGTCGCCGTCTGAGCGCATTACCCCGGGCACGTCGGTCAGGATGATCATTTTGCTCGCCGCCAGCGCCGCCGCGAGGGCCCCGGCGACGTGGTCGGCATTGAGGTTCAGGCTCTCACCCTCGTCCCCCACGCCCACCGACGCGATCACCGGCACGTGCCCGGCTTCGCTGATGGTCTGAATGATCTGTCCGCGGACCTCGACAACCTCTCCCACCAGGCCAAGGTCGATCGGACCGTTGAGCCGGCGCGCGCGCAGCAGTCCCGCGTCCTTTCCCGACAGACCCACGGCGCTGCCGCCCGCGGTCCCGATCATCGTCACCAGCGTCTTGTTGGCGCGGCCGGCCAGCACCATCTCGACGATCTCCATCGTCTCGGCATCGGTCACTCGGAGGCCCTTGACGAACTGCGTTTCCTTGCCGACTCGATCGAGCATGCGCGTGATCTCCGGGCCGCCGCCGTGCACGAGCACCGGATTGACCCCGGCGCCCTTGAGGAGCACCAGGTCTTCCACCACGGTGCCCGACGCGTTGGCGTCGAGCACACTGCCGCCGTACTTGACGACGACGGTTCTCCCGCGCCACGCCGCCGCGTAGTGCAGGCCCCGTGCGATGAGCCGTCCCTCGGTGACGGGATCGCGCACTACCTCCTTGGTCTGCTGCGCCAGCCTGCGCGTCACGTCAGGTACCCGCTGTTGACCTTGACATACGTCTCGGACAGATCGCTCGTCCAACCACGGAACGTCCCCTGCCCCAGTCCCAGGTCGATCGTGACCCTGACCTGCGGCGCGCGCAGCAGCCCCTCGGCGCCCGCGTACCCGTCTGGCACGCCTACACCGCCGCGGACGACCCAGACGTCGCCGATGGCGATGGCGAGGAGATCGGGGAGCACGTCGGCACCGCTGCGGCCCAGCGCCGCCGAAATACGCCCCCAGTTCAGCTCGGCGCCGTGGAAGGCGGTCTTGACCAACAAGGACGTCATGACGGCATGGGCCGCGGTCCGGGCGTCGGAGTGCGATCGCGCGCCCCGAACGACCACCTCGATGATGCGGGTGGTGCCCTCTCCGTCCTGAACGACCAATCGGGCCAGCCGGCCGGCGACGTCGGTCAGCCCGGCGACGAATGCCTCGTAACGGTCATCCCCGGTGGCGATCAACGGCACGCCGGAGGCGCCGTTGGCCAGGACGAACACGCTATCGCTCGTGCTGGTGTCCCCGTCGACGCTGATGCAGTTGAACGAACCGTCCACGGCCGTCCGCAGTGCCGCGCGCAACGCCCCCGGTTCGACCGCGGCATCGGTCGTCAGGATCGCGATCATCGTCGCCATGTTGGGATGGATCATGCCGGCGCCCTTCGCGATCCCGCCGATGGTCGCGCGGCCCTCGCCAAAGTCAACCCCAGCCGCGGCCGTCTTGGGAAACGCGTCGGTCGTCAAGATCGCCTGCGCGGCCGCCATGCCGTCGGCCCCGAGTGCCGCGACCAGCGCGGGCATGCCCGCGGTGATGACGTCCATCGGGAGCGGCCTGCCGATAACACCCGTGCTGGCGACCAGCACGAGATCGTCGGAGACGCCCAGGGCCTTCGCCGCGACCGCGGCCATCGTGCGGGCGTCCGTCTCTCCCCGCTTGCCGGTGCAGGCGTTGGCGTTGCCGCTGTTGACCAGCACGGCCTGCGCCCGGCCGGAGGTCAGCTTCGCCTCGCTCTGCGTGACCGGCGCCGATCGCATCTTGTTCGTTGTAAACGTTCCCGCCGCCGCGGCCGGCGCGTCCGAGACGATCAGCGCCAGATCGGGCCGGTCGGGCTTGATCCCGCACCTGACGCCTGCGGCGCGGAAGCCCCGCGGCGTCGTCACCGTCCCTTCGAGAGGAGTGATTGCCTGGTGCGCCACGGTCATCACAACACCTCTGCCTAGGGAAACACCGGGGGCGCTTCCAGCCCCGAGCGTTCCGAGAACCCGCACATGATGTTCATGTTTTGAATGGCCTGGCCGGACGCGCCTTTCACGAGGTTGTCGATCGCGGCCATAACGATCAACACGCCCCCGCGTGGATCCACGCGCACCGCGACGTCACAGTAGTTGGATCCGAACGTGGCCTTCGTCTGCGGCAGTCCCCCCGGCAGCACGCGCACGAACGGCTCACGGGCGTAGGCTTCCATCAGAATCCCTTCGGCTTCGGCGTCAGTCATCCCGTGCACCAGGCGCATGTACACTGTGGCCAGAATCCCCCGCGTCATGGGGATCAGATGCGGCGTGAACGTGATCGCCATTCCGCCGCCGTTGAGCGCGGCGACCTCCTGCTCGATTTCCGGCGCGTGACGGTGGGCCGCGACGTTGTATGGCTTCACGTTCTCGTTGATCTCGGAGAAGAGCAGGCCCGGTGACGCGCCCCGGCCCGCACCGGAGATGCCCGATTTAGCGTCTACGATGATGCCGTCGTGCTTCACCACACCAGCCCGCACGAATGGCGCGATCGCGATGAGCGCGGCGGTCGGATAGCAGCCGGGATTGCCGACAATGCGCGACGTCTTGATGCGCTCGCGATGAAGCTCGGGTTGGCCGTACACCGCGTCGGCGAGAAGGTGGGGGGCCGCATGCGGCATCTTGTACCACGCCTGGTACGTCGCGGGATCGCGAAACCTGAAGTCTGCTCCCAGGTCGACGATCTTTGTGCGCGGCCCCAGCTTCGGCACAAGCGTCATCGCCATGCCGTTGGGAAGTGCGAAGAAGACAACATCCGAATCTGCGCCGATCGCCTCCACATCGGCCTCTTCGGTCGTGTGCGCGACGAACCCGCGCAAGTTGGGGAAGACCTCGCCATAGGGTTCCGCTTTGCGGCTCTCGGCGGTCAGGTGCGCGAGCGCGACGTCCGGGTGCCCGCACAGCAGCCGAACGAGCTCCCCTCCACCGTAGCCCGATGCCCCAATGATGCTCACGCGAATCGGCATGGGTATTATTATACAGGCGGGTGTATGGAAATGCAACGCCGGCGTTGAAAGTGTAGCGTCACCGCCCAGCGGACTATCGCGAGAGGCCGAGACAACCGACGGTCTTGTCTCCAAGACCTCCATTCCTCATGCATTGTGAGAACGAGTGCGGCGACCGTGGAAGCAATTGAAACGCGTACGGGGTGCGTAGCCCGCGCGCCGCGGCCGCGGCCTGCATCGCCTCCACCCACCGTTTTCCGCGCTCGACGCGGTTGAGTCCCTGCTGGGCGTCTACTTCCGGGCGCTGATTGAGATCCGTATCCCGCTGGACGTCATCTTCGCCAACGAACACACACCCCGGGACACGAAGGAACCGCTCAGGAACGAAGACCACATCGGGGAGATCAAGGATCGACCTGATCCCACCGGGAAATTCCACTGCGGGATCAGGGAACGTATACCATCCAGCGGCACCTGCCACGAACCGCGCGACCTGCTCGGGGTACGCCATCGTGTACCGATGGACGAACTGGGCGCCGCCCGAATACCCCGAAAGATGGAGCTTGTCGGTCCTTGCCCCGGTCAGCGCGCCAACTTCGGCCACCAGGCGCTGCAGCGCGAGATCGGCTCGCGCCCCACGACCGGCTCGACCAAGCCGCTGAAAATCAGGGAAGTGATCGGCGGGAAACAGCGGAGCGAGGAGCACCGCGCCCGCGCGTTCGGCAAACGGCGCGAAGAGCGAGGCATGCTGCGCGACGCCTCGCCCGTTCCCATGCACGTCGATGAAGAGCGGAGCCCCCTGCCCTCCACGGTGGGACACGTAGAGGTGGTATGTGAGCGGCGGATCGCCCGGAAGCGTTCGGACGGCCACGGTCCCCGACTCGACTGCGGGTCTCTGCGCCCCCTCTCCGATGCCAGCACCAGCGAAATAAGGCCGGCAAACACTGCGACCCCAGACACCAACTGGTGATCTAGTGACGCGATGGCGCTCCTCCGAAAGACCTCAGGTAGATAGTGTCGTGTCGACGACGTGTCCTTGCCCGGCGTTCGCGCGTGGGCCCGGAGCCGTCTCGGGAGGCGGAACGAAGATCAGGCCAGCGGCCCATCCAAGAGCCACCATCAATGTGAATGTCGTAAACTCGCGGTACATCAGCCAGATCAGGAGAATGGTGGCGAGCGCCCCTGACGCCAAGCCCGTGAGGACCGGCGGGCCGAATCGTGTCCTCCGCAACCTGTCAATGGCCAGGCCGCCTAGCAGACCGAAAATCGCCCAGATCAACGCTTCCGCCGATACCCAGCGGCCCATTGTAAGAATTCGTGGCCTGGTGATCCAGATCATGACCACTGTCAGGATGGATCCGGCCACGAGCCCCACGATGACGCCGATCTTTGCTGCCCGAGATGGCCGCTGCTGAGCCCCATAGGCCCACGCATACGTAACCAGACCGGCCAGGATGACGGGAAGCGCAACCCAGAGCCAGTTCCGCCTGAACACGGTGAATATCCCGTTGTGAAGTACGGCGGCACTGCCCGCACCAAGGCCGGCCGCAAGGGCCACGTTCAATCGAACCCGCCGCTGCTCCGCCGAGCCCGACTTGAGGGCAGACATCACGAGTCCGGCAGCTTCGCGGGCGGCCTGTTCCAACAGACCGGCGCCGGTCGCCAGCGGCATCCCAGGGATGCGAGGGACGGTCGGACGAACAGGGGCAACCGGAGCGGCCATCGCGGCTCCGGGAATGGTCGCAGTGGCACCAATGGGAGGAACTGGTACGGTGGGTGGAGACGGCGGGGTTACCACTTCCTCACCGGTTGCCGCCGCGGTGCGCCTCAAGAGCACCTGGATCGTGCTCGCCAGCTGCTCGAGGTGCCTCTCCAGCGGGGGCGTGAGCGCGTCGAGCCAGTGGACAGGCCCGATGAAATACTCGAGGGACTTGCCTGGCGCCACATCCTCGATGCGCACCGGGATGATCGAGATGCCCTTGCTGACCGCGCGCTCGACCTCCAGCCGGATCTGGCTCGACTCGTTGGCGTTCTTGGAGAAGACAAGGACCATCGCCTTGCTGGCGTTGATGGCATCGATGATCGCTTCGCCGTAGTGCATGCCCGCCAGGACGTCCCGGGGCGCGATCCAGCAGCGGATGCCTCTTACCTCGAGGGTCGCCACCACCGCGTCCGCGGTCGGCTTGTCTTTGGCGGAGTAGCTCACGAAAACGTCATGCGCCATCCCGATTCACCTCGACCCTGCTCGGTGCGGCGAATGGAACTCCACCAATCAGTCGTCCCACCGCCAGTCGTAGCTATTCCACAGCATGTACGACCCCGCGAGGCCGGTGGGCCGGACGTTGGCGATCTTCTTGTGCGAGGTCGTCCGGCTAAGGCGGAAGTACAGCGGCAGGCTGGGCAGATCTTCCGCAAAGATCTCCTGCTGGCGGCGGAACAGCGCGATGCGCTTCTTCTCGTCGAGCTCGGAGATCATCTGCTCCCAGAGCCGGTCGTTTTCCGCGTTGCGCCATCCCCCTCGGTTGTCGCCCTCCCAGTTGTTGGCCGCTGAGGGAATCTGGCTGCTGTGGAACCGGCTGATCGGCAGCGTCTCAGGCGAGAACAGGCTTCCATAGAGTGCCAGATGCGGGAACTGCCGCCGATTGATGATGGGGCCCAGAAAGACCGATGCGGGCCGGTTGTCGATCCGGAGATCGACCCCCACGTGCTTGAGTTGCTCCTTTGCGACCTGCTCGGTCTGCTCCCGAATGGCGCTTCCCGCTGTTGACATGATCGTCATCTCGAACCGCTTGCCGCTCGCATCCCGGAGAATGCCATCGGGGCCCATGGTAAAGCCGGCTTCGGTCAGCAATTGCCGGGCGCGCGCGGGATCAAAGGCATACTTCTTCAGATTCGGGTGAGACGCGGGATGGCGCGGGGCCAGCCAGCCGTGGGCCGGCGGCTGACGGCCGCCCGAGCACGACAGTTCGGCCAGCGCGGCGCGATCAACAGCGTGGGCGATCGCGTGGCGCACGCGCCGGTCTTTGAGCCACTCATTGTCCAGGTTGAAGTCAACCCGCTCCCACGAAAGCGCCTCGCGGTAGTGGGCCACGATCTGCGGGTTGCGCTTCTCGATCTGCTCCATCGCGTCGCAGTCGAATCCCGCGTTGTCGGTCGCGTCCACGCTCCCCGCGATCTGGTTGGCCTGGAGCACCGTGTTGTCGAGGATAAACCGAATCGTCAGCCTCTTGACCTTGGGGACGCCCAGCGGAAACCTGTCGTACGCTTCCAGGGTGATATGGCTGCCCGCCACCCATTCAACGAAGCGATACGGACCAGCCGCGACCGGCGCGCGCCAGTAGGGATGCGCCTTGAGTCTGGAAGGGTCCTGACTGTAGGGCCGCTCGAGGATATGCCGCGGCAGCGGATACGGGTGGCCGAACGGGTCGCTGCCCGCAAACGGAAACAGCTCGTTCCACTGTACGACCAGCGTATAGGGGTCGGCCGGGTTGGGGACGAGGACGTTGTCGACCTTCCTGAGCACGAAGCGGCTGACCTGCGGCGTCTGGGGGTTGCGCAGCATGCCGTACGTGAAACGCCAGTCCAGCGCGGTGACCGGCTGGCCGTCGTGCCAGGTGAACCCGCGTTTGAGTCTCCAGGTGACCCGCATCTTGTTACCGGGGAGAATGACCCAGTCGCCGTCTTTCACCGTGGGCAGCTTCTCGACCATCATGGGCTGCCGGACCCACTTATCGTTGAAAGGCGCCGCGTAGGCGAACATCGCGTTCTGCACGACCGATGCCGCCACCATGATCGAGAACGGACCGAAAAGATCGGGCTCCTGGGACGTCCCGATGACGGCGCCCTCCCTCCTGCCCTGGGCGTCGGCGGATGCGGCGAGGACGGGTAGGGCCAGAACCGCTGCCAGCAGCGCTGCCAGCCATTGTCTCCTCATCGGACTCGCCTCCGGTGTTGTGACCGTCGCAATGAGCCGCAACAGCCCTTCGGCGCGCCGCGCACCGCATCCTGGTGGTAAGACTGAAGTATGTGAATCGATCCGGAAGGGAGCGCCTCATGCCCAAACTCTGGAGTGAGTTGCCCGGCGCGCGCGCAAAAGAAGTGATCGCCGACGCGGCCACGGTGTTATGGATGATCTTCTGGATCGCCCTGGGCCTCCGGCTTTATGATCATCTTGCGCCGTCGACCGCGCTCGGGCGGACAATACGCTCGGCCGGGATTAAGCTCGAGTCCGCCGGCCAGCAGATGGGCGATGTCCTCATGCGCGTGCCCGCCGTCGGACGCGTCGCGGGCGACGGTGTCCGGGACGCACTGACCGCGGCCGGGGCGCCTCTTGCGGCGGCCGGCGGCGAGCTGGAGCGAGCCCTCGCCGCGGTGGTCGTGTCGGTCGCATCGATCGTGCTGGCCGTGCCCATCGTTCTGTGGCTCGAGCGGTATCTTCCGTGGCGCTTGCAGCGGCTGCGCATGGTCCGTGCGGCCCATCGCGCCATTCGCGTCGCGCCGCGTTTGGAAGGTATTCAGGTCGAACGGCTGTTGGCGTCGCGTGCGATCCACCGGTTGTCCTACGAGGACCTCCTGGCCCATACGCCGGATCCGCTGGGCGATTGGGCGTCCGGGCGGCACGAGGGTCTCGCCCGCGCGGAGCTGGCGAGCGTCGGCCTCAGGCCGTTGCCGGGACATCCGAGGGAACCGTTGGGTCAGGCCCGCCGGCGCAGGAGCCGCTCGTAGAGAAGCATGGCCACGCTCACCAGTCCCGCCGTCTCGGTCCGCAGAATGAGGGGACCGAGTGAGACGGTGAGTCCGCCGGCGGCGCGCGCCGCAGCGACTTCCTCCGGCGTCAGCCCGCCCTCGGGACCGATGAAGATTGCCGCGGTTGCGAATGCGCGGCCGGCGATCACCTCGCCAATCGGCCGCGTCTCGGCCTCCCAGGGCACGATGAAGAGATCGACCGGGCCCAGCGCCTCCAGAGCGGCGTCCAATGGCACGGGCTCGTGGATCGCCGGAACATCGCCCCGACCGGACTGCCTGGCCGCCTCCTGGGCGATCCGCTGCCAGCGCGCCACACGGGCGGATCCGGGCCCGGCCACGGCTCGCGCCGTGAGCACCGGATGCATGGCGGCGATGCCGATCTCGGTCGCCGTGCGGATGATCAGGTCCATCTTCGGCCCGCGGGCCACGCCCTGCAGCAGCGTGAGCTCGATTGGACGCCGTGCGGGCCGAGGCGGCCCGAGGCGGCGGGCGGCGACGGCAGACCCGTCGACCCGGGTGACCTCGGCATCCACTTCGCGGCCGCCGTCAAACGCGATGAGGCGGGTTCCTGGCTGCAGCCTCAGCACCCGCGCGATGTGATGCGCCTCCCTGGGGGCGAAGACGATCTCGGCGTGATCGAGCGCCGCGTGCTCCACGAAGAAGCGGCGGGGCGCCCGGCCGGGCGCGGAAGATGGGGTCCTCATCGTCACCTGGAGCCGCCGGCAGGCCGTATTGCGTGCACTGCGCACCATCCGTGAAGTCGCTCGCTTGCTGCCACGCGCAACGCGGCCTTCGTGAGCTGGCGTCGGAGCTCTCGCACGCGCGCGGTGCCGAACCCCGCGGCAATGAACCGCCCGCCGGGGACGAGCGAGCGGCGCACATCCGCCAGGAGTGGCGGCAACGTATCGGCCGTCAGGTTCGCCGCGATCAGGTCGGCACGTGTTCGCACCCGGGCGAGCCCCTGGCCGCGCCGCACGCTCACCCGGTGCGCGACGCGGTTGGCCCGGACGTTCGCGGAGGCGACGTCGACGGCCACGGGGTCGTTATCAATGGCCAGCACCCGCGCCGCGCCGAGCCGCGCGGCCGCGATGGCAAGAATCCCCGATCCGGTGCCGACGTCGATCACGGTCCCCCCGGCGCGCATGTGGCGCTCGATCGCGCGAAGGCACAATCGTGTCGAGGGATGCTCGCCGCTGCCGAACGCCATGCCCGCGTCGAGCCGGATCACGGCACGACCCGGTGCGTCATCTTTCATCCAGCTGGGCTGTATGAGGAGACGTCCGATGCGAATGCGGCGTGCCGCAGCCTTCCATGCGTTGACCCATGTGGTGTCCTGCACGACGCGGGTGCGCACCGAGGCGCTGGGAGCGGCAGGGGTAAGCAGGCGCCGCAGGCCCCGGATGGCCGCACGGCTCCACGGGGTGGCCGGCACGTAGGCACGAAGCACCCGACGCCGTCCCCCACCATCGGAGCTTTCCCACAGACCCTGCGGCGCGAGCCCGAGGATCTGATCGGCGGCCGGCTCCATCTGCGAGGACGCCACCCGCACGGACACTTCAATCCACTTCACCGACGGTGCGCCTCCACAGGCGCCGATGGTCGTTACTGCAGGAGGTTCTTGACGCTCTTGAGCACCGAGCCGCGTTTCTTCGGTCGGCGCTCTCCGGACGTACGCCCGAACTCCTCGAGGAGCGCCCGCTGTTCGGCGGAGAGCCGCCGAGGCACGGCGACGCGGACGGTGACGTGGAGATCGCCGCGGCCCCGGTGAAGCTCGGGCAGCCCCCGGCCTCGGATGGTCAGCGTCGTGCCAGGCTGCGTTCCCGGCGGCACCGTCAGGACGGCTTCCCCATCGAGCGCCGCGAGGCGAATCTCATCGCCGAGCGCCGCCTGCACCATCGTGATCTCGGCCTCACGGATGAGGTCGCGGCCCCGTCGCCTGAAAGTGTCATGCCGCGCAATGTGGATCACGACGAAGAGATCGCCGCGGCTGCCCCCGCGCGATCCCGCCTCGCCTTCGCCGCTCAGGCGAAGGTGCATGCCCTCTTCGACCCCGGCGGGCACGGAGACCGTGATTTCCCGGCGCGCCTCGGTTTGGCCCGAGCCCCGGCAGCTGCCGCACGGCTTGGCGATGAAGGTGCCGGTGCCGCGGCATTGCGGACAGGTGCCGATCTGCGTGAAATGCCCGAACACCGTGCGCGCGGCGTGGCGGACCTCCCCGGTGCCGTCGCACGAGGGACACCGCTCTGGTTTCGAGCCACGCTCCGCCCCCGTCCCAAAGCACGACGCGCAGGTTTCGAGGCGCTCCAGGCTGATGGGCTTCTCAACGCCGGTGGATACTTCTTCGAGCGTGATCTCCAGATCGTAGCGTAGATCCGCGCCTCGGGCCGGCGCTTCGCGTTCGGCCGTCCGAACGCCGCCGCGCCCGCCGAAGAACAGGTCGAACAGGTCGCCAAACGGACTGGCATCGCGTCCGAACGATCCCAGATCACCGCCGACCTCGCCATAGCGGTCGTAGTGCGTGCGCTGTGCGGGGTCGCTGAGGACCGCGTAGGCTTCGTTGATCTCCTTGAACCGGTCGGTGGCGTGCGGATCATCCCGGCGCACATCCGGGTGGGCCTCGCGCGCCAACCGGCGGTAGGCCTGCTTGATATCCTCCTGGGACGCCCGGCGATCCACGCCGAGGATGCTATAGAGATCGCGTGAGGCCATCGTCTCTCATCGTCCTGTGGGAATGAATGAACACGCGGCCGCCGGGCTAGCCAAGCGCGTCGAGCGCCTCGCTCAGCCGGTCCGCCACATACCGCACCGCGGTCATGGCCTGGCGATACCGCATCCGGGTGGGACCAACAATGCCCACCGTCCCGGCCGCCTGATGGCCGGCCCGGTACGCCGCCATGACCAGGCTGCAGGCACGCAGCTCCTGGCGGCGGTTTTCCGCGCCGATGGAGATTCGTACCCCTTGCTCGGGCATCGCCGTCAACGCATCGGCCAGGACGGATTCTTCCTCGAGCAGCTCCAACAGCCGCGTCGCCGCTTCGGGGGTTCGAAACTCCGGCTCGCGGAGGAGATGGCTCGCGCCTTCAACGCGGATCCTGGTGCGCGTGCCCCTGGCGCCCTCGCGCCGCAGCCAGGCCTCGACGTGATCGAGCAGCCGATGCTGCCACGACGCTTCACCGACGGCCTGCTCGAGCCGCTGATGAGTGAGATCGGCGATGCGGCAGCCCTGGAGGCTCTCCGTGATCGTCCGCGAGAGCTGCTCGAGCGCGTCGGGCTCCACTCCATCGGGCAGCGTGATCATGCACCCCTGCAGTGCGCCGGCGTTGGTGGCGATCACGGCGAGCGCGCGGTCCGGCCCCAGCGGGACCAGGTGCAGTGAGCGAAACGTCTGATCCCGAAGGCCGGGAGCGGCGACGACCGACGGGTAGTGCGTCACCGACGCGAGAATCCGGGCCGCCTGGTGCGGCGCGCCGGACGGCTCTGCGGCGGTGCCTTCCAGGCGACGGCGGATGGCCTGCCGGTCGGCCCCGGGAAGAGGCTCCGCCTGCGGAAGCATGTCCACGTACTGTCTGTATCCCGCGTCAGTGGGAACCCGGCCGGCGGACGTGTGCGGATGTCTGAGCAGCCCCATCTCTTCGAGCGCCGCCATCGTGCTGCGGATGGTGGCCGGGCTGACCTTGACCTGGTCGCGTACGACGGCGTGCTCGGACCCAACGGGTTCGGCCGAGCGGATGTACGCCTCGACCACCGCGTAGAGCACAGCTCGTTTCCGCTCGTCGAGCTGGACCATGGTCTGTCGCCCCTTAGCACTCAGCCGGTGAGAGTGCTAAAAAACAACTGCATCCCAGCGTAGCATCGCGGATTTTCGAGTGTCAAGGAACCTGTTGCGCTCCTCCAACCGGCGTGCGGCGGACGAGATCCCGCAGCAGGCGGACCTCATCCACGCGCAGTACCAGGCACGCCCCCAGATACAGGATGGCGGCCGAAGCCAGCCCGGCCCCCAGACGCGCCGCTTCCTGGAGGCTGCCTTGCCCCAAAGCCCCAATGCCCAGGCGCATGACCCACCAGGCCACTCCTACCGCCAGCGCGGTGGCCAGCCCGGTGCGCAGGGCCGCGCGGGCGATCCGTGCGCCGTCGATCGGCCCGAGCGTCCGATGCTGAATAGCCAGCAACAGGCCGACGTTGACGAACGCGACGATGGCCGACGCGAGCGCGATCCCCACGACGCCGAGCGTCCGCATCAACGCGTAGGCCAGGGCCGCGTTCAGCACGACCATCACCGCACCGATGGCGACCGGCGTGCGCATGTTGTGCCGGGCGTAGAACGTCCGCGTGACAACATAGTACATGGCCATGGGCACCAGGCCCACGGCGTACGCCGCCAGGCAGGCCGCGACCGTGGACGTCGCCGCCGGCCCAAACTCTCCCCGCTGGAAGATCAGGCGAACGACGGGCTCGGCGAACGTGACCAGGGCCGCCGAGGTGGGGACCATCAGGAACAGCACGCTTCGCACGCCGAGCGACGTGGTCCGCCGCAGCGCCGCCTGGTCGCCCGCGGCCGCATCCTCGCTCATGCCGGGAAACAGGACCGTCGCAACTGAGATCGCGAGGATGCCGATCGGGGCCTGCACGACCTCGTAGGCGTAATCCAGCGCGGCGACGGCGTTCACCCCCGGCGACGCCGCGAGCAGCGACGCAAAGAACCGACCGACGTACGAGTTGATCTCCAGAATGGCCAGTCCGAGCATCGCCGGCACGGCGAGCCTCCGGATCGTTTGCATCGCCGGATGGGACCAGTCCATCGCCAGACGGTACCGAAATCCCGCGGCGCGCAGCGCCGGCACCTGTGCGAGGAACTGCGCGGCGGTCCCTGCGACCCAGGCCACGGCCAGCCCCGTGATGCCCATGCGCGGCCCCAGCCATAGGGTTCCCGCGATGATAGTCACGTTGAAGATCAGCGGCGCGACCGCGGGAGGCGTGAACTGCTTCAGCGCCTGGAGGTACGCCGTCGCGAACACCGAGAGCGCCAGAAAGAACATCGCCAGGAAGTTGATCCGCGTCAGAAAGATCGTGAGATCGAGTTGCGCCCGGTTGGCCACGAATCCGGGCGCGGCAAGCGGCACGAGCAGCGGCGCAATCACTTCTCCGACCACCACCATCCCGATTCCAACCGCGACGACCGCAGTGAACAGGTGCGTGGTCACGCGCCGCAGCTCGGCATCATCGCGGCGGGCGAGGACTTCCGCGAGTGTCGGGATCAACACGATGCTCAGCGTGCCGCCGAGGAGCAACCGCTGGAAGAAGAACGGAAGATAATATCCAATGACGTAGGCCGCTTTGGCGTCCGATGCCCCGAACAGGAAGGCGACGACGATCTCACGGCCGAGGCCGAGTGCGCGGCTCGCAATCGTGAGGATGGCGAGCAGGCTCGCGGTCCTGGCGAGGCGGTCGCCCGACGCCCTCACCGGCCGCCTTGTGAGGTCCCGCCCGGCGTGCTAGAATGCCGCGAGGTCGCCGCACCAGAAGCGTGCCGGCGAGGGGAGCCACGATCGTGGCGAAGCGCATCAAATCGGGTCTGAAGGATCTCCGCCGGTCGGCAAGGCGGCGCGCGGCCAATGCTGGCATGAGATCCCGGCTCAAGACTTTGCTGCGCGGCGCGTCCTCCAGTCCCGATCTGCTCGGTGAAGCTCAGGCCGCGCTCGACAAAGCCGCCACGCGCGGAATCATCCACCCAAACGCCGCCGCTCGCCGTAAGTCCAGACTCATGCGCGCCGCCGCTCCCGCTCAGGGGCGGTCGTAGGCGCGAGGGGCTCACCGCACCACCGCCGCACGCCGGTTCATCCCACAGAGCTGGACAATGAGCGTCTCGAGCACGAGGCGCGGGGCGCTGCCTGTCTTGATCAACCGGTCGGCGCTTTCCAGCGCGGCGAAGATCGCGGGGAATTGATCGGCGCGATACCCGCGCGCCTGCTCGGTGACTTTCCGGGCGACGAAGGGATGCACTCCGAGTTGTTCGGCAAGCGCCGCCGGGTCCCCACCTCCCCACGGCTTCGCCAGTGAGCGCGCGCGCAGGATGAGCCGGAACTGCCGCGCGATCATGAAGAGCACCTGCAGCGGCTCGTGGGTCGCCAGATTGTCGTGCAGCGCCGGAAGCGCCCGGGCGACGTCGCCTCCGCCGACGGCATCCGCGAGGGTGAAGATCGATGCCTCGCCGAGGCGGCTGGCGATCGCCTCGACGTCCGAGCGCGTGATCTGCTGGCGATCCCCGACGTAGGCCGCGAGTTTCTCGACCTCGTGATCGAGGTCGCGCAGACTCCCTCCCGCCAGCGCGACCAGGCTCTCTGCGGCGCCCGCGGCGGCGCGTTTGCCTTCCGTGGTGATCCGCTTGTGCACCCACGCCGGTAACTCGCGCGGCGGGATCGGCCGGCACTCAATGATCGTCCCCACACGCCTGAAGGTCTGGAAGAGACGCCGGCGCCTGTCCAACTCGCGCGCGACATACATTCCCACCGTTGGGCTGTCGCCGCGCTCCAGATACGCGATCAGCGCGTCCTGGTCGCCGTCCCGCATTGCCTCGAGGCGGCGGACGACGACCACGCGAGTGGGTCCGAAGAACGGGGCGGTATCCAACCTCGTCAGCAGCTCGCCGACCGGCGCCCCACCATCGAGCACATCCAGGTTGAGCGCGCGGTCTTCGGCAGGGACCGCCTGAGGGAGCGCCTGATCGATCAGGCGCGCGACCGCCTCCTCGGCCAGATAGTCTTCCTCCCCGACGATGAGCGTCGGAAGCCTAGCCATGACGGTGCTCGCCCGAGCGCAGCCGTTCGATCAAGGCGGCAATCTCTTCGACCGACCCGGCGTCGGTCGGCGGATCCACCCGCGCGATCGTGACCTCGACGATGTTCCCGGCTGCCAGGCCTGCCGGAAGGAGAGAGGCGTTGATGTACGCGCGGCCCCCGCCGTCGAGCAGCACGACGGCCACGCCGTCTTCCAGTCTGTCAACGAACCCGCGCATCAACACCGCCGCGCACGGTCGAGATGCGCAGCGTGGTCCCATCGCTGGTGATCCGCACGGCGCCGTGGCGGTCGGTGCGGTAGACGCTTGCCCCCGCTGCCGCCAGGACTTCGAGGGTCACCCGATGCGGATGACCGAAGGGGTTGTCGGCGCCGAGCGACATGACCGCGACCTTGGGCTGCACCCGCGCGACGAACTCCGGCGACGTTGAGGTCTTGCTCCCGTGGTGTCCGACCTTCAGCACCTGACTGGCGAGCGGGGCGCCGCGCTCCATGAGCAGGCGTTCAACCGGCGCCTCGGCATCGCCGGTCAGCAGCACCGAGGTCCGTCCGTACGTCAGGCGGGCGACGACGCTGTATGCGTGCACCGGGTCGCCCTCGAGATGGACGGGTGGATCCGCCGTCCCGGCGGGATGAAGAATGGCCAGCCGCGCGCCGGCTCCGAGATCCAGATCGAGCCCTGCGCTCGCCTGACGGTACGGGATCTTCCTGGCCTCGATCAGGCGGAGAAAGCGAAGGTACGAAGGAGCGGGATGCGGCACGCCGGGATCAAGCACCAATCCGACGCGGAAGTTCTCCACCACCGCGGGCAGTCCTCCAACGTGATCTTCGTGCGGATGCGACAGGATGACGGCGTCCAGCCTGCGGATGCCGGCGCGCCGCAGCGCCGGCACCACACGCATGCGTCCGATGTCCCAACCGGTTCGTTCGGCACCGATCTCGCCGCCGCCGTCGATCAGCGCGCTCCGGCCTGATGGGCTCTGAATGAGTATCGCGTCGCCCTGACCGACATCGAGCACGGTGATCGTGAGGACCGAGGGTGCGGCGCTCGCCGTTCCATACCAAAGTGCGATCGCGAAGAGGGCAACCGACGCTGCGCCCGCTCGTTGCCCACGCGAGGGCCGCCACGACCCCGCGGCGATCGCAGGCACCGCTGCGAGGAGTGCGTACAGTCCGACAACCATGACCGTGCCAACCGGCGGCGTGGGAAGCGTTGCCCATGACAGGTCGCCGAAGCGCGCGCCTATCCAGAGCAGCGCCTCGAGTCCGGGCCGAAGTACGCTCAGGAGCGGTCCGCCCAGGGCCGGCGCGGCGATCAGCAGCGGCATAAGGGCAAACCCCGCGGGCACGAGCACGGCAATGATGGGCAGGGCAAACAGATTGGCAACCAACCCCGCCAGGGGAATGGCCTGGAAGTGCGCCATGAGCAGAGGCGCGACGGCGGCCTGCGCGCCGAGGGTAACCCCGAGGGCCGCGGACAGCCTGGGGCCGAGCCGGGCACACTGCTGCTGCAGGGCGGGCGCGATAAAGAGCAGGCCCCACGTTGCAGCGAACGAGAGCTGAAAGCCGATGTCGGCGAGCACCGGCGGATGCGCGACGAGCAGCAGGAGTCCCGCGGTCGCTAGCGTCGCGGCCCTGTCGCGGTCGCGCCCCACCAGTGTCCCGGCGACAGCAACGGCCGTCATGATGACGGCGCGCCCGACCGACGGCGCCCACCCCACCATGGCCGCAAACGCGGCCATGCCGGCGCCGAGGACCACGGCAGAGGGCCAGACTGGAAGGCGAACTGCGCGCATGGCCGCGGCAAGCGCCCCCGCGACGATCGCTACCTGGGCGCCCGAAACCACCATCAGGTGCACGAGGCCGGCGCGCGAGAATTGTTGGTACACCTCCGGCGCCAGATGCGCGTCGAGCCCGAGGAGCAGACTGAGCATCAGGCCGCCGTATGGCGCGGGCAGCGCCCGGAGAATAGCATCCACCGCGCGAGCCCGGGCCGCGCCAATGGCCCCACGCACGGACCACCCGCCCGGGCGGAGGACGGTGACACCGCCGGCCCGTCCGGTCGCGATCACGCCGACCAGACCGCGCCGCCGCAGCGCGTCGCGCTCGGCGCGCTCGCCGGGGTTGCCCGCGAGCCTCCCCGCGCGAAACCGTCCGCGGACCAGCACCTCATCGCCCACGTGCACGGCGGCGGCCCGACCGCGGCCGCTGAGGCGCACCAGTCCATCGATTGGTGGCAGCGGGCCCTCAATAGAATGACCCGGACCGCCCCGCGGTGCGCCGCGGGACCGGCCGCGGAGCCGGGGTTCATACTCTTCAAAGGACGCGGCGCGCAGCCGAATCACCGCGCGCCACCCGTCGGCCGTGCCCTCAGGCGCCGCGTGGACGATTCCCCGGGCCGTCACCACGCGCCCATCGACGGCTTCGGGCCATCGGGGCTCGTGCTCGGCATGGAGCGCAGCGTGCGCAAGCCCAAGGCCCAGGAAGCTCACCAAGGCAAGGACAGCGCTCAGCCAGTGCAGGCGCGTGAACAGGGAGCAGATCCACGCCGCGTACACCGCGCCGACCAGCCACCAGGCATCGGACGGGAGAGGCACATAGCCCGCCAGGGCGATGCCACCCGCAAACGCCACCGTGACCGCGACGATCGGCGGAATGCCCATCCCCCGTCATTCATGGAGATCGGCATCAACCGCGCGTCTTTAGGGGGGCGGGCTTGAGAAACGGCTTCCGCGGTCAGGCTTTCGCAGCGACTTCGTCCTGCAGCCGTGTCATGAACGCGTCGAGCGGCATCGGCCCCAGGTCACCGGCCGAGCGGCTGCGGACCGCGACGGCGCCC
>JBQTJP010000197.1:0-2033 GCA_052386995.1 Armatimonadota bacterium
TAGTCATCACCGATCCCTTCGAGCACAACTCGCCGGCCTGGGTGGACGCTTACCGGATGCAGTGGATGGGGACGAGTTACTACAATTATTTTGGCGATCGCGTCCCGCGGTATTTCCGGTTGATGCAGGAGGATCGGTGGGACGAGGCGATGGCGATCTACTGGGCGCTGCAGCCCGGGCGCGAAGCCTACCAGACCCTCCGCGGAACCGTCACCGGCGCGTCGCTCGTGCACCGGCTGGCATGGAAGTACATGGACTGGCTCAGTGGCTTCAACGGCGGCCCGATCCGGATGCCGCACATGCGATTGAACGGCGGTCAGATGCGTCTGCTGCGCGATGGCGCGGTACAGTCCGGGCTGGAGGTCACGCGCGACGGCGACGATCAATTCTTCATCGGCCGCCACCCGGCCTGAGTGCGCGTCGGATTGAGCCCCCGGCCCTCCGCGTGGGAGGTGTGGTGATGCCCGGTCGGATTCTCCGGTGGGTGTGGCGTCTGTGGGTGTACATCTGTATCGGTCTCCTCGTGTTCGCGCTCCTCGAAGGCCTTGCACGCGTGGCGAGCGCGGTGCACCGGCGCAGCGCCACGGCGCAAGAGCATCGGGAACTCGAGGAATTACTCCGGGCTGGCGCCACTGACGACACGGCCTGGGTCAGTGGATACGTGCGGGAAGCCGCGGATCTCCAGTCGGAATGGCGCTCGTATGTCTACTGGCGGATGGCCGCTCGCCACGGGCGGTACATCAACGTTGATCGGGCGGGTATCCGGCACACCTGGAACCCCACCCCGTCACCATCTCCGCAGCAGCTCAAGATCTTCATGTTCGGCGGCTCGGCAATGTGGGGCATCGGAGCGCGCGACGAGTTCACCATTCCATCCCTCGTCTCGAAGAAGCTGGCTGACCCGCCGGCGACGCAAGCCTGGATAACGAACTTTGGTCAGCTCGGATGGGTGAACACGCAGGAAGTCATCGCGCTGATGCTGGAGCTGCAGCGGGGGAACATCCCGGACATCGCCGTCTTCTACGATTCGAGCAACGACATCTTCTCCGCGTTCCAGAGTGGGATCGCCGGCGTCCCCCAGAATGAGCTCAACAGAACGGCGGAGTTCAACGTGGCCAGGGATGCCGATCTACGGCCGATCCTCCTGCGCCGCCTGGCGGTCTTTCGATGGATCGAACGGGTCGTCCGGGCAGTCGGTGCGGAGCCACTCGACGGGCGGCTCAGGCGGCGAGCGGCGTCCGGCGAGCTGCTGGCAGCATCCGTCGTCGACGTGTATGTGCGGAATTTCGAGGTTGTCGATGCGTTGGCAAGCCGGTTCGGGTTCAAGGTGCGTTTCTTCTGGCAGCCGACACTCCCCACGAAGTCGAATCGCTCTCCGGAAGAACAGCGGGAGATGTCCCGGCCGCGGAACACGCAGACCGCCGAGCTCGTCGGGCAGGTGCACAAAGCGCTGCGCGAGCGTATCGGCACGGACCGGTATCCCCACATCCATGAGCTCTCCGGCGTTTTCGGGAACGACGGCCGCATGTATTTCCTGGACGCCGTCCACCTGCTGGAGGCCGGGAACGAACGCGTGGCCCACGCGATGGTGCAGCGATTGCGGGATGTGACGAGACGGGCGAGCCGGCCGTGAGGAACCGGCCCTAGACACGGCGATGACGAGACCGCCGGTGCGCATCCGCCGTCCCGGGCACGTGGCGCTTCGCGTGCCTGACGTCCCGGCGGCCATCGACTTCTACACGCGCGTCGTCAGGCTGTCCCTCACCGAAGAGGCCGCGGGCGTCGCGTATCTGCGATCGTGCTTCGAGCACCACTGCCTGGAGCTGCATCCGTCCGACCGGGCCGGCGTGCTGCACTTCGGATGGGAGACGGACAGTGACGACGACACAGAGGCGCTTCGCGCCACGCTCGTCGCCCAGGCCGTCGTGGTACGCGACGTGGCACCCGAACCGGGCCGGCGCGGGGCGGCCTTCCAATTCCAGGATAGCCTTGGGATGTGGAACGAGGTGTACCGGGGCATGGACCGGCTGGCC
>JBQTJP010000198.1:0-4949 GCA_052386995.1 Armatimonadota bacterium
GACTCCGGTAATGGTGTGCGTCCTTGGACGGAATGACGATCCGCCGCTCGCGAAGTGTGTCCTCCAGGTAGCTCCTCACCTCTGGGGTGACGGGACGCCGGGAGGGCTCCTCGATGGAGAGGGCCGATAGCGTGTTGCGGAGGAACAGGACGCGTCCCCTGAAGAATGACGGCTCGATCTGGATGACGTCGATCCCGCGACGCCGGGCAACGTAGAATGCGGCCAGCGCGGCGAGGAAGCCGCCGAGCTCCTGGACCACGGCCAGGTGATCTCCCAGCCGTGTCGTGAGGATCTGCAGCGCGTCGTCCATTGCCAGGGTATAGCCCGCCAGCTTTCGCAGCAGATAGTCGGTGTCGCTGATCTCATACGCCGCCTTCTCGTGGCTGATCAGCCGGCTGACGTTTTCCATCCCGAAGTGTTGGGCCAGAGCCACAACGTCGGCCGGCGTCATAGTGGCGGCGCGGGCCGGGATCAGGTCGAACACGTCGAGCGCCTCGAAGCCCTCCTTGCGCAGCTGGCGGAGGCTCGGCTGATGCAGGGACATGAACGCCACCCGGTGCCCGCGCCCGCGGAGATGGCGGGCGACAGAGAGGTAGAACCGCGCCTGGTTGTGGGCGAGGGGCACGAAGAGGAGGGCCCTCATCGTGGCTCCCACACCACCATGACCGGATCGTTCTTCGGTGAGGGCGCGTATCCAAGGCGCCGGAGATCCAGGATGCGCAGCAGGCCGTCCTTCTCGAGCGCGCGCAAGACCTCCACCAGGCGGTCCTGATAGTCCTGACGGAGGATGTAGAGACGATTGGCCGCAAAGCGCAGGGACCAGCGGTGAAGGAGGTCGGTGCCCGGTTCGATGTGGATGGCCCGCCTCACGCCGGCCCGCGCCAGATTCTCGATCGCGGGCCGCAGTTCGTATTTGAGCTGCTCCAGGACGTAGTAGGTGAACACGACTTTCCCGCGCAGCAGGGGCAGGTTGGGGTCCGCTGCGTCGCCAAGGTCAAGGGACTCAAACGCGACGCCGGTGACCCCGAAGTGCCGGGCGGTCTCGCGGGCGGCCGCAAGGGCGTTGTCCGATACGTCGAGCCCCAGGAGGCGCTTCCATCGGCCGGACAGCCGGAGGACAAAGATATTGAAGCCGACCCCGCACCCCAGCTCGACCAGATCCTCGTTTCCCTCGGCCCAGCGCTCGAGCACGGTCAGGAGAATCTGGTTCCGGGATCTGTAGTACTCCCGCGAGTCGATTCGTACGAGACGCCCGTTCATCGTGGCCAAGCGCCTCGCGCCCCGATCGGGCTCGACGTAGTCCGCGAGGGTGCGCGCGCCGAGCCACCGCTTCTCTGCCAGAATCTGCTGCCACACGCCACGGTCGTAGTCACCAGCAACGCGGGTGCGTGAACGGTGCACGCCGCGAGACAGCAGCGCGGCGGCGTCGCGCACGATCTCCCTCGACAGATAGAGCCATTCCGCCAACGCGGACAGACGGGACTCGCTCACTCTTTTGCCTGACGGGCCGGCACCGCGCTGGTGCTCAGACCCGTGTGATCTTTGCCCATCACGATTGCGTAGACGGCGGGGCCATCCAGCACCGCGAATCCGGCCAGCAGCCCGAAGCCGACGGCTAACGCTCCCTTCACCATCAGCGAGACCCAGGCCGATCCGATCTCCATGCGCCATCCGAGGGCGAACACTGCTGCCGCGCCCGCAACCATCCAGGCGATCCTCCGCCATTCATACGGAACCGGATAGTGTCTGTTCGCGACCGACAGCAGGATGATCCCGTGTGAGAGACGGTAGAGAAACAGTGCGGCGAAGGCGCCCGGGATCCCAAGCCGCGGCACGAGCACCAGACTGGAGGCCAGCAGCACCGCGAACGACATCGTTGCCGCCAGCGACACCTGGGCGGTCTTCTGCGCGATATACAGGTTTGTGCCGAGAAGCGCAAAGACCGCGTCCAGGAGGAAGAGCGCCACGAAGAACGGGATCATGGCCGCCGCAAACCCGTACTGGCCGCTCCCGAACAACAGAATGAGCTCTTTGGAGACCAACGCAATGCCTACCCCAAACGTCAGGATCAGCGCGAGATAGTAAGAAGACATCCGCGCCAGGAGCCGCGGCGCATCCCGGCGCTCGATCGCCAGTCGGATCGCGTAGGGAACCCATGCCATTTTCAGTGGTGCGTTGGCGTCACGCACCACGTGTCCAAACCTGCGGGCGACTTCGTACCCGCCCAACTGCGCGATGGGGATGAACTTGTCGAGCACGATCCGATCT
The DNA here is from genome assembly GCA_052386995.1 of Armatimonadota bacterium. Lineage (GTDB taxonomy): Bacteria > Sysuimicrobiota > Sysuimicrobiia > Sysuimicrobiales > Humicultoraceae > JBQTJP01. The sequence goes on from JBQTJP010000198.1 coordinate 2,269, forward strand.
ACAACCGTGCTCAGGGTTTCGAGGAGGCCCCCGGGAATGCGGGGCAGCGAAAAGCGGAGCGGCACTCGGAGGTCATCGAGGGTCAACCCCGGCTGGGCCTGGCGCGCCATCCAGGTCACGTAGACCACCGCGAGAATCGCCGCCCCCCACAGTCCGGCCTCGATCACACCCAGCGCCCCGCGGCCCAGCGCCACGATCGCATAGACCTTCAGGGCTTCTTTCAGCACAAAAGCGCCGATGGCGAAAGCCATGTAGCGGGCCGACTCCTGGCGCACCCGGAGCAACGCGATGGGTACCGCCTCGAAGGTCGTGAGAAACGCGGTCCACAGTGTGAGGCGCAGATACGGCTCGTACGGGATCTGCCGAACGAGCACGCCTGCGATGCTTCGGCTCAACAGATCCAAGAGGCCGGTAAGCAGCAGCGCCGTGAGGGCGGAGAACACCCAGACCGTCCCCAGCCGCCGCCGGCGTTCAGCGTGGGGCCACTCGTGGAAGAATCGGAGGATCGATGCGTCGAGCCCCAGCCCGAGAACGACGCCGACCAGCGCCCCATAGACCGCGGCGAGAGCGAGGGTGCCGAAGTCTTCGGGCCGCAGGTAGGCCAAATACACCGGGAGAAGCGCGAACTGGCCGATCCTCAGGAGGGCGTTCTGCGCCCAGTACAGCCAGACGTCCCGTCCGAAGGCCCTGAGGCCTTCGCGGATCGAGGGGACCGCGGGTTCTACCTGGTCGCTCGCGGACACCACGGCTGACCGTCGGTCACGAGGCCATGACGACGCGGCGTCGCCATTCAGGAGCGTCGGCGGGCACCAGGTGGCCGAAGCGCTTCCACCACCGGTCGGGAAGCGTGAAGGCGAACGGCGACACATAGGCATAGTGCAGGACACGCCGGGGCCGGGTCGCCTTGCGGCTGCCGAAGTGGAAGCAGCGGTCGCCGTCGAAGACGAGCACGTTTCCCGCCTTACCGGTCAGCACATGCACCTCACGATCGGTGCCCGCAGACCGGGCGATGACCTCGTCGTCGATCCGCCGGCTCGCGGCGACTTTGCGGTAGCGGAGGGCGTGCGCGATCCGTTCGGACGCCCGCGCGGGAAGGAGCGTCAGCGGGCCGTTCTCTTCCGCCACATCCTCCAGATACACGAAGACCTGAAGAGACTTCACGTCCTGCCCGTCGAGATGATAATACTGCGAGCTCCCCTGAACGAGCCTGTGGTTGGGCGAGTACATGAGTTGCAGGGCATGGAGCACAGGGACGACGCCCAGGTACTCCGCGAACGGTTTGATCAGCGCGGGGTGAGTGGCCAGCCTTGCGATCGCCGACTGCGGCTGCGGCTCGTAGGGAACGTGCGTGAAGGGCGCGGTGTCGGGCATCGCGCGCGTGAGCGCGTCCAGGTCGGCAGCGTCGAAGACGGCGTTGGCCTCCGCGATGGCCTCCTGGAGCGGAAGAAACGATTGCGGGCGCCAGAGGACAAACCCCTGGTCTTCCGGGATCGTGAAGGTCTGTTCCACCGGCCCGATGTCGAGGCGGAGCCGCTGGAGCCGACGGTAACTCAGGAAGTGGGCCGCCTTGAAGACCGCGTTGAAGAAGCGGCGCCCCTTCAGGGTGCGCTGCGCCGCGAAGCGTTTGTGGTCCACGACCAACAGGCCCAGCTCCCTGAGATCAGCTGCAAGACCCATCCCGCCGGTCTCCTTTCCGCGAGGCCTTGTGCGCCATCACTTTCGAATGGAGAAGATCGCCGCGCAATAGCTCTCCGCGTCGAGTGACGGCGCCTCGTGCGAGAAATACACGCGCTCGACGTGGCCGTCGAACAGCCGCAGAATCCCTTCGACGGTTTGGATCCGCTCCTTCGCCCCGACCAGCCTGCCCGTCTGTTCCGCCTCCTCGAGCCGAAATCGAGGATAGTACGAGACGGCAACGGCGACAATGCCCCCGCGCCGCGTCACCCGGACGATCTCCTCCACCGCCCGCTCCGGCATCTCGCTGTACGAGAGGACCCATCCCAGAATGACGACATCCCAGACTTCATCCGCGTAGGGCATGCCGTGCATATTGCCGATGTCCACCCACGGCGAATATGCGATCAGGTCCAGCCCGCGGACCTTTCGGAACCCGTAGCCCAGCAGGTACAGAAGTTCGGTCTCGAACCGGCAGCCCACGGACAGGACGCGCGCCGACGTTTTGTCGATTCCGTCGATGACCGAGAGCGGTCGGATCAGCTTGAGCGGGCGATCACTCGTCACGCCCCGCTCCAACATCTCGAGGCTGTACTCGGGCCGGATCACGCCTTGCTGGTCGCTGGCCACACGCACCTGCCGTCTAAGGTACACGAAATAGATGAAGCGGATTCGGAAGACGATCCGGTTGATCGCCTTTAGACGGAGGAGACTCAGAAGACTGTCGATGCCGGCACCCCTTGCAGAGCCGGGACAGTTCGCGTCCTCTGTTCGAGGACAAGCCACACCACGAGCGCCGCGACCTTGAGCCAGAACTTCCAGTTGACCAGAAAGTTCAACATCCCCGTGACGGGCAGCAAGAGAAAAGCGTACAACACATAGAAGACAATGGACAGCAGCGAGGGCATCGTACGCGTTACTCCGAACTGCTCGCAGGCGTCAGATCACGTCTGCGACTGCTCGTATGCCCGGACAACGTCTGCCGAAGACCCCGCGCACTGCACCTT
>JBQTJP010000199.1:0-15701 GCA_052386995.1 Armatimonadota bacterium
AGCAGATTGCCGGAGGATTGCGGTAAGATTAGCCTACATCAGTGTTCGCGCGTGGGTACGAGCCCAGAACTCGCAAGAATGCCGTCACACCCGCCAGGTCGGTCAGGGCCGCGCGCCCGTCGGGCGAGTCCTGGTGGGCCTCGAAGTCGACGTAGAACAGGTACTCCCACGGTCTGTCGCGCCGGGGCCGCGACTCCAGCTTGGTCAGGTTGATCTGACGCGACGCGAAGGCGCCCAGCGCCCGGTACAGCGCGCCGGGCACATTGGCAGTGGTGAACACCACTGAGGTTTTGGCCTGGTCAGTGGGCGGGCCGGGGGTCAGGGCGAGCGCCAGGAACTTCGTATAGTTGACCGGACTCGTTTCAATCCCCTCGGCGAGGATCTGGAGCCCGTAGATGCCCGCCGCGTGCCGGCCCGCGATCGCGGCCACCCCGGCACGCCGCTCGGCGGCGACCGCCTTCGCGCTGCCCGCGGTATCATACGCGGGCACGACGTTCCAGGCGCGGCGCGTCAAGAACGCATCGCACTGCGCCAGGGCCTGGGGATGCGAACTCACCGTGTGGATGGTCTCGAGCGTTTCGCCGGGCAGCGTCAGCAGACAGTGCTCGATGCGCAGGTTGCGCTCTCCCACGATATACAGGGCCCGCCGCACGAGAAGGTCGTAGGTCTCGTTGATGCTGCCGGCCTGCGAGTTTTCCACAGGGACCATGCCCAGGTCCGCCGCGCGGCGTTCAACCGCGTCGAAGACCTCGGCCAGCGTATGACACGGGAGCGGATCGGTCGATCCAACGTGCTCGATCGCCGCCGCTTCGCTATAGGCCCCGCGCTCGCCCTGAAACGCGACGCGCATCACGCGACCTCAATACCGGTATGGTTCTGGACCGGCTGCGGCGTGCTGCCCGGCGTCGCCGTCGCGACGACGCGCCCCGCCCGCACATAGAGACGTGGGACGCGGCGCCCCAGGCCGCAGAGCAGTTCGTAGGGAATGGTGCCCGCGGCCGCCGCGACCTCCGATGCGGGCAGACCTGCGCCCAGGGCGATCACTTCATCGCCGTCGCGCGCCGTGGCCCCGCCGACGTCGAGCATCGTAAAGTCCATGCAGACCCGGCCGGCAACGCGCACCCGCCGGCCGCCGACGAGCATCTGGCCGCTGCCGGACAGGGCGCGCGGGTAGCCATCGCCGTACCCCAGCGGCACCGTGGCGATCGTTGTGTCGGACGGCACGCGGTAGGTCGCGCCGTACGACACCGGCGTCCCTGCCGACACGCGCCGTGTCCGGATCACGCGAGTGGACAGGGTCAGCGCGGGGCGCAGCGCCGGGGCGGCCAGGTGCACGGCGGGCGGTATGCCGTACATGGCAATCCCGATGCGGACCATATCGAGCGCGGCTTCGGGGAAGGCCATCGTGCCGGCGCTCGCCGCGGCATGGAGCACGGCCGCGGGAAAACGCCGGCGCACGATCTCCGCGGCGCGAGCGAACGCGGCCAGCTGCGTCCGCGTCATCGGGGAATCGGGCTCGTCGGCGCAGGCCAAATGAGTATAGAGTCCCTCCACCGTGAGCCGTGCAGGATCGATGACCCGCAGGAAATCCTCGAGCTCGTCGGGCGTGATCCCCAATCTCATCATGCCGGTATCAACCTTGATGTGAACGCGTGCCTGCGTGCGGGCGCCCGCGGCCGCGGCCGCCGAGGCTCGGTCGAACACGGTCAGCGCGCACCCGGCGCTCGTTACGGCGTCGATCCACTGCTCTGCAACAGGGCCAAAGATGAGGATGTCACCGCCAACGCCGGCCGCGCGAAGCTCCAGGGCTTCGTCGGCCGTAGCGACGCCGAGCCATGTGGCCCCCGCCGCGAGCGCGGCGCGTGCTACGGCTATTGCGCCGTGACCGTACGCGTCGGCTTTGACGACCGCCATGATCGTGGTCGACGCTGGCACGATGCCCCGGATCGCGCGGAGGTTGCCCTCGAGCGCGTCGAGGTCTACGCTCGCCCACGCGCGAGACCGCGCGGCCTCGAGTGCTATTGCCGGCGGCACCTTCATGCCGGAAGACGCCTGATGGGATCGACCGCGGTCCCTGCGCGAACCGCGCGCAGCGCGATAGGCAAGTGGTCGGCGACTTCGCGGGCGAGAATCCCGGCCGGCCCCCGTGCCTGCGCGGCCAGGTCGCCCGCCAGACCGTGCAGATAAGCGCCGGCCCAGGCCGCGACGGGCGGGGTCAGGCCCTGTCCAATCAACGCCGCGATCGCGCCGGTAAGCACATCCCCCATGCCGCCGGTCGCCATCGCCGGATTCCCCGTCGGAATGACATAGGCCTCACCGTCGGGAGAGGCCACGACGGTACGCGCGCCCTTGAGAACGACGGTCACGCCGAAGCGCGCCGCACCGGCCCTGGCGACGGCGAGCCTCTGATTCTGAACCTCTTGCGTGGTGGCATCCATCAGCCTGGCCATCTCACCCGGATGCGGTGTGATCACAACGGGAGCGCGCGCCCTCTTCAAGTCTGCTGCCGACCCCGCGAGGTTGTTGAGCGCATCGGCATCGAGCACCAGTGGACGCGTGCATTCGGCCACCAGCCGCCGCACGACAGCCCGCGGCCCGCTCAGACGCGACAGGCCCGGGCCGCACGCGACGACGTTGGCGGATTGTGTGAGATCGGCGATCTGGTCCGCCGCCGACTCGGCCAGGGCGCCCTCGTGATCGGCCAGTGGCACGGGCATCCCCTCAACGATAATGGACGCCACGATGGGATAGATCGACTGGGGCACCGCGAGGTTGACGAGGCCAGCACCTCCGCGCAGCGCGCCGAGGCCCGAGAGCGCAGCGGCGCCGGTGTAGCCGACGGCGCCCGCGACGATCAAGACGCGGCCAAAGGCCCCCTTGTGCGAATCGATCGGGCGAACGGGAATGGCCGCATGGACCATCGCCCGTGTCGCCAGCCATGTGCGGATCCCGGCGCTCTCGATCAGCCGCTGGGGATGACCGACGTCCGCCACCCAGACTTCTCCAGCGTACTCGGCTCCCGGCAACAGGATCAGGCCCGGCTTTGGCAGCCCCATCGTCACCGTCGCGGTCGCGCGGACGGCCGGGCCGTCCACCGCCCCGGTATCGCCCTGAACCCCCGATGGCATGTCTATCGCCAGCACGGGACGCCCGCTCCCGTTGATCGCCTCGATCGTTCTCGCCGCCAGCCCCACGACCTGGCCGTGGAATCCGGTCCCGAACAGGCCATCGACGATGAGGTCGGCGCCGGTGAACAGCCCTCGCAGGCCGGGTGCCGCGAGGGTGTCCAGATTCGAGATGTCGACACCCGCTTTGCGCGCGGCCTGAAGATTGACCCCGGCATCGCCGGTCACGTCGGCGTCACGCGCCAGCAGCACGACGGTCGCCCGCCGGCCGGCCGCGGCCATCACGCGCGCGGCGACGAGTCCATCGCCTCCGTTGTTGCCTTTTCCGGCGACGATGACCACGCGGGTGCCGGCCGCGCCCGTCATCCGCCCGGCGAATTCCGCCACCTGCCGGCCCGCGGCCTCCATGAGGAGAAGCGTCGGGACGCCGAACTCGTCGGCCGCCCTGCGATCGAGCTCGGCCATTTCTTGACTGATTGGCAGGCGCATGAGGACCTCGACGCGTGGCTTCTGGTCGCTTCGCAACGTTTCCTTTCACATACTGCCCACAGAATCCACACTCATCCACAGCCCAGAACGACTGTTGGGGATTGCGCCACGAATGACCCCATGTTACGTTTTGATACAGAGAGGCGCGAGCCCAACGGCGAAGTAGCCGATTCAAACGCCGCGCACGTGGACTCTGAGAGCCGGACGGTTTTCTTGGGGGGTAACTCCCGAGATCAGCCAGACGAGCGGTACGAACCGGCGGCGCGGTTGAAGACGGTGAAAAGTCGGAGAAAGCTTGCGCCTCTCTTCGATTTCTGCTAGCAGCTTCTAGCGGCTTCCATGTGGCGGCTTTGGCCCGCCGGCGCCGCCTAACGCGACGGCGTTGGCGACGGCGTGATCGTGTGTGTGTGACAGCGCCACCTGGACATCGACCACACCGCGCGCTTCGGCGATCCGCCGGGCGGCCCCATGGAGGCGGACCGTCGGGCGGCCCTCGGCATCATTGGCGATCTCGATCTCGCGCCATGACAGCGCGCGCCAGCCGACACCCAGGGCCTTCATCACGGCCTCCTTCGCCGCAAACCGCGCGGCCAGACGCGCGCTCACCACGATGGGCGCGGCCGAGCGCTCGATCTCCCGCGACGTGTAGATGCGGCGGATGAACGACTCGCCCCAGCGCGCGATCGCCCGCTCGATGCGCTCGACCTCCACGATGTCGACGCCCAGTCCGACGACGTACATCAAGGCAGCTCCGCCTCGTCTTCGAGCATGTAGGGGATGTCGTCAACGATGGGGTAGCGCCGGCCACACGCGGTGCAGACGATCCGGTCGCCTTCCCGCACGACCGGCGCGTGATCGACCGGACAGGCCAGCAGTTTGAGCATCTCCTCGTCGACGTTGTTCGGGGTCACGACCTCACCTCGTTTCGCGTAATCCCTTGCGCCGAGATGCTTTCCGCTTCGACCCCGCGGTGTGGACTCCCTACCCGGCTCCTGGTCACTCCACAGTCACGCTCTTGGCCAGGTTGCGGGGTTGATCGATGTCGTGGCCGCGCCGCACCGCAACGTAGTACGCGAACAGCTGCAGCGGAATGATCGCCAGTGCCGGCGCCAGCAGGTCATCAACGGACGGGATACGCAGCACGGTCTCGGTGTATTTGGCGATCTCCCTGTCGTCGTCGTAGGCGACCGCGATGATCTGGCCGCCTCGGGCGCGCACCTCCTGGATGTTGGACAGCATTTTCTCGTAGACAGCCCGCTGCGTGATCAACGCGAAGACCGGGGTCTGGGAGGTGACGAGCGCGAGCGTGCCGTGCTTGAGCTCGCCGGCGGCCAGTGCCTCGCTGTGCAGGTAGGAGATCTCCTTGAGTTTGAGCGAGCCCTCCATTGCCACAGGGTAGTCCAGCCCTCTGCCGATGAAGAACGCGTGTTCCGCGTCCGCCAGACGGTCGGCCAGGGCCTTGACCGGCCCGACGCGGTTCAACACCTCCTGGGCCAGCGTGGGCAGGTGGCGCAGGCCAGCGAGCAGTTCGCCCGCCCGCGTGGACGACAGTGTTCCACGGCGAAGCCCGAGATCCACGGCAAGCATCTGCAGCGCCACCAGCATCGCGCTGTACGCCTTGGTCGACGCGACGGCGATCTCGGGGCCGGCGCGGATGAAGAGCACGTCGTCGGCTTCACGTGCGAGCGTGCTGCCGACCACGTTCGTCACCGCCAGCAGCCGGCTGCCGTGCGACCGCACCTCGCGCGCAGCCGCCAGCGTGTCCGCGGTCTCGCCGGACTGGCTGACCGCGATGGCCAGCGTGGTCCCTTCGATCAACGGCGACCGGTAGCGCAATTCACTCGCCAGCTCGGACTCGACGGGGATCCGCGCCAGGCGCTCGATGGTCCATCGGCCTACCAGCCCGGCGTGGTGGGCGGTGCCACAAGCCACCATCCAGACCTTTTCCAGCCCCTCGATGAACCCCGCCGGATACGCGACCCCGTCCAGCTCGATGCGATCGGACGCATCCAGGCGGCCCATCATCGTCTCTTGCAAGACCCGGGGCTGCTCCTCGATCTCCTTGAGCATGAAGTGGGGATAGCCGCCCTTCTCGGCCGCTTCGGCATCCCAGGTGATGTGCTGAGGCTCTCGCATGGCAGGCCGGCCGTCCAGATCGGTGATCTTGGCGCCGTGCGGGCCGATCACGGCCATCTCGCCGTCGCTGATGATGAGCACGTCCCGCGTGTACGGTAGCAGTGCGGGGATGCCCGAGGCGAGCATCATCTCACCGTCGCCGATCCCCACGATCAGCGGACTGATCATCCGCACCGCGACGATGCGCTCGGGATCGTCCGCAGACAGCACCACGATCGCGTAGGCGCCTCGGGTCCGGCTGATGGCCCCCCGCACCGCGGCCTCGAGCCGGTCTGGCGCGCCCGCCGGCAGCCGGTCAACCTCTGCCTCGATGAGATGCGCCAGCACTTCCGTATCGGTGTCGGAGCGAAACCGGTGACCCTGTGCCTCGAGGGCTTCGCGGAGCGGCAGGTAGTTCTCGATGATGCCGTTGTGCACCACGACATGGCGGCCGGTGCAGTCGGCGTGCGGATGGGCGTTCGCATCCGTGGGATTCCCATGCGTGGCCCACCGCGTGTGACCGATGCCGACGCGACCGCCGGGTGGCTGGACCGCAACCGCCCGCTCGAGCATGCTGAGTTTCCCGGCCGCCTTGCGGATCTCGACGTGCCCGTTCTCAATGACCGCGACGCCGGCCGAATCATACCCGCGATACTCCAGCCGGCGCAGTCCTTCCATCAGAATCGGGAGCGCTTCTCTAAGTCCTACGTAGCCCATGATGCCACACATTGCTCGGTGACCTCCGCAGTGGCAGGACGTCCGCCGAACCGACCGGCTTCGCGGAAACCCCGCTACAGCGCGGTGGAGCATGCGGTCCGTCACGCCAGGATTGTTCCCCGCGGTCGGGGTAAGTGAGACTGACTCTGATGGTCCTGGTCCGCTTTTTGGTCCCGGAGTCGCCTCCGGGGTTTGTCAGCGGCCTTAACCTCAGCGCTGCAGTCGATGGCTGAGGCCGTGCAGGCCCGGACTGGGCCTAGGGTCACCCGCCGAATCCTTCGAGATCCCCTCCCTCGTCAACCAGGGCGGCGCACCGCCCGGGTTCGGGCGCTGGGGCACGCGAGAGAACGTCTCACCTCCTCCCCTGCACGAGATCGCGCGTTCTACAACGGTCCTGGAGTTCGCGATTGACGGCCGGCATTCCTACCGCGCCGTGTGGCCTCATGACCGGCGCAGCCGCTCGCGCAGCGCAAGGAAGAACAGCGGCGGGATCGTGCGGATGACGCCCCATCGCCGGGGCTCGCGCAGGGCGCGGTAAAGCCACTCGAGGCCCAGGCGCTGCATCCAGCGCGGAGCCCGCGGCACGCGCCCCGCCACGACATCGAATGAGCCGCCCACGCCAATCGAGACGGGGACGCCGAGGTCACGACGCCACCGGCACATCCACAGCTCCTGGCGAGGCGCGCCGAATGCCACCATCAACACGTCCGGGCGGGTGTGCCTGATGGCGGCGATGACCGCGGAGTCGTCTTCGGGTCGAAAGAATCCGTGATGCGCGCCGACGATCTGAAGGCCGGGGAAGCGCTGCCGCAGGACCTCCGCCGTCGCCTCGGCCACGCCGGGCGCGCCGCCGAGCAGGTAGATCCGATACCCGGCCGACGCCGCCCGCGCGCAGACCGCCAAGGTGAGATCAATCCCGGCGACCCGCTCGATCACATCGACGCCGAGAATGCGGGCGGCCAGGATCACGCCGATGCCGTCCGCCGTCACCAAGCCGGCCTGGTTCACGACCTCGCGCAGCGCGTGATCGCGCGCGGTCTGCACCAGCATCGCGCCGTTGAGCGTCACTACGTAGCCGACGCTGCCCGAGGCGATGGACCGATCCACCCATTCCAGCGCCTCGGAGAGGCTCACGGCATGCACCGTGGTGCCGAGCAACTCACGGCGGGCCGGCACGGCGGCAAGCGGCTCGCGCACGCTCACGCGCTGACCCCGTAGTGCCGGGAGATGACCGCGGCAACCTCGGCCGCGACGCCCTCGGCCTCGCTCTGGTGCTCGGCTTCCACCATCACCCGTATGAGCGGTTCCGTGCCGGACGGGCGCACCAGGATCCGCCCCCGCGATGCCAGCCGCGCCGCCGCGGCCGCAACCGCCCGTGCCACCGGCGGGGCCTCTGCCACCCCGTCACGCTCGCGCACCCTCACGTTGACCAGCACCTGAGGGTAGCGCGGGATGGCGCGGCGCAGCTCGGACAGTCGGCGTCCCGTGCGGATCATGACGTTGGTCACCTCGATGGCGGTCACGAGGCCATCACCGGTCGTGGCGCGATCGAGAAAGATGAGGTGCCCGCTCTGCTCGCCGCCCAGGGTCGCGCCGAGCTCGCGCATCCGCTCCAGCACGTACCGGTCGCCGACTTTTGCCCGCTCGAGACGAATGCCGGCGCGCTTGAGGACCTCCTCGAGCCCGACGTTGCTCATGACCGTCGCGACCACGGTCGCCCCCGTGAGGCATCCGCGAGCGTGACGGTCCAGCGCTGTGATGCCCATCAGCGCGTCGCCATCGACGTCCTCCCCCCGGTCGTCAACGGCGAGCACGCGGTCGGCATCGCCGTCGTGGGCGAATCCCAGATCGGCACTGTGGGCGGCGACGGCGCGGCGCAGCGGCTCCAGATGCGTCGAGCCACAGCCGACGTTGATCCGTGTTCCATCAGGCTGGTCGTGCAGCGGGATTACCGTCGCGCCCAGTGCCGCCCACAGGCGCGGCGCTACTCGGTAGGCGGCCCCGTAGGCGCAGTCTACGACGATGCGCAGGCCGCTCAGGCGGCCGGCCGACAGCTCCAGCAGGGAGGTCAGGTACCTGTCCTCGGCCTCGGGAGCCGCGTGGATTCCGGCGAGGGCGGCCCCGGTCGGCCTGATCGGCGAAGGGTGATCGATGAGTGCCTCGATTGCGTCCTCTACCGCATCGGGCAGCTTGAACCCATCCGGTCCGAAGAGTTTGATGCCGTTGTCCTCGACAGGGTTGTGAGACGCCGAGATCACTACCCCGCACGCGGCCGCGCGCTGCCTTGTCAGAAACGCAATGGCGGGGGTCGGCAGAATCCCGCCGAGCTCCACCGGCGCTCCGACCGAGCAGAGGCCGGCGGCGAGGGCGGCTTCGAGCATGGGGCCGGAGATCCGCGTGTCGCGGCCGATGAAGAACGGGGCTCCCGATGCACCGAGCGTGGCGCCGGCGGCACGCCCGACCAGCGTGGCGAGTTCGGGAGTCAGATCGGCGTTCGCCACGCCGCGGATGCCGTCGGTGCCGAAGAGGCGTCCCACGCAGCCTACGGCGGCCGCACGACGGTCACGTACACGGCCGGAGGAATGGCACGTACCGCCGTCACGCCGGCGGGGACTTGAATCCGAAGGGTGATCTGATGTGCGCCGGGATCGAGCTCGCCGATCTCGGCAACCGCTCGCACGTCCGAGGCGCGCGACGCGAGCAGCGCCGCGGGGCCGGGGCCGCGCATCTCAACATCGACCGATCGGGGCGAGGCAATAGCGGTCCAGCCCTGGTGAAGTCCCACGAACCTCACTTCCACATTGCGGACCAGCAGCGAGGTCGCGGCGGACCGGTTCTCCGGATTCAACACGGTGCCGACGTAATACCACATCGTCAGGGCAATCAGGAGCGCCAGCAAAAACAACTGGGCGCGCTCGGACAAGACACGGGAGAGCCATGCCTTCATGGCTGTGGCTGCGTCCGCCGCCACGGCCACAGATTATGTCCCCGCGATCCCCCCTGGGCGATCAGGGCCAGCAGCATGACCTTCAATTCTTCTTCGGACAACCCCCGCGCCAGCTGGCCGTCGCGGGCGACTGAGATCGCGCCGGTCTCCTCTGAGACCACAACCGCTACCGCATCGGTGGCCCCCTCGGTGATGCCGAGCGCGGCACGGTGCCGCGTCCCCAGCGTCTTGCTCAGGTTGGGATTCTCCGAGAGCGGCAGCAGACACCCCGCCGCCATCAGCCGGTTTCCCCGGATGACTACGGCGCCGTCGTGAAGCGGCGTGTTCGGGAAGAACGTCGTGATCAGCAGCTGCACGGTGACCACGGCGTCCAGTTTGATGCCGGACTCGATGACATCGTTGAGGCCGGTGCGACGCTCCAGCACGATCAACGCACCGATTTTTCGGCTCGAGAGCACGCGGCAGGCGCGCGCGACGTCATTGACGAGCCGGATGGTCGCCTCCCGATCGAGCCCGGCTCCCAGGCCAGAGACGAAGACGCCGCCCCGCCCGAGCTGCTCGAGCATGCGGCGGAGCTCAGGCTGGAAGATCACCAGCAGCGCGATCGGGATGACGACGCCCATGTACGACAGGACGAACTGCAGTGTGTTGAGCCGGAGGATCCGGGCGGCCGTGTAGACGCCGAAGAGCACGGCGAGGCCCGAAGCCAGTTGCACGGCGCGGGTCCCACGCACCAGCAGGAGCACCTGGTAGATCAATGCTGTGACGAGCGCGATGTCGATGAGGTCGATGAGCCAGTGTGGCATGGGGCCGTGGCGCCTACAGGATCATGGCCAGCAGCGCTTTCTGCGCGTGCAGGCGATTCTCGGCCTGATCGTATACGATCGACTGCGGACCGTCGAGGACGTCGTCGGTGATCTCCTCCCCACGGTGGGCCGGGAGGCAGTGCATCACCACCGCGGTTGGCTTGGCGAGCGCCAGGAGCCCAGCGTTGACCTGATAGGGGCGGAAGATGCGGGCGCGCTCTTCGCGCTCGCCCTCCTGCCCCATGCTCGCCCACACGTCCGTATAGATCACGTCCGCACCTCTGAGGGCCTCCTGCGGATCGGCCATCAGCGTCACGCTCGCGCCCGTCGCGGCCGCGATCTCGCGGGCGCGCGCGACGATGCGTTCCGCGGGCGCATAGCCCCTGGGGGTCGCCGCTGTAATACTCATGCCCAGTTTGGCCGCGCCGAGCACCAGCGAGTGGAAGACGTTGTTCGCGTCGCCCACCCACGCCAGCCGGACGCCCGCGACGTTGGGGAATCGTTCGCCGATGGTCATGAGGTCGCCCAGGCCCTGACAGGGGTGCTCCAGGTCGGACAGACCGTTGATCACCGGGCAGCGCGCGGCCGCGGCCAGCTCGATGACGGTGGCATGCGCGAAGGTCCGGGCCATAATCCCATCGGTCATCCGTTCCAAATTACGGGCGGCATCCGCGGTCGACTCGCGCACGCCGATCTGGATATCCTGGACGCCGAGGTAGACCGCGTACCCGCCCAGCTGCGACATCCCGACTTCAAAGGAGACGCGCGTGCGCAGCGAGGGCTTCTCGAAGACCATGGCGAGGGTCTTGCCGGCGAGAAGCGGCGGTCGATCCCCGGCGAGCATGCGCGCCTTGAGCTCGCGGGCGAAGCCGAGGACCAGACGCAGTTCATCCGGCGTCAGGTCGTCGATCGAGAGATAGTCTCGTCCACGCAGCGTCACGCGGGCACCCGTCGCGAAGCAGGCTACGCCACATGATACTACACGAGGCCCGGCCACGGCGCCTTCCCTGAGCGGACGCGTGGCGAGGCCAACCTTGACGAAATTTGGTGGAGGCTGAGCCTTCGGGAGCGAAGGGGAGCGCTGTGGCCGGTCCGCTAGCGCTTGCTGTACTGAAACCCTTTGCGCGCGCGCTTGTGGCCGTACTTCTTGCGCTCTTTCTCGCGGGGGTCACGCGTGAGGAAACCGCCCTTGCGGAGAGGCGGTCGCAGCTCGCTGTCGGCGGCGACGAGCGCGCGCGCGATGCCATGCCGCACGGCTCCCGCCTGGCCCGAGACCCCGCCGCCCGCAACGCTGGCGATCACGTCGAACCGCGCCTCGACTCCCGCCGCTACCAGAGGCTGCCGGATTGTGGTCTGCGTGGGCGCGGACGTGAAGTAGGACTCCAGGGGCTTTCCGTTCACCGTGATCTTGCCGGCCCCGGCAATCAGCCGAACGCGGGCGACGGCTTCCTTGCGGCTGCCGGATGTCATCACCAGGACCTCTGTTGCGGACACGGTGCGTCCTCCGATCAGTCGGCGACCGCGAGCGGCGCCGGCTTCTGAGCCTCATGGCGGTGCGTTGCACCGCGGTACACCTTGAGCTTCTTGAGCAGCTTCCGTCCCTGCCGCGTCTTGGGCAGCATGCCGCGGACCGCTTCGGTGATCGCGCGCTCGGGGTGCGTGCGCAACAGGACCTGGTAGGTGATCTCTCTGAAGCCGCCGGGATAGCCCGAATGCCGGTACTGCCGCTTCTGCAGGAGCTTCCGGCCGGTCAGGCGCACCGACGCGGCGTTGACGACAACAACGAAATCGCCGACATCGGCGTGCGGCACGAACTGCGCCTTGTGCTTGCCCCGCAGCAGAGTGGCGACACGCGAGGCCAAGCGTCCCAGCACCTTGCCGTCGGCGTCGACCAGGTGCCAGCGTCGCTCGATCTCATTGACCTTCGGCATGTACGTCTTCATGAGACCGGCCTAGTCTAATATGCAGGGCGATGGGGTGTCAATGGCGCTGGAAGTCAAGTGTCCTGGAAGTCAAGGAGTCCGGGAGTCAAACCCGAATACCGCTGTGCACGAATACCGCAATGAAGCCCATGCGACGCTCTCAGCGCGGCTACACCCTGATGGAGATCGTGGTGACTCTGGCGCTTGCCGGGATCGTCGTCGCGCTGGTGGGGTCGCTGTTTGTCTTCAGCCTGGGGGCCTGGCGGCGCGGCCAGGACGTGCGCGAGGCCCAGGTCCAGGCCTCGACCCTCGTGGATATCGTCGCACGCGACGTCCGCAGCGCCAGCCAGGCGCCCAGCGTCACCATCCGTCCCAGGATCGAGATCGCAGACGGTGAACCCGTCCTGTCGATCGCGTCCGCTACGCCGGCCGATCCATCCGCGGAAGCGTCATGGATCGTCTATGTGTTCCGGCAGGAACGGGGAGACGTGATCCGACAGGTCGTCATCCCCGAGGAGGGCGGTCGGGTGACGCCGCGCGAGGGCCGGGTCGTGGCGACGGGCGTGGTGAAGATCGAAGCCGTGCAGGTTGCCAACGGCGTTACCATCGTGGTCGAAACCAAGCGGGGCCGGGCCACCGCACAGGCGCGCGCTACGGCCGCGCCCCGAAATCCGTGACGGCGCCGGCGCGCATTCGCCCGGCGGCATCTGCGCCTGCGGATCGGGGCGCGCCCGGCACGCGGGGCGCCGTGCTCCTCATCGTGATCGTGATGATGCTCGCGATCACGTTATCGTCAGGAGCGTTCATCTGGTTCATGAACCAGCAGCAGACCCGCGCGGGGAGCCGCTATCGCTCGGCGGCGGCGGTCGCCGCCGCCGAGGCGGGCGTGCACCGGGCGATGGCGATCCTCGAATCGGCGAGCCCGGACGGCAAGATGCCGGGACGGCTGTGGCGGCCGTCGGGACACACCGAAACCTACCAGGCCGGACGGCTGGAGGGTCAGTTCACGATCTCGATCCAGGAAGAGCGCGACGGCGCCCTGCTGATCACCAGCGCTGGCGAGGTCGGCGGGGTGACCCGGCGGCTACGCGCGCGTGTGTATCTGGCGTCGCCGGCGCTCCTGGCGGCGCTGCACGGCGTGAGCATCGTACGCTTCGAGCAGCCGCCGGCCGCGGCTTTCATCCTTCCCTACGGCGCGCGCATCGGCGACCGACCGTGGGTCCACATCGCGGCGGCGCAAGCCATCTGGTTTGGAACCAGCGAGGTCTCGATCAACGATCCGTCCCTGCGCCTGGAGGCCGCACCGGGTCCGGTGGACGGACCCGCCGGACTCAGCGGTCCGGCCCCGCTGCCGCGGCCCGGCCCCGTGCGCCTCCTCCTCGCCTCCGGGGCGGAGCTGCTCGTCGGCGAGAGGCGCCTGCGGTTGGATATCGAGCAGCTGCGCGGCATGGGCATTCACGTCGAAGGGACGGTGCTGCGAACCGAGACGCTGCCTCCACCGCCCGAGGTCGACCGCATCCTGTATAGGGAAAGGGCCGCCGCCAATATCTCCAACGCCGCGCTTCACAAGGCCGCGGGCGAGTTCCTGGGTGACCTGGCCCTGGCCCGCAAGCGCGACAGCGTGTACACTCCCGGCGAATTCAGGCAACTGCAGACGTATTTTCGGGCAGGACGTCGCCAGCGAAAGCTCTCCGGGATCGTCTATATCAGCGGCGGTCTGGCGCTCACCGACGGAGAGCGAATTGACATCGACGGCGGCTCGCTCGTCACGGAAGGAACGGTGTCGCTGCGGGGGGGCGCCACGCTCGAGATCACCCATGCCGCCCCGACACGCTCGCTGCCCGGCCTGATCGTGCTGGACGCCGGCGCGCTCGTCATCACACAGGATGCCTACCTGCGCGCCCACGGCTTAGTGTATATCAACCGCGTCGTAGACCTCGGCCCCGGCGCCCGCATGGATATCGTCGGCGCTCTACTCGGCGGCGATCGGGGCCTCTCTTTCCGCAATGTCGCCGCCACGGTGGTGATTCGCTATGACCCGGCCGTGTTGGGCACGCCCGGGCTGCGGGTGGCAAGTGACGGGCCGGCCGTGGCGTGGGTAGCGGCCTGGGAGGAGTTGCCGTAAGACTACCTCGTGGCGGGAGTCACGAGATCGGGCAGGACGCTGCGTCCCAAGGACCTGGCAAAGATCCCTGCGAGGATGCGGTTTCCCTCCGCATTGAAGTGGATGGTGTCATAGGGAAAGTACTTCACGTCGCGCGGGAACTCGGCCGCGGCATCGACGAACGGGAGGCCGTGCTCCTGGGCAAGTTCTCGAGCCACGCGATTGTAATGAGCGTGGGCGCGTTCCAGCTCCCCCGGGGTGAACGGATATCGCTTACGGTAGAGGTGGTCGAAGAGCAGGGCGTTGTCTTCTCGATCCACGACAAGCCCTTCATGAGCGACCGTGACGAAGGACGAGAGGACGACGCGCGAGCGACGGGCGAGGGTTTCGCGGACGATCTGCCGCAGCATCTTGCGGTAATGCACGGCGCCCGGCTTGGGCGTGGTCTCATCGAATCGGTGCCAGAGCGGGCGTGCCGGCAGGTCTGGGCGCCCGGTGTGCGCCGCAACGCGACGGACGACCATGCTTCGCTGATGGAGAGCGGCGACTGCGCCCTGGTAGCCCTTTTGCAGGCAGGTGCGAGGCTCGCACGAGCGGTCGATCCGGCTGAACTCATGAAACCTGATGTCGTTGACGGCTTCGTAGAAGATGACGAGGTCGGGGTCCAACGGGAGAACCCGCAGTCTGAGAATGTCTAGCAGGTCCGCGATCTGCTGGCCGTGATGGCCCGCGTTGAGCACCTCAATGCGCCTTCCCGGAAACATGCGGTTGAGCTCTTGCTGGAGGAAGTGTGGATAGGTCTCCAGGTCGCCGTGGCTGCCTTCGGTCGTGCTCGCCCCCAGGCACACGATGCGAATGAGGCCGGCCGGTTTCCGGCTCTCGAACTCCGGCCCGCGAAATCCCCAGGAGTTCGTTGATCGATACACTGGCTCGCCCGGCTCCGCGGGGTCCAGATGTCCACCGCGAACCGCCATCCTGAGATTGGGTTTGAACAGGTAGCGCGGGGTGGGTGTGTCCGCGTCGAAGAGCTCGAGCGGAATCGGCCAGTTCTCGAAATAGGATCGCCTCTGCTCATAGAATTTCCGATTGTAGACCTTGAGGCGATCGAGCTCATAAAAGTACGGATGGGGCCGCGTCTTGCGAATGTACACCTCGATGCCGGCCAGGCCGATGGTCAGGATGACCAGCCAGGCGCCGGCGATCTTCGCGGCGCGTGCGAGCCCGGCCCGCACCGTCGGGCGGCGCCTCGGCGGCGCGCCCTCGCCCGCTACGAGCTCTTCCTGACGAGGAACGGGCCCAGACACAGGAGATCGATCTCGCTGTTCATGAAGGTGTCGTAGGCGTTCTGGGGCGTGGTGACGATCGGCTCGCTGCGGAGATTGAAGCTCGTGTTTAACAGAACTGGCACGCCGGTGGCCTGACCGAAACGCCGTACGACTTCGTAGTAGATGGGATTCCACTCGCGTTGCACGGTCT
>JBQTJP010000200.1:0-2890 GCA_052386995.1 Armatimonadota bacterium
GGTCGCGCAGGGTCTCCCCTTTGACGTGTCTGAGTGGAAAACCAACTTTCAGAAATCCAGCGTCCCGCTGAGCGAGATCCGGTCCGGCGGGCCTCCAAAGGACGGCATTCCACCGATAGACCGTCCGAAGTTCGAGTCCACGGCCGAAGCCGGCAAGTGGCTCAAGCCGGCCGAGCCCGTGGTGCACTTCGAGCGCGCCGGGGATGCTCGCGCATACCCCCTGCAGATCCTCATCTGGCACGAGATCGCCAACGACACCGTCGGTGGGATTCCCGCGAGCGTGACCTTCTGCCCACTGTGCAACACCTCGATCACGTTCGACCGGCGGCTGGATGGCAAGGTGCACGACTTCGGCACGACCGGCAAGCTGCACAAAAGCGCGCTGGTAATGTACGACCGGCAGACCGAGTCGTGGTGGTGGCAGGTCTCGGGCGAAGCGATCGTCGGAGACCTGACCGGCAAGCGTCTCACGGTGTTGCCTTCGCAGATCATTTCGTGGGAGACGTTCAGGCGCACCCAACCCGGCGGTAAGGTGCTCTCCAAGGACACCGGGCACAGCCGGCCGTACGGCCGCAATCCCTACGTGGGGTACGACGATATTAACTCGTCGCCGTTTCTCTACACGGGCGGGCGCGACCAGCGCCTGAAGCCGATGGAGCGCGTGGTCACCGTGTCGATCGGCAAAGACGATGTGGCCTATCCGTTCAGCGTGCTCGAGAGGGCCGGCGTCGTGCATGACACGGTGGGCGGGACGCCGATCGTGATCTTCTTCCAGAGAGGGACAGCCTCGGCGCTGGACGCCAGCGACATCGCGTCGGGCCGTGATATCGGCTCGGCCGCGGTGTTCTCGCCGGCCGTCGACGGCCGGAAGCTGACGTTCGCGGTGCGTGGCGTGCAGTTTGCGGACGACCAGACAAAGAGCGCCTGGAACATCCTGGGTCAGGCCACCACCGGCCCGCTGGCCGGCAAACGCCTCGAGCCCATCGTGCATGGAAACCACTTCTGGTTCTCGTGGGCGTCCTACAGGCCGCAGACCCGCGTGTACAAGCGGTAGCCTCTTGACGCGTTTCGATTACGGCGGCCCAATCTTGGCCGGCGCGTTGTAGGCCGTCATGGTCGAGGTCATGTAATGCGCCTCGCCAACCATGAAGACGCGCCTGGGCAGGCTGGTCTCGACATCGATCCAGGCCGCAAAGTGCAGCTTGCCGCCGGGATCGTCGTACGTGAGGATCTGGAAGGTCCGATCGTCCTCCTGCAGGCGGGACCCCAGCGTGGCGCTCGCAATGTCCGTCGCGAGCGGGAATCGGAAGCCGATCTTCGGAGGCTTCGCCCGGGTTGTGCGCGTCCACTGACCGCCGGGCTCGCGGAAGTATGACTGGACGCCGATCACGCGCCCCTCGCTGCCGGCATTCGTCCGGTACGCGAGCCGGTCGGGAAGGACGAATACGTAGTGCGTCGTGTTGGGGGCGCCGGTTCCCGGCGAAAAGTACTCCAGCTCCTGCCAGGTGCGCACGCGTTCAAATCGTTTTTCCGCCTTCGTGAGCAGGGCGACCGCCTCGGGCGCGTTCGCCGATGGTGGTTGCGGATCGATCAACAGCGGCAACGTGAGCGAGGCGTCTTCCTTCCCTTGCCGCCGAACGGTGAGCTCGAGACCCCACCAGCCGGGTGCGCCGATAAATGGCCCCGGCCCGCTCGCTTTCGCATCGGGCCCCGCATCCAGCCGCAGGGTCATCGCCGGGAGGTCGCGGTTCAGCGACACGACGCGGAGCAGATAGCGAACCTCACCGCTGATCTGGCGCCCGTCGGCGCCGGTGGCGGCGACCTCGATCCGGTTCGCACCCTGCCGCGCGGGTGTCAGAGTCATCGTCACCGCCATATCGCCGGCCACACCCCCGAGGGTCAGCCGGGACTCCTCTGTTGTGATCGTGGCCGACTGCGCGTACTTCGCCGGCTGGGAAATTGCCACGGCGGCTGCGAGAAGTGCGACCGTGAGTCCCAGCGCGGTCTCCACCCGTACGAGAACGAGCAGCGACCGCCACAGCCCGGTCAACCGCGCGAGCCTGGGCAAGATGCGCCACCGGTTGATCGCGGCCGTCGCCAGCAGCGGCGCGATGATGATGAGCTTGACCAGGAGCGCGCGTCCGTAGGCCGGTCCGGTCAGGCCCGCCGGCGACCCCACGTAGAGATATCCCTGGGCCAGCCCTGTGACGATGAGGACCGCGACGGTCACAAACGCCAGCCGTGAGAATCGTACGGCGGCGGGGCGTACCACCTCAGGTGCGACGGCGTGCACGACCGGGAGGTACACGGCGCCGAAGTAGGTCAGGCCGCCCACCCAGATACTGGCGGAGAGGATGTGCAGCAGGCTGAGCCCGACGCCCGCGAACCCCTCCGTGAGCCCGTGGCTCGTCAACACCGGGCCCACGAGCAGCAGGCCCAGGATGGCCACGAAGCCGTCGTACCGGACCGGCTTGCCGGGTTTGAGCAGCGCGGTCACGAACACGGCGGCGACGAGGCGGAAGATCAGATCGTGCCCCGTGTGCGAGACCGAGAGGACGCGGAGAAGCGGCTCTCCAGCGATGCTCACCAGCGACGTTCCGCCGGCGATGGCGGCCGCGTCGCTGGCCAGCCGGAAGAGGCCGGATGCTGCAATCGCCGCGGTCGCGACGACCGCCAGCCGGTACAGGCGCCTCCGCAGCGCCGCTTCGGCCGCTTCCGGAACCGGCAGCCGCAGATGCGTGACCATGCCTCCCAGCAGCAGGAACAGGCCGATCAAGCCGGTCCAGCGGGCGACCACATCCGGCAGGGCTGGCCCCGGCGCCGCCGCGGCGGTCGGCACGCGCACGTCGCCGACGCCGAACGAAAAGGCGCCGCGCGTGAGGTGGGCGTC
>JBQTJP010000201.1:0-2002 GCA_052386995.1 Armatimonadota bacterium
GTTGACGCCGAGCACGGTGAGCAGAATGGCCAGCCCCGGAACCAGAGCAATGTGGGGCGCCCGGCGCAAGAACTCCTGCCCCTGGCTCAACATGGTACCCCATTCCGGGAGCCCCGGGTCGCCGCCAAGCCCAAGAAAGCCGAGCCCGGCGACCGTGACGATCGTGGTTCCCAGACGCAGGACCGCGATGACAACGATCGGCGAGATGCACCCGGGCAGAACGTGCCGGATCGCGACCCGTGACGCCGTCGCACCGAGCGCCCGCGCGGCGATCACGTACTCCTGCTCTCTCAAGGCGAGCGTCGATCCGCGCACCAGACGCGCGAATACCGGTGTGGACGCCAGTCCGACGGCGAGCACCAGATTCCGCTGGCCGGGCCCCAGCACGGCAATGGCCAGGATCGCCAGCAAGACGCCTGGAAACGACATCAGCACCTCGATGGCAGCCATGAATACGTTGTCCCAATATCCGCCCGCGTACCCTGAAATCAATCCGATCGGGACGCCCAGCACCAGGGAAATCGCGAGAGCTCCCAGGCCGCTGAACAACGAGGCCCTGGCGCCGGCGATGACGCGCGCGAGGAGGTCGCGGCCGAGTTGGTCCGTCCCCAAGACATGGCCGCCGCCTGGAGGCTGAAAGGCTTCCGACAGACTCGGCTCGAGCGGATCGTACGGCGTCAGCAGAGGTCCGAAGATGGCCCCTCCGGCGATCCCGAGAAGCAGAATCAGCCCCGAGAGGCCGGCGCGGTCGCGTCGCAGGTGCCTCCACAAGCGCTGAATTGGCTCTGACGAACCGTCGGTGTCTCTAGTGACGCTCTCAGCCATCGGCGTTCATTCAGCGGATCCGCGGGTCGAGCCATCCATACAGCACGTCGACCGCGGCATTCGCGGCGACATACGTCAGCGCGAACACCAGCACGGCTCCCTGTACGACGGGATAGTCGCGATAGCCGATGGCCTGCACCAGATAGCGGCCCAGTCCCGGCCACGCGAACACGGCCTCGGCAAACACCGAGGCACCGAGCATCGAGCCGAACTGGAGGCCGATGATTGTGACCGCCGGAATCAGCGCCGGCTTGAGCGCATGACGCAGGATCACCAGAGCCTCCGGCAGCCCCTTGGCACGCGCGGTTCGCACATAGTCTTCACCGAGCACCTCCACCAGGCTCGCGCGCAGCAGCCGCGTTATGTTGGCAATTGGGAAGACGCCCAGACTTATCGCGGGGAGCAGCACGTGCTGCCAGGTTGTTGCCCCGGTCACGGGCAGCCAGCCGAGGCTGACGGCCAGGTACAGTTGCAAGACGATCCCGACCAGGAACGTCGGTGCCGAAATGCCGAGCAGGGCCACGATCACGCTCGTCTTGTCGATCCAGCTTCCGCGATGCACAGCCGCCAGAATGCCCAGCGGCATCCCGACCGCGACGCTGAACAGCATGGCCGCCGCGGCCAGCAGGAGTGTCAGCGGATACCGGTGCATCAGCTCCGCGACCACCGGCTGCCCCGTGCGAATCGAGACCCCCAGGTCACCCGCAAGCGCACGCTTGAGGAAGATCGCGTACTGGGCCATGATCGGCCGGTTCAACCCCAGATCCTTCCGGATCTGCTCGATCGCCTCGCCGGTGGCCCGATCGCCGGCGAGCAGCAGCGCGGGATCGCCCGGGATCAACCGAATGCTGATGAAGATGAGCGCGGAGACGGCCAGAAGCACCGGGATCGTCCTGAGGACGCGGCGCAGAACGACCTGGATCACGCTCGGCGGTCACCTGCTCGAGAACACGTGGCGGCCCGCCTACTGCGCAAACAGGTCCAGCAGCCATTGCGTCTGGTGCGCTGCGGCCGGCCGAAGGAGCGGGAGCCGTACACCCGCGTCCCGGTATTGCTGGACGCGCTTCTTGACTTCGTCGGGCGTTCCGCTCGCCGTCATACCTTCCACGTAGGAATCCGGAACGGCCTTGATCAACCCTTCCAGGCCTCCCCGCGCGTGCGCCTCTTCGAACCTGGG
>JBQTJP010000202.1:0-3778 GCA_052386995.1 Armatimonadota bacterium
TATCGGCGTTTCCGTCTCTGGAGGGCACGGTTGCGCCGACACCTCTGCCAGAAGTAGACGTGCCGGCCGACGTCTTATGGACGCCCCTGCGGATCCGCGCCAGTGACTGCGACGCGATGGGCCACGCCAATAACGCCGTCTACCTCGACCTGCTCGACGACGCGGTCATCGGTGCGGGCGGGGCCGCGGCCGTGGAGAGATATCCTCGCACGTACGACCTTCAGTATCATGCAGCGGCAAGCGCCGGCGCCGACCTCCGTGATCTCGGCTGGGTGGCGAATGACACCTGGCACTACCGGTTGGAGTCGCCTGACGGCTCCCTCTACCTGCACGGGCGGCTGCGCCGGGGTTGAATCACAAGCGGCGCTCGATGAAGTCCGCGAGCACCTACCAGGCGACTTTAAGGCGGACATCGACCACACGTGTCCGAAGGAGAAACGCGGGCGTACCGAGATGGACGGTGGCGCTGCCGTCCGCCGGGACATCGACGATCAGCACGTCCAGGCGGCGCTCCTCTAGAGGCAGACCCACCATGTGGACGTCCAACAGTCGCACCTCCACGATCACAAGGGCGACCGGGAGCCGTTGAGCATCGGCGCGGACCGTCAACGTGCGTCCCCGGATTTCAGCCTGCGCGCGCACACCCGACAGGAGCAGCGGGCGATAGAGTTCCAGCTCCACCGTGCGCCGGACGCTGGTGAGGGGACGGATCGGCGTCCGCGCGAACGCGACCTGTACGCTGTAGGCGCGGATGAGGTGGCTATCCACGGAGAGCCGGATCGTGAACTGAATGCTCTCGCCTGACCGGATCAGCCAGGGGATGCCGTCGCTGCCGAATGCGGTCACCTCGCCGGCCGGCGACACGCCGCTCGCATCGATCACGAGCCGGCCGATCGGCGCCCGCCCGCGGTTCTCGACCCACCCGCTGACGGTGAGCGATCGACCGTCGAGCGCGTGGGACACGTTTGTCAGGGCAAGGTCGGCTCCCGGCTCCGGGCTCGCCAACGCCGTGCTGGGAGTGGCCGCGGCGATCAGGGCCAAAAAGACGACTACGCACCAGCGCATCATACTGCGCATAACGCTCTCCGGCCGGGCATCGTTCCCGCGGAGAATCATTCGATACCCGTTCCCTACCGATCCTCCACGCCGGCCCGCGGATGGATCTGGCCGCGCACTTCGCCGCCCGGGAATGCCGACGTATGGACGTCCACATAGGCTCCGCCGGTGCGCATCAGCTCCATCAGTTGCTGCCAGGAAACGCCGCTGGCCGGGTTGATGCTCGATGCATCGAACGTGCCCTGCACGAGCTGCCCGTTGACCGGGGGCGCGGCGCTCCCGCTGAACAACGTCACGATGATGCCGGCGTTGACCCCGCCCCCGGCGGGCCCGTGGACGTGGGCCGCCGTAACGGTGCTGGACATCGCAAAGAGGTTAATACTGTAGCGGGTCTGCTGACCTTCCACGTCAATGGGGGCCCTGCCGGTGCTCGAGACCGAGACCGGCGGGACCACGTTCGCGCCGTTGAGGAAGGCTTCGAACGTCGCAAGGCTCCCGCCGCAGCCCGCCATGAACAGCGCAAGCAGAACCCCCGCCAGCGCACTTGTGCGGGCTCCGACTCTCACGAGCCGCGCGCTAGAGCCGCAGCAGATTCGCGGCATTGCCGCCTAGGATGGCCGCCGTGTCCGTGTCGGGAACCGGCAGGGAGCGAATGCTCGTCAGCATCGATGGGATGCTGCCGATCTGGTGAGGATAGTCGCTGCCGGCGAGAAGGTGATCGGCCCCGGCGAAGTCGATCGCGAGGCCGAGCGCACCGGGATCGAAATTGACCGTGTCATAGTAGAACTGTCGTTTCAGGTAGAGGCTGGGGGGTTTCTGGATGTGCCGGCGACACTCCTCGAAGGCATGGAATCCGCGATCGAGCCGCTCGGCCAGGTAGGGAATCGCGCCGCCCAGATGCCCCAGGATCCACCGAATGCGCGGGAATCGCTCGACCACGCCGCTGAAGATGAGTTTCGCCGCTGCGAGCGTTGTGTCGAAGAGGAATCCCACCAGTGGCATCAGCCAGTAGTCGGTCATGGCCTCGACCCCGACCGGGTGCGTGGGATGAATGTAGAGCACGGCATCCAGGCCGTCCGCCGTTTCGTAGACCGGCCAGAAGCGCTGATCGGCCAGCGCGTGCCCGTTCACGTTGCTGAAGAGCATCGCCCCCGCAAACCCCAGGGCGCTCACACAGCGCTCGAGCTCCGCCGCCGAGGCCGCCGGGTCGTTGAGGGGAAGCGTGGCGAGCGCGCTGAAGCGGCCGCCAGGGTGTGAGGCAATCTCCGCAAACGCGTCGTTCACCAGCCGCGCCAGGTCGACCGCCCGCCCGGGCGCTTCGATGTGCGTGCCGGGCGTCGTGAGGGTGAGCACCTGGCGGTCGACACCCGCGTCGGCCAGCACCTGCTCGCGGTAGGCGATGTCGCGGTGCCCGCGGACGACGATATTGTAGTCGCCTGGATAGTGCAGCAGCGGATTGCCTTCCGCGTCGAACGTGACCCGTACGTTGGTCGGCTTCGAGGTGAGCGCGTCGAGATAGGCGGGCGGATAGAAGTGATTGTGGACGTCGATGACCGGCACGTCGGTATCGTATCAAAACGGTGGCGAAAACGGGCGGCTCCCCGATCGAGCCGCCCGTCTTCACATCCCTTCACAGCGCCCAAAGGGCCGCGGAGGTGAACCTCAACTATTGCTTAGTTCCGCCCCTTGCCGCCTCCACCCCCACCGCCACTTCCGCCGCTGCCACTTCCACTCCCGCCACCGCCACTACCACTACCGCCGCCGCCATTACCGCTGCCACTTCCACCGTTGTTACTCCCACCACCGTTACTTCCGCTACCATTACCATTGCCATTGCCACTCCCACTGCCACTGCTAGCGCTGCTTCCGCCGCTGTTACTGTGCTTGCCCGCGGCAGCCTCGGCCTCTACCTTGCCCTTCAATTGGTCTACCGCCTCGGACAGCGCTCGCACCTTCACCTCTGCCCGGGCGACAGCGCGAGCGTCGTCCGCCCGAGCCCGCGCCCGAGCTTCCACTTTCACGCGAAGCTCGTCTACAGTATCGGCGATAATCCTGACTCTCACCCTCGCCTCTGCGAGGGCTTGACCATCTTCTGCCCGAGCTCGCGCCCGAGCGTCCACTCTTAGCCGGAGCTCATCAATAGCATGGGCCAGAACTTGCGCCCTGGCTTTGGCCTCAGCAAGCGCTTGAGCCGCGCCTGCCTGGGCTGTCGCCTGTGCGTCCACCTTCACGCGGATCTGATCGATGGTCTGGGACAGCACCTGCACGTCAGCCCTCGCGCGCGCTACGGCCTGAGCGACCTCGGCACGAGCCAGCGCTCTGGCTTCCAGTTTGACCTTCAGATCGTCGACCGCGCGAGCAATAACCTGAGCTCGTGCCTCGGCCCTGGCGACCGCCTGAGCGTCGGCCTCAGCCCGGGCCCGAGCCTCGATCTCAACGCGGAGGCGATCCAGCGTCTGAGTCAGGACGCGGATCTGAGCTTCAGCTTCGGCGATCGTCTGTGCCGGAGGAACGTTGTGATTCGCACGCTGGGCATATAAAGCCGGGGCCATCAGACTCACCAAAACCACGGTCGCGACAAATAGTCGCATGCTTCACCTCCTCACCTACATGGTCGGACAGCGTAGTTCAATCCTTACAGAGTCGCGGCCTGCCGACAAGGCATCTCACCATTTGTACCCAGGTCTTCAGGGATAAAAACGTTGGCGGCCTAGAACTCCAC
>JBQTJP010000203.1:0-7110 GCA_052386995.1 Armatimonadota bacterium
CCTCGAACAGTTCGGTCAGCGTCGGCGCGTGCGCGACGATGCCGACGTCGGCGGTGTGATCGATGACCTCAAAACCGCGCATACGCCGTTATCATACCCGAACAAGATAGCAAAATTGGGACACGAATCGTGAGCGTGTTTGGCGCAATTCTCCGGCTTCTCGGATGGTACGTGCGACGGCCCACTATTCTCATCGAGCTGAGTGCAGTGTTCTCACGCGCGTACGCGCCGTCTGGAAGCGCGACTATGGCTACGAGGCCGAGCTGTACTTCACCGCGCTCAACTCGGTCCGGACCGAGTTACTCAGACCGGCGGACCAAATTGCGGATCTCGCGCAGCGCAACGGACAATGTGGCAAGGTTGAACGTCCCGGCCGACTTGATGTCCCCCAGCACCTGCAGGCTGTGCTCAACCTGGGCGCGGTTCTGCGCGATCCATGCGTCAATGTGCGCGTTTGCGTCCATCTCGGGAGCGCCGGTCCGCAAGACATCGGCGGTGATCGCTCTCTGCGTGGCGTAGAGGTCATCGCGCAGCGATACCCTGGCCAGCGCCTGCCACCGATCGCCCCGTGGCAGCGCCGAAATTCGATCGCGCAGCCAGTGCAGTAGAAGCCGGTCGCCCAGCGAAAAGTACGTGGCAGCGACACTCTCGATCGGCCGCGCGGCTGCATGGGCGATCTCGACGAGATCGAGAGCGGCGGACATGGGACCGAACCCGGCGACGCGTGCGGCCAGGCGCTCCGGGACGCCCTCGGCGACAAGCCGTCTTGACTCGTCTTCTAGAGTCTCTCGATCCGCGCCGACCAGCAGCGTTGGGAGACGCTCGGCCAGGGCCGCCGCTCCGGGAGAGAAGAACGATACGAGAGCCGCGATGTCGAGTGGCCGGCGGCGATAGCGGAGCAGCCACCGGGTCGCGCGCTCGACGAGCCTGCGTCCCTCGAGGACCATGGCGGTCTGGGTGCCGGCGGCGATGCGGTGGTCCAGCTCGGCAATCTCGGCCGAGAGCGCGGGCATGGCGAACACGTCCCGGGCGACCGCGTGGGCCCGGGCGATGTCGGGTGGCCCCGCCGTGGTTTCCTCGGCCAGCCGGAACGCGAACGAGATGCCCGCCTGGTTGACCATTCTGTTCGTGACGCAGGTGGCGATGATCTCGCGCCGCAGCCGATGGCTCTGCATCTGGCCGCGGAACCGATCGCGCAGCGGCGTCGGGAAGTACCGCTCGAGTTCACTGGAGAGATGCGGGTCTTCCGGCACGTCCGAGGCGAGTACGTCATCGAAGAGGACAATCTTCGTGTACGCAAGCAGAACCGCCAGCTCGGGCGTGGTCAGCCCCAGGCCCGCGGCCTTGCGCTCGGCCAGCGCCTCGGTGTCCGGCAGAAACTCAATCGCGCGGTCGAGCCTGCCCGCCTGCTCCAGGCTCACGATGTAGCGCCCGTGCACGTCGAGCATGCTGGCGGCCTGGGCCCTGGCATTGGCCAGCGCACGGGTCTGCCCGATGTTGTCGCGCAGCACCAGCTCGGCGACCTCGTCGGTCATCTCCGCAAGCAACGCGTTGCGCTGTTTGGCGGTCATGTCACCCGCGGTGACCACCGCGTCGAGAAGGATCTTGATGTTCACCTCATGGTCGGAGCAGTCGACGCCCGCGGAGTTGTCAATCGCGTCGGTGTTGATGAGCCCGCCGCCAAGTGCGTATTCGATGCGGCCGCGCTGGGTGAGGCCGAGATTCCCGCCCTCGCAGACCGCACGGCAGCGCAGCTCGGTGGCATCGATCCTCACCGCGTCGTTCGCTTTGTCGCCGACGTCGGCGTGACTCTCGTCATGCGCCTTGACGTACGTTCCGATGCCCCCGTTATAGAGGAGATCAACGGGCGCCTTCAGCACGGCGCGGATCAGCTCGTGTGGGGTAAGCGCGGCGGCATCTACGTCGAGCGCCCGACGGATTTCCGGCGACAGCGGGACAGACTTCGCCGTGCGAGGGAAGACGCCCCCGCCGGGTGAGAGCACCGTCTTGTCATAGTCGCCCCACGACGACCGCGGCAGCCCGAACAGACGCTCACGCTCCTTGAAGCTCGCCTCCGGGTCGGGGTTGGGGTCCAGAAAGATATGCCGGTGATCGAAGGCCGCGACCAGCTTGAGGTGCCGCGAGTAGAGCATGCCGTTTCCGAACACGTCGCCGGACATGTCGCCGATCCCCACGGCCGTGAAATCGGTGGTGTGGATGTCGATGCCGAGCTCACGGAAATGCCGCTTCACCGACTCCCAGGCGCCGCGTGCGGTAATCGCCATCTTCTTGTGGTCATAGCCTGAGGAGCCGCCCGACGCGAAGGCGTCGCCGAGCCAGAAGCCGTACTCCGCTGAGATCGCGTTGGCGATATCCGAAAAAGTCGCTGTCCCTTTGTCGGCCGCGACCACCAGGTACGGGTCATCGCCATCGTAGCGGACAACGTCGGGTGGCGGGATGACCTTGCCGCCCATGAGATTGTCGCTCAGATCGAGCAGCCCAGAGATGAGCGTGCGATAGCAGGCAACGCCCTCGCGCATCAGCGCCTCACGGTCTCCGCCCGTGGGCGGCTGCTTGAGTACGAAGCCGCCCTTGGCGCCCACGGGGACGATCACGGCATTCTTGACGGTCTGGGCTTTCATGAGCCCGAGGATCTCCGTGCGGAAATCCTCCCGCCGGTCAGACCACCGGATCCCGCCCCGCGCGACCTTGCCGCCTCGAAGGTGAACACCTTCCATCCGGGGGGAGTACACGAAGATCTCGAACATCGGCCGCGGGCGGGGCAGATCGGGCACCCGGGACGGATCGAGCTTGACCGACAGGTAGGGCTTGGGGCGGCCATCGGCCCCTTTCTGGAAGTAGTTGGTGCGAAGGGTGGCCTGAGTAAGGTGCAGGAAATTCCGCAAGATCCGATCCTCATCGAGGCTTGCGACCCCGTCGAGATCGGTCTCGATCTCTGCCGCGATCCGGGCCGCGTCGGGTCCCGCGTGCGCCCCGCGAGGATCGAACCGGAGTTGGAACAACTCGGCAAGGCGGCGGGCGATCTGGGGATTGCGGGCGAGAGTCTCCTCCATGTACGACTGGCTGAATGTCGTGCCGATCTGGCGCAGGTACTTGGAGTACGCGCGCAGGATCGTGACCTGGCGGGAGGTGAGTCCTGCCAGGAGCACCAGACGGTTGAACCCATCGTTTTCGATTTCCCCTCGCCACACTCTCGCGAAGGCGTCCTGGAAGATCTCTTTCACTTCGCCCGTCGCCAGCGCCGCCTCGCCGGTGCCAAGGCTAAAGTCATAGATCCACACCGGGGCGGACTCGACAGCTCTCACCTCGTAGGGGCGGACGTTCAGCACGGTGACGCCCATGTTCTGGAACAACGGCAGAACGTCTGAGAGCGAAATCGAGCGGCCGGACCGGAACACCTTGAAGCGCACGAAGCCGTCGCGCGCCTCGATCGGATGGTAGAGGCTCATCCCGAGATCGCCATCCGGGCTCAGATCTTCAATCCGCTTGATATCCGCGACCGCCGTGCGCGCGGAAAAGTCCTCGCGGTAGGCGGCGGGGAACGCCTCGCCGAAGCGGCGAAAGAATCGGACACCGCGCTCCTCACCGCATTGCTCGACCAGGGCGTCCTGCAGATCGTCGGTCCAGGAGCGCGTGGCCTCGGCGAGCCGCGCCTCGATCTCACGCACGTCATACGCCGGAACCTGCCCGGGGTCCGTGTACATGATCACGTGGAGGCGTGCGAGAATGGACTCTGAGACCCGCACCGTGTACTCGACACTCGTTCCGTGGAAGGCCTCTTGCAAGATTTCCTGAATGCGGAGTCGGACGTCCGTGGTGTACCGGTCACGCGGAATGTACACCTGACAGGAAACGAAGCGGCCAAAACTGTCTCGGCGCACGAACAGGCGGACGCGGCGGCGCTCCTGCAACTGCAAAATTCCCGTCGCGATCTCGAACAGCTCGTCCTCAGAAATCTGAAACAGCTCGTCGCGCGGAAACGATTCGAGAATCGCCATGAGATCTTTGCCGCTGTGACTCGCAGGCGGGAACCCGGCGCGGCGGATCACCGCCGCGACCTTGCGGCGGAGCAGCGGGATCTCGCGTGGGCTCGTGTTGTAGGCGACGGAGGTGTAGAGGCCGAGGAAGCGCCGCTCGCCGATCACCTCGCCCGATGCGTCGAAGCGCTTGACGCCGACGTAGTCGAGATACGTGGCCCGGTGGACGGTGGCGCGCGAGTTCGCCTTGGTGAGGTTGAGCAGCTGCCGCTCGCGGGCCTTCCTGCGCACCTCCGGCGGCAGCCTGGCGAAGCTGTGCGAGACGGGCCTGGCACGCGTCTCCCGCAAGATGCCGAGTCCCGAGTCGGGTGCCGCGCGCAGCGTCTCCTCGCCGCCGTCGGAGACGAGATCGTACTCGCGGTAACCCAGAAAAGTGAAGTGGTCGTCGACCATCCATTGGAGAAGGGCCTTCGCCTCGGCAACCTCTTCCGGGTCCAGGGGCGGCGGACTGGCCTCGATGCCCGCGATGATCTCGCGTGCCTTGGCCAGTATCTTCTTCCAGTCCTCGACGGCGGCGCGCACATCTCCGAGGACACGCTCGAGGTCGGCACGAAGCCCCGGGGGGCGCTCGGCCTCGGTCTGCCGGTCAACCTCTACGTGGATGAACGACTCGCGGATCGCGTCTTTGACGGAGGCGTCGGGCGTCAGAACCTCGACGAGCTCGCCGGCGGGATCGCGCCGCACATGCATGATCGGGTGGACGACGAGATGGATCCCACACCCATGGCGGTTGAGCTCCATGCTCACCGAGTCGACGAGGAACGGCATGTCGTCGGTGACGATCTCGACGACGGTGTGGGTCGACTGCCAGCCGTGCTCGTCGAACTCGGGGGTGTAGACGCGGATCCTGGGAGTCCCAGGGGTCCGCTGTCGTGCAAGCGACAGGTGGGCCACGGCGGCGCCGTAGAGGTCGATGACGGTACGCTCGACCAGGTCGTCGGGAGCGACGCCGCCGTAGTATTGTCGCACGAACGCCTCGACGGTCGCGTCCTGATCGCGGCGAATCTTCCCGCGGGCAAACGCGGTGACCTTGTCGATCAGTTCGGCCTTGGCTTCGTCCAGCTTGGTCGCCATGGGAGACTCCGCGGCGTGCCGGCCGGTCGCTATCGCGCGTTAGACGGCTGCTCTTCGCGCCTTTGGGACCTGCAGCGACTCGAAGAGCGTTCGGCCCGCGACGGCCACGTCACGGACGGTGGCTTCGAACGCCTGCTGGTTTGCCACCGATGGGGCATGGAACCCGCTGATTTTCCGCACGAACTGGAGCGCGGCATCGTGGAGCTCCTCGTCGGTCGGCACCCCGCCGGGGCGCCGCAGCTTCTTGATGTTCCGACACATGGACGTTCGACCCCCTGGCATGCGTGTGTGCAGGTAGTCCTTGCGTCTCTACCACCGGAGTTCCTTCACGCGCCGGCGACGCCGCGCCGGGCACACGCCGGTATAATACCCAAATGAAGGTACGGAGAGAGGGGGTGCCGCCGTGACCGACCGTGAGCGCATTCGGCTGACGTCGATGGTCGCCTGCGCCGGCTGAGCGTCGAAGCTGTCGCCCGGCGAGTTGGCGCACGTGCTGCGCCACCTTCCCAGACCCAGCGACCCGAACCTGCTGCTTGGGATCGGGACCGACGACGACGCGGCCGTCTACCGCCTGAGCGATGAGATCGCGCTCGTCCAGACGGTCGACGTGTTCACGCCGATCGTGGACGACCCGTACGCGTTCGGGCAGATCGCCGCCGCCAACGCCCTGTCGGACGTCTACGCGAAGGGCGGCAGGCCGCTGCTCGCCCTCAACATCGCGGGCTTTCCGCGCAAATTGCCGCTGGATATCCTGGCGGAGATCTTCCGCGGCGGCTCCGACAAGACCGTGGAGGCCGGGGTGTTGATCGTCGGCGGGCACACGATCGACGATCCTGAGCCGAAATACGGGCTCGCCGTGACCGGCCTGGTGCATCCGAAGAGGTTTGTGTCGAATGCGGGCGCGAGACCCGGCGACATCCTCTTCCTCACGAAGCCGCTCGGCATCGGGGTCATCACCACGGGCATCAAACAGGAGAAGACCACGCCCGAGGTGGCCGCCGAGGCCGTGCGCGTGATGGGCATCCTCAACCGCGCGGCGTCCGAGGCCATGCAGGAGGTTGGTGTACACGCCGCTACCGACGTCACCGGCTTTGGGCTGCTCGGACACCTCCACGAGATGGTCGCGGCGAGTGGCGTCGGCGCGCGCATCTCGGCCGCGGCGATCCCGGTGCTCGACGGCGCGCGGGATCTGGCGGCGCAGGGCGCCATCGCCGGCGGGACGGCGCGGAATCTCGAATGGTTGGCCGACAAGGTCCGGTGGGCGCCGGAGGTCGAGGAGACGACCCGGATTCTCCTGGCCGATGCCCAGACCTCTGGGGGCCTGCTGGTAGCAGTCGCACCTGATCGGGCCAGCGCGCTGGAACGTGCGCTCGGCGGACGGGGTGTCGAAACCGTCGCCCGTATCGGCGCCATCGTACCCCGGGACGGCCAGCCCATCGATCTTCTCCCTTAAAGAGCGCCCGCACGTCAGAGGAGCATCCTCTCCTCACGCGAAATATCAGTTCCCTCGGAAGACGCGATCATTGCACGGCTTGATCCCGGCGCAGGAGGAGTGGCATGTATAGCCAGCGTGGGTGGGTTGGGAAGAGCGCGGCCGCACTTCTCGTCGCTTTGGTCCTGGTCGTCACGGGCTGCTCGAGGGGCGCGAACACGGGCGGGGGCGCCGTCTCGGTCCGGGAGACCCGAAAGGCTGAAGTACACGCCCTGTGGTTCGCCACCGGTCCCGATGGACCGTTCGGGGGGACCAGCCGGGTGCGTGTCACGGTTGAGCCCAATACCGACGAGGAGCTGCGGGTGGGGTTCTTCGAGTCCGAGGTCGGCGGATCAGGGCCCATGTGGCGGGCGGCCGGGTGGATGGCCGTGGTGATGGCGAGCCTGCTGTTGGGCGAAGACATCAACAAGTACAAGTTCACGATCGACGTCGCCGGCCAGATCGATGGCCCCAGCGCCGGAGCGCTGATGACGATCACCATCCTTT
>JBQTJP010000204.1:0-3153 GCA_052386995.1 Armatimonadota bacterium
CCGGAGTTTGAGATGCTGAGCGGCAGCGCGACTCGGGTGGGAATACTCCTGGTGGTGGTCGTCGTGATCATCGTGTTTCTGATGGTCACCAAGCCCGCGCTCTGGGGCTAAACGTGCTCGGGCTCGACGCGTCGTAGGCCCGGCGGTGTTCACGCAGGGCTGGCTGGTCGTCGGAGCGCTCCTGCTCGTGCTCGGCCTCGCCGTGCACGGCGGCGGCCCGTTCCTCGTTGGGTTGGTGCTGCTCCTGGGCGCCGCGACGTCCTATGCATCCCATCGGTCCTGTCTTGATCGCGTCGAGTTCCGCCGTTCCTTCTCCCCGCGGCGCGCGTTTTACGGAGAGGACATCACCTTCACCTTAGAGGTCACGAATCGCAAACTGCTCCCTCTGGCATGGCTCGAACTGACCGACGAGCTGCCTGAAGAGCTGGTCCTGAACCGCGGGCGGGTCATCCCCAGCGTCCGGCAGCGCCGCCAGCATCTCGTACAGCTGTTCTCCCTGCGGTGGTACGAGCGCATCCGCCGGCGTGTCGCCATCACCTGCACCGCGCGGGGCTATTTTCCCCTTGGGCCGGCGCGCCTGCGGTCCGGCGATCTCTTCGGGATCACCACGAAGGGCAAGGACCTCGAGGCCGTCGATCACCTGATTGTGTATCCCAAGATTGTTCCCCTCGAAGCGCTGGGGATTCCCTCGCTGCATCCGGTCGGTGATGAGCGCTCCCGCCGTCCCCTGCTGGAAGATCCGACGCGTACGATTGGAGTCCGCGACTACCGGACGAGCGACCCGTTGCGGCGCGTGCACTGGAAGGCCACGGCCCGGCTGGGCCGGCTGCAAACCCGACAGTACGAGGCGACGACAACCCATCGGCTGGCGATCTGCCTCAACATGGACACGCTGGGCGAATACGCCGAGTATCGGGGGTTTGTCCGCCCGCTCCTCGAGCTGAATCTGATGACCGCGGCGTCCGTTGCGGCGTGGGCAAACGAAGAAGGGTATCCCGTGGGTGTGATTGCCAACGGCTATCTTCCCGAGGGGCTGCACCGCGTCAGGTTTGCCCCGGCGCTCGGCGAGCAGCACATGACCGCAATACTCGAGGCGCTGGCCAAGGTGTTTCCCACGCCGGTGATGCCGCTGGGCGACCTGATGTATCTCGAAGCGGGCGGGCTCCCGTGGGGGACGACCGCGATCGTCATCACGGCCGTCATCGATCCCGCGCTGCGCGTCGGCATCACCCGGCTGCAGGCCGCAGGGCACGCCGTGGTGCTCGTACTCGTCGGCGATCGGGTCGAGGACCCTTCTCTGAACATCCCGACGTATCGTGTCCGCGGGGAGGTGGGCTGGCGTGCGATGGACGAGATCCACCTCGTCTAGGCAGCCGGACGCGACGGCAGCGTCCCCTCGATCCGAGGGCTTTTGGGCGAGCGTGCACCGCGTGCTCCCTGCCATGCGCGGCATCATGGAATTCTGCTGGCTCTATCCGTGGATCGTGGTCATCGGCGGCGGATTGTACGGCGGCAGGCAGCCGTTGCTGACGCCGGGATGGGCGCTCCTGATGCTCCTGGGCGCGCAGTTCGGGCTGCGCCCGGTGGTGGAACGCTCCGCGACGCTGCGGCGCGCGCGCGTGGCGCTCCTGGGGTGCGGACTCGCGGCCGGGCTGGTCGCCATTCACCAGCAGTACTATCAGGACGTTCCTCTCTGGAACGCGTCATGGATCGGTGTGTTGCTCCGCGCCACTCACGACGCCCTCCCGGCGATGCCGAAGGCGGTGGCTGCCGCATTCGTTGCCGCGTGCCTCTGGTGGCGAGGCCTCGTGTTGGGCGGCCGGGAGATTAGCGCGTTCGAGGTGGACCAGGCGTACAAAACCGGTGTCGGGATGGTCGTGCTCTACCTGATCGCCGCCGCGATCTATCCTGACGCGCAGGGGTTCGTCGCAGCGGGCCCCCACCTGCCGGGATCGATCGTGGCATTCTTCTTCATCGGCCTGACCGCGCTGGCGCTGTCACGTCTTGCGACGATCTGGGACCGAGGGCGGCAGGAAGAGCGCGCGCAAGTCCCGGGCAGCGCCTGGCTGCTGCTCGTCATCGGTGTCGTGGGCCTGATCCTGTTCGCGGCCAGCGCGATGGCGGGCCTGGCCGCCGCCGACGTCTCGACGTACCTCGTGCTGCCCCTTCGTCCGCTGCTGCCCGTGTTGGAATTGGTGTTTCTGGTGATGTTCTTCATCGCGGGCATCATCGTGCGCGTCCTCATCGCCATCCTGTCGCGGATCCCACGGCGCGACATCGGGGAGAGCCAACCTCCGCCAACATTCTTCGACGACCTGCTGCGCCGCCTGCGGGAGATGGAGATGAACCCCCAGGTGATCGAAGGCGCGCGGTGGGGCATGGTCGCCGCTCTCCTGGCCTTGCTGCTCCTGGGGATGGCTCTCGCGATCGTGTTCGTCCGCAGACGTCAGCGGAAGATGGACGACGACGAGCACGAGTCCGTCTGGTCAACGCGGGCGTGGCTGGCGGGTCTGGGCGATCTGCTTCCCAGATTCGGCGGCGGAGCCCCGACCGGCGAGCGCGCGACCCAGGAAGTCAGGGCGATCCGCCGGGTGTATCGTGAGCTGCTGCGCCTGAGCGCCGGGCTGGGGGCGCCTCGCTCCCCCTGGGCCACGCCGCGCGAGCACGAGCCGCGCATGCGGGAGGTGTTCGCGCAGGTTGTTCCCGAGGTGGAAGCGCTGCGGTGGGCGTACGAGCGCGTGCGCTACGGCAAGTGGCGGCCGCACGCCGCGGAGGTGCGCTCCGCCGAGGCGACGCTGGAGAAGGTGAAAGAGACGGTGGCTGCGGCTACGCTTTCTTCTGAGGAACGCAACAGATGAAGGTGAGCGGACGGGCGCCGGTGTTCTTGATTTGATGCCGCTCGTACGGCGGCACCCACATGACGTGGCCGGGCCGCAGCGGCTGCTCGCCGCCCTCGCCGATCATCACGCCCTCGCCGTCCAGGAGGTACATCTCCTGCTCGTACCAGTGATCGTGCAGCGGCGTCTGTGCGCCCGGGGCGACTTCGAAGATGCGCATCGCGAAGTTTTCGGCACCACGCTTCTGGTCGATGACCCACCGAATTTTCACGCCGGGCATCGATGCGGGCTCATCGGCCGGGATGTCCTCGGGGCG
>JBQTJP010000205.1:0-15286 GCA_052386995.1 Armatimonadota bacterium
TGGGCGCAGCCGATCCTCCGGGATGCTCTCGACACGCGCTTTGTCCTGGCGATGGCGTCCGCGGCCTTCGGGTACATGTTCGTGTCGTCCATGCTCGTGAGCTGGGGTCTCGCCCTGCGACGGCGGACGTCGTTCGTCGATGTTCTGGGCGGCAACATCGCGGTCCAGATGGTGCACACATTTGTCCTCTTTGTGCTCGGGACGATCGCGGCGCTGGTGCTCACCGGGAGGCTTCCGTTTGCGGCGTTGGTCATCATGATCCCGGCCGCCATGATCAGCGTGACGCTGCTCGTCTACGCGAATCGTCGGCGCGAAGCCGAAGAGCTCGAGGTCATGTACGCGACCACGGCCGAGATGGCGCGCAATCTGGCCGTCGACGAGATCGTCCACACGGTCGCCAACGGCGTGGAGCGCCTCGTCCCCTCTGACATCGCGGTCATCTACCTCCGCCCTCCCGGGGAGGATAAGCCCCGCGTGGCGCACTATCGCGGCCCCGGCGGCATGGAGCTTGCCAGGCAGTTCGAACCGGAGGGTCTGGCTGGCTACGTTCTGCGCACCGGACGGTCCGTGTGTGTCGCCGACTACGAGCGCGATGAGCGTCGGAGCCCCCGTGCCGAGGCTGTCTTTGGGCGCGGGGCGGTCCGCTCGGCACTGGTCGTGCCGATTGCCGCGGGCGGGGAAGTATGGGGAACGATCGTGCTGGCGCGGGGCACACGGAACTATTACACGCCCCGGATGGAGCGTCTGGTCACCATGCTTGCGGGCCAGACCGGACTCGCGGTCCGAAACGCCCATCTTCTTCAAGAGACCCGGCGTCAGGTGGAGCGCTCGGCCACCCTGCAGCGCCTGAGCCTCCATGTCGGGACGACGCTCGATCCAGAAGAAACCTGCCGGTTTCTGGTCATGCAGGCCGTCGAGAGCCTGGGAGCGCGCTACGGCTTTTTGGCCCTCATCGACGAACAGGCCCGCGAGCTGCACGGACGCGCGGCCGTCGGTGTCGAGAACGCAGGCTTTCTGCAGACGCGGGCGCGGCTGGACAGCGACGGTGGACCGCTGCAGGAGGCGGTCCGCGCCGTTCGCGAGCGACGCTCGACCATCAGCGACGACCTGCAGGGCCCGATCGGCCCCGCCGCGGCGCTGGGGCTGCCGGACGCCCACTGCGCGCTCACCGTCCCGCTCATCCGGCAGGGCCAGCCACTCGGCGCCATGATGATCATACGCACAGAGCGCCGGCCGTTTGGCGAAGCCGATATCGGGCTTCTGGAGGCCATCGCCGCCCGCGGCGCGGTCGCCATCGAGAATGCACGGCTGCACACGGAGGTGCAGGCGCAGGTCCGCCGGTTGGAGGCCGTGATCGAGATGTCCCGGCGCCTGCGGGGCGCCGATAGCCTGCGCGACGTGTTCACCCTGATCGCCGAGGGCGCACGCGACGTGCTGGGCGCGGAGCGGTGCGTGCTGCTGGTCTGGGACGGGCAGGGGCAGGTCGCAGAGACACTCGCCGTTGGCGTATCGGACGCGTTCGTGCGCGGGTTCGTTGATCGCATCCGGGGCTCGCTGGGACGGGCGGTGGCCGCCGCGACAGGCCACATGGTCGCCGCGGACCTCTCGATCGATGAAGCCGTGGGTCAGACGCCCGATGGCTCGAGCCATGGGCAGGTGAAGTCCGGAGTCTTCTTCCCACTGCGGGCGCAGGGCAAGCTGGTGGGCGTGCTGGCGTTCTTCAACGGGCGATCGGGCGGCTATCCTCCCGACGCGCTGCGGCTGGCCGAGTCACTTGCCGACCACGTCGCGGTCACGGTGAAGGACACGGCGATGCCGGAGCAGACCGAGCAGCGGCGCGACGAGGGGTTGCTCAACCGGATCGTAGGGGCGGTGAGCGCGTCGCTCGACCTCGACGAAGTGTTCCGCACCGCGGTCGTCGAGCTCGCCGGCGCGACCGGCGTCCCGTACGTCAGCATCTACCGCATTGAAGGCGCGTGGTTTCGCCTGGCGGCCCGGTTCGGCGCCTCGGAGGCACCCGCCGAACTCCCGATCGCAACGGGCCTGATGGGCAGGGTCGCGCGCAGCGGGCGGCCGGAATTTGTGGCCAACCTCCGCGACGATCCCGACGATGCGGGCAGTGGATTCGACGTGGTCAACCGCGCTGCGGCCCCGATCACGCTCGACGGCACCGTGACAGGGATCATGACCATCGAAGGCACGAATGTCCGCCCCATTACACCCCGTATGTACGAGCTGCTCGTCGCCCTGGGTCAGCAGCTCAGTGTGGCGGTGCGGAATGCTTCCTTCTATCAGGAACTGCGCAAAGCGCACGATGAGCTGCAGGTGCTCTATGAGGCCGCGCGGTCGGTCAGCGGCACCCTTGATCTGCGCACCGTCCTGGACAGCCTGGTATCGGTCACCTGCAAGGCCTTCGGATACGACAACGGGGCGCTGCTGATGGTCGATCCCGACTCGGGCGACCTCACGGTCGAGGCGGCCTACGGTCACACCGAGTCCATCGTCAACACCCGCCTGCCCGCAAGCGTAGGGATCACCGGCTGGGTCGCCCGCACCGGGACGCCGCTGGCCGTGGACGACGTGCGGCAGGACTCGCGCTACTATAAATTCGACGGCCGGACCCGGTCGGAGCTCGCGGTCCCCCTCATCGCCGAAGGCAAAGTGCTGGGCGTGTTCAACGTCGAGAGTGCCAAGCGGGCGGCCTTCGGATCTCGCGACCTGCACATGCTGATGACGCTGGCGTCGTACGCCGTCATCGCCATCCAGAACGCGCACCTGTACGAGCAGGCCCAGCGCCTGGCGATCACCGATGGGCTGACCGAGCTGCACAACCACCGGTATCTCTTCGACGCGCTCGACAGATTGCTCGAGCGCGCCAAGCGCGAGACGCAGCCGCTCTCCCTGATCATGCTCGAGATCGACAACTTCAAGCGGTTCAACGACACGTACGGCCACCAGCAGGGCGATGAGGTCCTGCGAACGATCTCCATGCTGCTACGGCGGGGAAGCCGGCCTTCAGACATCCTCGCGCGGCACGGCGGCGACGAGTTCATGGTCGTGCTGCCGGGCACGAGCAAGGCGCCCGCACAGGAAACCGCCGAGCGCCTTCGGCGCGCCGTGGAGGCCTATCCGCTCATGGTCGCCGGTGACGTCGTGACAGCGGTGACGCTGAGCGTTGGCGTCGCCTCATTTCCTCAAGATGGCCATACGGTCGACGCGCTCGTCGAGGCGGTTGACCGGGCACAGTACACCGCCAAGCGCTCGGGGGGCAATAAGGTCCACGTCGCGCACGGGTCCTGACCGCCGACGGCGAATAGCTGTTGGGAATGAGTCTGGCGCTCGGCCTCGTCGGCCTGCCCAACGCCGGGAAATCCACGCTGTTCAACGCGCTGACGCGCGGGGGCGCCGCTGTGGCGCCGTATCCTTTCACCACGATCGACCCCGCGCGGGGTCAGGCCGCCGTTCCAGACGAGCGGCTGGCTGCGGTGGCGGGCGTGGTACGCCCCGAGCGTGTGGTTCCGGCGACGATCACGGTCATCGATATCGCTGGTCTCGTGCCCGGCGCCGCGAAGGGCGAGGGATTAGGGAACCGCTTCCTGGCGCACATCCGCGACGTGGACGCCGTCGTGCATGTGATCCGGTGCTTTGCCGCCGGGGACGTCGCCCGGGCGGAAGGCGAACTCGATCCGGTTCGGGATGCCGAGCTGGTCGAAACGGAGTTGTGCCTCGCAGACCTTGATGCGGTTGAGCGGGCGGTTGAGCGCGCGCTCACCCGTGCGAAGGCAGGCGATGCATCCGCGCGAGAGCAGGCCGTAGGTCTGCAGAAGGTAGCCGCCGCGCTTGGCCTGGGCATTCCGCTGCGCCGCCAGCAGGTCGATCCTGCCCTCAACGCGATCACGCGCGACCTGCGTCTCTTGACCGCGAAGCCGGTGCTCTACGTGGCGAATGTGGATGAGGCGACCCTGCCCGATGGAGGGCCGCTCGCATCGGCGCTGTGCGCGCTCGCCGACCGGGAAGGGGCGGGCTGTCTCGCACTCGCGGCGCGGCTGGAGGCCGAACTGCGTGATCTGCCTCCCGACGACGCGCAGGGATACCTGGCCTCCGTCGGTTTGCCGGAGCCGGGCCTCCCGCGTCTCATCCGGACCAGCTTTGCGCTGCTTGGGCTGGTGAGCTTTTTCACCATGTTGTCAGGTGAGGTGCGCGCGTGGCCGGTGCAGCGGGGTGCGACGGCGCAGGACGCTGCGGGAGAGATCCACACCGATATGGCGCGGGGCTTTGTACGCGCCGAAGTGATCGGCTGGGACGCCCTCGTCGCCGCCGGAAGCCTGCAGGCCGCCCGCGACCGTGGCTCGATCCGGCTGGAAGGCCGGGACTATCCGGTCGCCGACGGCGATGTCATCACGTTCCGGTTTGCGGTCTAGCGCGAGGCGGGATCGATCGAGCCGGTTCGTTCCTCTTGTCTGAAGAGAGCACTGCGCCGGGAACATATCATATACAGAGAGGATAGTACAAGCGGTGTTCGAATTTTCTTAACCTGGGTG
This sequence comes from Armatimonadota bacterium, assembly GCA_052386995.1. Lineage (GTDB taxonomy): Bacteria > Sysuimicrobiota > Sysuimicrobiia > Sysuimicrobiales > Humicultoraceae > JBQTJP01. Next base: position 4,542 of record JBQTJP010000205.1, read on the forward strand.
GCGATTCAGATGCCTTTTCGGGTCGGGCAATCGGCTGGTGCGGTACTACTGGTACTTGGGCTGCTTTTCGCACCGCTGTCCTCGGTGTCTGCCCACGCGAAGCCGAAGGCCACCAGGATCACTCTCACACGGCAGCAGCAGATGAGTCTGGTTGACTACCACGCCGCACGCTACGGCGTGCCCCAATACGTGGCCTATAACCTCATCGAGGTCGAGTCGCGCTGGCGGCAGCACGCGGTAAGTCGACGAGGCGCCCGCGGGATCATGCAATTGATGCCACGAACTGCGAGGGGACTGCGCGTAGACGCCCGCGACCCCAGGCAGAACATCGAAGGTGGCCTGCGCTATCTGCGTCAGCTCTACGACCGGTTCAAGCGGTGGGATCTGGCGCTGGCCGCCTACCATTCGGGTCCCATGACCGTGGTCCGGCACAACGGGGTTCCGCCCGTGTCACGCTCCTACGTCAGAAGGATTCTCCGGGAGCCTAAGGTGGCTGCGCCGGCGAAAGCCCCGGCAACCGACAGCAGGCCCGCGCCCGTCGCGGCGACGCCGGCCTTTGAGCGGCGGCGGTCCGTGACCGTCTCGGGAGATACCACAACCACCATCAGGGAAGCCCTCCGCGACGGCCAGGTGGTCTGGCGGGCTGAGGAGATCGTCTCCGTCCGCGACAATGTACGGACCCGCATCATCCGCGAGTTCCAGCTCGTCAACGGCGAGCTGACGATGGTGAGAGAGCAGACACTGGTCGACGAGGCCGGCGTCGATACCACGGTCGACGAGAGCAACAAAGAGTAGTCCTGCACTTGTCCGCCCCCCTGGCCGATGATACAATTGGCGTCGCTTGCAGAGCGCGCGGCGGAAGTGGGCCGCGCGTTCCTCCTGCCCGCTACGGTGCTCACCGAGAGGCGGGCCACGGGCAGACGCCCTCCGGGTCCCGGTGCCGCGGGTCCGGAAGTCCAGAGGAGGAGGGGTTGCGTTGCGGAGTTATGATCTCGTCTATATTGTGAAGCCCGACCTCGACAGCGAGGCGATGGCGGCGATCGTCGAGCGGGTGACTCAGCGTCTCAACGAGCAAGGCGCGACGATTGAGCACGCCGAGGTCTGGGGCAAGCGCCGGATGGCCTTTTCGATCAAGCGGTATCGGGAGGGCCACTATGCTTTTGTCCGGTTCTCGGCGTCCGGAGATCGAATCCCCGAGATCCGGCACGCCCTGCGGATCTTGGAGGACTTGCTGCGGGCGTCGATTACGGTGGCTGTCGGAGCGATCGCCCCCCCCAAGACCGCGGCGCCGCCTGCGCCACCCGCTCCACCTGCCGCCCCTGCGCCCACGCCGCAGCCTGAGGTTGCTCAGACCGAAACGTCACAGACGCAAGGCACATGATGCCGAGGTGAGGAGGAGAACGTCGTGCTCAACAGGATTATCCTGATCGGCCGGCTGACCCGCGATCCCGAACTTCGCTACGTTCCGAGCGGCCACCCCGTGACTTCGTTCACGCTGGCGGTGGACCGTCCTTTCGCCAACCAGCAGGGTGAGCGTGAAACTGATTTCATCGACATCGTGGCCTGGCGCAAGCTCGCCGAACAGGTGAGCCAGCACCTGAGCAAGGGACGCCTGGTCGCCGTGGAAGGCCGCCTGCAGATCCGGTCGTACGAGACCCAGGACGGCCAGAAACGGAAGGTTGCCGAGGTCGTGGCCGACGGTGTGCGCTTCTTAGACCGGAAGGCGACCGGCGTACCGGTTGGTGCCGCCGCGCAAGGTGAAGAGTTAGCCGAAGAGCCAGAACAGGACGTTCCGTTCTAAGCCCCGCGGGCATCATCGGAGCGGCCTGATGCCCGCAGCCGCGGATCGCGGCAAGACGGAGGCACGCGATGGCAGAGGATCGACCCAAGAAGCAGTGGCGCGGGCGGCGGCCCAAGCGAAAGAACTGCATGTTTTGCGTGGAGAAGTCGAAGCAGATCGATTTCAAGGATTCGCTCCGGCTGCGCCGGTTTGTGACCGACCGCGGCAAGATCCTTCCGCGACGCGTCTCCGGTAACTGCGCGAAGCACCAGCGGGTGCTGGCGGTCGCGATCAAGCGCTCGCGCGAGCTCGCACTGTTGCCGTACACGGCGGAGTAAGCGCGGCGTCGGCGGACCGGTTGGCCGCCGGATCACGCAGCGATGTCGTCCGGACGCATTCGAACACAGGGTCTGACCGAAGGCGCTATTCTCGCGGCGCTCGTAGCGATCTTTGCGGTCGCCGGCCGCTACATCCCCCTGATGAGCCTGGCGACGACCTTCCTGTGCCCCCTCCCGCTCGCCGTCTTGGTCATCCGTCACGGCTTCAAGCTCGCAGGAATCGCGGGCATCACGAGTGCCGTCGTTGGAGGGGTGCTGGCTGGCCCCATCGTGGGACTCGCGATCCTGGTGTCGTTTGCTCCGATGGGGCTGGTGATCGGACTGGGCGTGCGTCAGGGGTGGTCGGCGTCTCGGATCGTCGGGACCGGCGCCCTCGTGGCGTCCGTCTCGACCGCGTTGAGTTTTCTGGGATTGATAGGCGGCAGCCGCGTGAGCGTGGATCAGATGGCCCAGACCATAGAGCGCAGCGTGGCGATGAGCGCCGACCTGGCTGCGCGCATTGGCATTCCGCCAGCGCTCGTGTATGGGGCGGGCCTGCGCATTCCCCCGATCGCCGAAACGCTGCGCGAGAGGTTCGACCCGACCCGCGAGTTCGCGCTCCTGCTGTCGTATCTGCTGCCGATCATGTTCGTGTCCACCTCGGCGACAATGTCCTGGCTCAACTACGAGGTGGGACGCCGCGTGCTGGGCCGCTTTCGGTATCACTTGCCCGCGCTTCCACCGATCCGCAGCTGGCGGCTGCCGGCGGCTGGGGTCTGGCTGGTGCCCGCGGGGGTGCTTCTTCAATTCGCCGGGAGCTGGCTGATCGTGCCGGTGCTGACCAGTGTCGGCCTCAGCCTCGTCTTGGGGGCCATGCTCGTCTTCACGCTGCAGGGGCTCGTCGTGGGCTGGGTGGTCCTCGAAAACTATGGGTTTGGCAAGTTCGAGCGCATTCTCGCAGTCTGGCTCGCCGTGGCCGTCCCGGTCTTTACCATTCCGCTCTTCATCCTCGGGATGCTCGACACCACGCTGCTGGTACGAGACCGGTGGGGTGTGGAGTCCCCAAAGCCCAGATCAGTGGGGGCCAAACCGTGAAGATTATTTTGTTGAAGGACGTGCCAGGCACTGGGAAGGCCGGGACGGTATCTGATGTCAAGGAAGGGCATGCCCGCAATTACCTGATCCCGAGGGGGCTGGCCGTCGAGGCGTCGGCGGGCGCGATGCGTGACCTGGAGCACCGCAAGCGGGCCGTGCAACACCGCGTCGATCGCGAACATGAAGAGGTGGAGGCGCAGGCGCAGAGCCTCGAGGGCCTGGTATTGGAGATTCGCGGCAAAGCGGGCAAGGGCGGGCGGCTCTTCGGCTCGGTGACCACGCAGCAGATCGCCGAGGCGCTCAATCGCCGCGGATTCCCGGTGACGCGCAAGCAAATCGAGCTCGACAAGCCCATCCACGTCGAAGGGTTCTATAAAGTGCCAATCCGGCTGCGCGCGGGCGTGGTCGTTCACGTCGACCTCAACGTCGTCGGGACGACGTAGCCGCGACGAACTAGCGCCGCGCGGCGCCGCCGAGTACTACACAGGTCGTCCACACGTAACCGCGCGGCTGTGCACGGGTTGTCCCCAGAAATTCTGGCGTTGCCCGCCGCTTATCCCCGCAATTCTTCACCTTATCCACACGTCTTCCCGAAGGGAACGCACAGCCATGCGCCCAACACTACTGGAGATGTGGGGGCCGTCGCGCCGACGCCTTGACACACCGTACATACGTTCGCTATAGTTGACCAACCAGACCACCGAACTGGAGTTCGCCAATGCCCGACGGCCCCCCAGTTGAGCGCGTTCCTCCGCACAGTCTGGAGGCCGAGCAGAGCATCCTGGGCTCGATCCTGCTGGAGCGAGACGCCATCGCGCGGGTCGTGGAGATGGTGCGACCCGAAGACTTCTATCGTGAAGCCCATCGCCGCATCTTTGAAGTCGTCGCCGAGCTCTTTGATCGCGGGGAGCCGGCCGACTTGGTCAGCGTCACCGATCGGCTGCGCGCCAAAGGACTGCTCGACGATGTAGGCGGCGCCGCCTACATCACATCGCTCCTCCACGCCGTCCCAACCGCGGCCAACGTCGAGTACTATGCCCGACTGGTCGTGAACAAGTCGATGCTGCGACAAATGATCGGGGCCGGGACACAGATCGTCACGTATGGATTCCGCGAGGATCAAGACGTCGAGCTGCTCGTCGATCAGGCCGAAAAGCTGGTTTTCGGCATCGCCAACCGGCGCATGGGCCAGCACTTCCTTCCCATCGCCGAGGTCCTGCGAGAGAGCTTTGAGCGGATCGATCGCCGGTACAAGGATAAAGGCACCATCACGGGCGTCCCGACCGGTTTTGCCGAACTCGACAAACTGACCTCAGGCCTGCAGCCGTCCGACCTGGTGATCGTCGCGGCGCGGCCGTCGATGGGAAAGTGCTTGAAGTTCGATGCCGAAGTTGTCGATGCGTCCACGGGAGCCGTGCGCACGATTCAGGAGATGGTGGCGGCTCAGCGGTCAATGCTGCTGAGCCTCAACGGCGACCACCGGTTCCGCCCCACCGCGCCGAGTCTCTTCGTCGACGACGGCATCAAGCCGGTCTTCCGGGTGACGACCGGCGGCGGCCGCCAGGTCGAGACGACGCTCACGCATCCGTTTCTGACGCCGTCGGGGTGGGAGCCGCTTGCCGCGCTGGCCCCGGGGACCCTCATCGCGGTGCCGCGCCGTCTGCCGGTGTACGGGCGCGGCGATCTCCCCGATCACGAAGTCAAGTTGCTGGCCTACTTGATCAGCGGACGCCTCCCGGCCAGTCCGCAGATCGCGGAAGACTTTGCAGACGCGGCCGCGGCGGCCGAAGCGATTATCGCCGGTACCACGGGTCGGGTCGCGGCCGCCGGGGCGGGATCGACACCGACGGGCATCGGCGGGGGGGCCGAAGGGGGCGCGGCGATCGCCAGCCTGCTCTGGCGCTATCCCGAGCTGGGAGTGCCACCGGCGGCCCGCGCGTTGCCGCCGTGCGTCTACACGCTGCGCCGCGAGAAGCTGGCACTGTTCCTGAACCGGCTGCTCGGAAGCATCGCAGAGGTTACGGAGCATCCCGACGGCTGTCGCGTCCAGGTCCTCTGTTCGTCACAGCCGCTGGCGCGCGGCGTGCAGCACCTGCTCCTGCGGTTTGGCGCCCCGTCGGCGCGCGCCGGTGCCACGCTGACGCTCGGCGTGGGCGCGGCGCTCGCGGTGTTCCGCGAAACCGGCATCTTCGGCTGGGAGCGTCTGCGCCGGTGGGCGCGCAACGCGCAGCGCTCGCTGCTGGACGAGGTCGACGTGATGTGGGAAGAGATCACCACCATCGAGGAGATCGGCGCCTTTCAAGTCTACGATCTCACCGTGCCGGAGACCCACAACTTCGTCGCCAACGATATCTGCGTCCACAACACGACCTTCGCGCTGAACATTGCGCAGCACGCCGCCGTGCAGCACAAGATCCCTGTGGCGATCTTCAGCCTGGAAACAAACAAAGAGCAGCTCGTGCAGCGCATGTTGTGCAGCGAAGCCCAGGTCGATTCGTCGCGTCTGCGGAGCGGCTACCTGACCGACGCCGACTGGCCGCGTCTGGCCATGGCGATGGGACAGCTGAGCGAGGCGCCGATCTTCATCGATGATTCGGCCACGATCTCGGGCATCGAGATGCGTGCGAAAGCGCGCAAGCTGCAGGCCGAGCATGGGCTGGGGCTGATCATCATCGACTATCTCCAGATGATTCAGTCGTACAAGCGGGCCGAGAACCGGACGCAAGAAGTCTCCGAGATCGCGCGGTCGACGAAGTCCCTGGCCAAAGAGCTCGACATCCCCGTGATTGCGATCTCGCAGCTCTCGCGCGTCGTGGAGACGACGGGCAGCCGGCGTCCACTGTTGTCACATTTGAGAGAGAGCGGAGAACTCGAGCAAGTCGCCGATCTGGTGCTCTTCATCTATCGCGAGGAGTACTACGATGCGGCCAAGGCGAGGGCCGAGGACAAGGAGCACACCGCCGAGATCCGCGTGGCCAAGCACCGTAACGGCCCCGTGGGTGACATCGAAATGTTCTTCCACAAAGAACACGGCCGGTTTCGCGACCTCGACCGCCGGCACGCCAGCGCCGCCGGATCGTAGTACACTAGGGCCAGATCGTCAGCCGGGGGAGAGGACAACATGGCGTCGCAGTCGGGCCGCGTACAGGCCCACGAGGGCCTTGAAGGCGTTGTCGCCGGCACCTCTGCGATCTGCTTCGTCGATGGTACCAAGGGGCGTCTCATCTATCGCGGGTACGATGCCGATATCCTGGCCCAGGAGTCCACGTTCGAAGAGGTCGCCTACCTGCTCTGGCACGGAAATCTCCCTACCAAGTCCGCGTTGGAGAGCCTCAAAACCGAGCTGATCCGTGGGGGCACGCTGCCCGCGCCCGTCATCGACATCATCAAGCGGATCCCCAAAGAGGCGCAGCCCATGGCTGTGCTGCGCACCGGCGTCTCCGCGCTCGGGCATTTCGATCCCGAGGCCGCCGACAACACCCCGGCCGCCAATGCCCGAAAGGCCGTGCGCCTGACCGCTCAGATTCCCGCGCTCGTCGGAGCGTTCCACCGCCTGCGTACCGGCGGTCAGCCGCTTGCGCCGCAGGCCGCGCTCAGCCACGCGGCCAACTATCTGTATCTGCTGCACGGCACCCCGCCCGATCCCGAGGTGGCCCGCGCGCTGGACATGGTGCTGATCCTGCACGCCGACCACGAGTTCAACGCCAGCACCTTCTCCGCGCGCGTGTCGGCTGCCACGCTCACCGATCTTCACTCGGCGATTACGTCGGCCATTGGCACGCTGAAGGGCCCGCTCCACGGAGGAGCCAACGAAGACGTCATGCGGCTGCTGCAGAGCATCGGCAGCGTGGATCGGGTCGAGCCGGTCATCACGGAGATGCTGGAGGCGAAGAAGAAGGTCCCGGGGTTTGGGCACCGCGTCTACCGCACGGAGGACCCGCGCGCGCGCTTTCTGCGTCCGATGTCCAAACGGCTCGGCGAGCGGGCCGGAGACTCCCTGTGGTCCCAGCTGACGCGCAAGGTGGAAGAGGTCGTAACCGCGCAGCGCAAGATCTTCGCCAACGTCGATCTCTACTCGTCGTCCGTCTACCGGGCGATGGCCATCCCCATGGACCTCTACACCGCGACATTCGCGGTCAGCCGGATTGCGGGCTGGACCGCGCATGTGCTCGAGCAGTACAGCGACAATCGCCTGATCCGGCCGCTGTCCGAGTACGTGGGCGCGATGGACCGGACCTACGTGCCGCTCAGCAAGCGCGGCTAGACACCCCCCCGCGGCGCTGGACGCTCGGCCCCCGCGGCGCTGGACGCTCGGCTAAGGCGCAGGTCATCCCCTCTGTCAGGTCAGCAAGAACTCCCGCAGGGCTCTGTTGAACGCCTCGGGTGCCTCCAGGTTCGACAGATGGCCGGCCTGGGGGATCGTGACCAGCCGGCCCGCTCGTACGTCTGCGACGATCTCCGTGGCCGCCTCCGGCGGCGTCAACGAATCCTCTTCCCCGACGATCACGAGCGTGGGCACCGTGATCGATGCGAGTAGCGGCCGGCTGTCGGGTCGCGCCGCCATCGCGGCGAGGGCGGCGATCAGACTCGGTGCGGGCGGTTTACCGGCGATCTGCCGTACGGCATCCAGGACTGCGGGCCGCTCCATCTTCGTCGTCGGTCCCACCAGCCTGGCCGTGAACTCTTCCAGGAATCCGTTTGGGCCTTCGGTCTGAATGCGCTTGATAGCCGCATGGCGGGCCTGGCGCGCCTCCTCAGAGTCCGGTCCCGCGCGCGAATCCGCGATGATCAGCGAGTGAATCCGGCCCGCCGCACTGGCCACCACGCGAAAGGCGGCGTAGGCGCCCATCGATATTCCGGCCAGGGCTACGCGGTCCATTTCAAGTCTATCGAGCAAGGCCACGACATCCCCCGCATAGGTGTCCATCGTGAGGTCGTTCATGGGACCCCGTGCTTCACCGAAGCCCCGCAGGTCCGGTGCGATCACCGTGAACCGGTCACGCAGCGCCTCTATCTGAGGGCGCCACATGGTCCGGTTGAGCGGAAACCCGTGGATCAAGATGACAGGCCGGCCCTGCCCTTCTCTCTCGTAGGCCAGCGTCACGCCATTGACCTCGATCTTCATGACAGGGGATCCCTCCGCAGTCGCTCGCCCGCGGTCGCTCGCGCTGATCCAGTGTCCGTATCATACCGCGGACCCCGCTCGACACCTTCCGTGCGCCGTTGGTCATCGAATTGGCTCCTGCGGGATTGGGGATGGGGCGTGCCTGTACTCCCGTCGTGCATGCTGTCGACGCGACGGGAGGGAGCGCCGTGGAGCAACAGGTTCCGAAAGCAGCCCACCACACGCCTCGGGTCACGGATTATTTACCGCTCGTCGGAACGATCGCCAGGGCGCTCAGCCGCGGACTGCCGCCGAGCGTGGAACTGGACGAGCTCATCAACGACGGCGTGATCGGGCTCATCGAGGCGGCGAGGCGGTACGACCCGACGCGCGGCGTGGGGTTCTCGACATACGCCGGTCACCGGATTCGCGGCGCGATGCTCGACGGACTGCGTGTCCGCGACCCGCTACCGCGTCGCATCCGGCGGGCGCATAAGGCCGAACAGGCCGACCCCCGCAACCAGACCGCGGGGCGCGGCATCCAGTTCCACGAGCTCGACGACGCCCTGATGATACCCGACGATGAAGCCTGCGAGCCCGAGGCCCGAATCCTTGAAGAAGAGCTGCTGCACGATCTGCACTGCGGGCTGCTGGAGCTGCCGCCGCGCGACCGCCAGGTCCTGCTGCTGCGGATGGTGCGCGGGATGACGCTGCGCGCGGTTGCGATGCAGCTCGAATTGTCGATCACCCGGATCGCGGAGATCCAGACACGAGGAATCGTGCGCCTGCGCCGCTTCCTGGCGGGTGAGCCGATGATCCGCCCGCGCCGGCGCGCACGCGGGTGCTCCGCACCCCTGCCTCGGCGGGAGATCGTGCCGCGGCGGCTACAGGAGGAGGGCGCGGCGAAGGTCCCGAACGGTCCAGTTACATCCCCGGTCGCGTCACCTGGACACCTGCAGGCGGTCGGCGTCCCGTGATCTCGCGGACGGGGGGCCCCCGATCCGGACCGTGAATCCATGCTGTCAGCACCGGCGCGGGCGATCTCCGCCGGATGCTGCTGAGCGGAGGCCGCTGCATGAAGGGCAGAGTCCCGCGTCGCGGAGCGGTCCACTTGCTGCGCGCTCTTCCGACGCTGCACACGGGCGCCCAGCTCCACACCCTTGCCAACACGCTGAGCGCCGCCGGGGCGCTGCTGCAGCGCCGCCCGGGAGCGGCAGAAGACCTCTTGGCGCACCTTGCCGGGTACCTCCGCGACCTCTTGAGGCTCACGCGGCCACTCGTGTCATTGGCCGACGAATTGCGTCTGGCACTGACTTTCATCGGTGTGGAACGAGCGCGGATGGGCAGCCGTCTCCGCCTCGAGATCACCTGCACGCCCGAGTCGCTGGCGACCATGGTCCCGCCGCTCGTGCTTCAGCCGCTGGTAGAGAACGCCGTGTGGCACGGCATCGCCCGCCGGCCGATGGGAGGGCGCATCCGTATCCTGGGGCGAACAGCCGCCGGAGTCCTTCACCTGGCCGTCACAGATGACGGACCCGGCATGCGCCGCAAAGCCGCAGGCGGTCGACCGACTGGCTGGGGGCTGACCGGCGTACGGCTGCGTCTCGCGGCACTGTGGGGACCTGCCGCGCGCCTGCGGATTCTTTCCGGTCCAGATACGGGGACCATTGCGGCCATCAGTCTGCCGTCGGTGGCGCCTCCGGTGCCCCGGTCTCGTACCGGCATATGACCCGGCCAGCCTTCCTCAGCGCCGCGATTGCCGATGACGAGCCCGCCGCGCGCTGGCACCTCCGCGGGTTGCTGGAGGCGTGCCGCGTTCACACTGTCGCCGCGTGCGCGACAGGACACGACGCCCTCGCGGCGATCGTCAACAGCCGGCCGGACATGGTCTGCCTGGACATCCGCATGCCGGACGGCGACGGGATCGAAGTCGCCCGGGCTCTGGACACGCGCGCGCGACCGGCAGTCGTGTTCACGACCGGCTATGTGGAGTACGCGCCGGTGGCATTCGACCTCGACGCCGCGGACTATCTGCTGAAGCCGCTGACCCTTGCGCGGGTGACGGAGGCTATCCGGCGCGTGCGGTTGCGACTTCGCCACGCGGAACGCGCTGCTACGGCGGCGGCCGAGTCGACCGTGGCGACCGACACCCCGTTGCGCATTTTTGTTCCTGCCGGCGACCATCATCAGGCGCTCGCTCCCGAGGCCATTCGGTTCATCGAGGCCCGGGGCGGCGTCTGCGTCCTCCACGCGGATGATCGGTCGTACCCCGTCCGCATCCCGCTCGCCAGACTCGAGCGCGCACTCGCCGCGTGTGGCTTTCTGCGGACGCATCGCGCGTATCTGGTCAACCTCAGACGCGTGCGCGCGCTTGTCACCTGGTCGCGTCACGCGCACACCCTGCTCCTCGATGCCGGGAAGGAGACGCACGTGCCCGTCGCCAAATCCC
>JBQTJP010000206.1:0-7636 GCA_052386995.1 Armatimonadota bacterium
ATCCAGGCCGGGGTGCGGCGCGGGTATGCCGAGGGCTATCTGCGGAATTCGGTGGTGCGCAGCCCGCTGCGGCGCGAGAATACGGGCGACAATACGCCGGCCATCGTCTATTACGACATCGTTCCCGGCAACCGCCTCACGATCGGCATGATTGCCAAGGGCGCCGGCTGCGACAACATGAGCCGGCTGGAGATGCTCACGCCCGCGGCGGGCCGTGATGGGATCGAAGACTTTGTCGTCGAGACCCTCGAGCGCGCGGGGCCGAACACTAGTCCTCCGGTCGTCGTGGGCGTGGGGCTGGGCGGCACGTTCGAGAAGGCCGCGCTGCTGGCGAAACGTGCGCTGCTGCGGTCGGTGGGCGCGCCGTCTCCTGATCCCGACATCGCGGCGCTCGAGGGGCGGCTGCTGGCGCGCATCAACGCGCTCGGGATCGGCCCGGCCGGCTTTGGCGGGCGGATGACGGCGCTCGGCGTGCACATCGAGGGACACCCCACGCACATCGCGAGTGCTCCGGTGGCCGTCAATCTCGACTGTCACTCTCATCGGGCAAAGAGCATCGAGATCTAGCCGACCATGCTGATGGGACCTGTGCAGATCGTGACCCCACTGGCCGATGATGTGGTTGGGCGCTTGAAGGCCGGCGACCCGGTGCTCATCACCGGCGTCCTCTACACGGCACGGGACGCGGCACACGAGCGCATGCATCGGATGCTCGAGCGGGGCGAGGCGCTGCCCGTTGATCTGACGGGACAGGTCATCTACTATTGCGGGCCGACCCCGCCGCGCCCGGGCCGTCCCATTGGTGCCGCGGGTCCGACCACGGCGACGCGGATGGATGCTTACACGCCGGCGCTGCTGGCCGCCGCCGGGGTCAAAGGGATGATCGGCAAGGGCCGGCGCGGGGCCGAGGTCCGCGAAGCGCTGCGCAGGTACCGGGCCGTGTACTTCGCCGCCGTCGAAGGCACCGCGGCACTGCTGGGGCAGCGGGTGTCGGCGGCCGATGTCGTGGCCTTTCCAGAACTCGGGCCGGAAGCCATCTACAAGTTTGTCGTCGACCGCTTTCCCGCGGTCGTCGCCAACGACATCTATGGGAATGATGTATACGAGCTTGGCCGGCGGCAATACGCGCAGCCGCGACAAGGGTAGCCCCCGGGCGCATCGAACGAACATCGACGGCCCGACGTACGATATCATGAGATGAGGAAGGTCAGGCCGATGACGATGCGCGCGATACGAAGGCTTCTTCTGCTGGCCGGCATGATAACGGTGACAGCCGCCGTATCATCTTTGGCCGCGCCGGCTCCTCCGCAGTTTAGCCGTGGCACGCTGGCGCTCTCGCAGAACGGAAGGAAGGTCACGCTGGCCGTGGAGGTCGCCAGTACCACCGAAGCTCACGGTCACGGCCTGATGTTTCGCAAAACACTGGATGAGAATGCGGGCATGCTCTTCATCTTCGAGCAGGACGGCAAATGGGGATTTTGGATGCGGAATACGCTCATCCCCCTCTCGATCGGATTTATCGACAAGCAGTGGCGCCTGCTCGAGATTCTGGACATGGCGGTCGCGGCCGATCCGCAGGCCGGACCGTGGCCGATCTACGAACCCAAGGCAGCGTACCGGTACGCGCTGGAGGTCAATCAGGGCTACTTCCAACGCAAGGGGATCACCCAGGGCGCGCGCCTGGAATTCGCCCCCGCCAAGTGATCGGCCCCACGCCCTCGGCGAAGAATCGCCTCGAACGCAAGGAAGCTGAGATCGCGGCCCTGAGGGAGATCAGCCAGACGATCAGCGCCGCCCTCGACCTCGACTCGACGCTGCAGCTTATCACGCGCAAGAGCGCCGAGGTCATGGGCATGGACTCGTGCTCGATCTACCTGCTCGATCCCGCCGGCGAATACATCGTGCTCAAGGCCACGACGGGGCTCGCGCCCGAGTCGATCGGCCGGGCGCGCCTGCGCTACGGTGAAGGTCTGACAGGCTCGGCGACACAGCAGGGTGAGCCGGTCCACAGCAGCGACGCGGCCCGCGACCCCAGGTTCGTCTACGTCCCGGGCACGCGCGAGGACGCCTTCCGTTCGCTGCTGGCGGTGCCGCTGCGAACCGCGGGAAAGGTGCTGGGCGCCATGAACGTCCAGACGACCGCGGTCCACGAATACGGGCCCGACGAGATCGAGCTCCTGAGCATCATCGCCGACCTCGCCGCGGGCGCCATCGAGAAAGCGACCCTCTACGACAACATGCGCCGGCAGATCATGGAGCTCTCCACCCTGGCCGAGGCCAGCAAGACGATTACGTCGCCGCTCTATCTAGAAGAGATCCTCCGCCTCATCGTCGCGATGGCCACCGGGATGCTGGACGCGCGCCTGTGCTCGCTCATGCTGCTCGACGAGCAGACGGGTGAGCTGGTCCTCACCGCGTCGCACCGCGCAGGCGAACATTACCACGGACGCCCCAGCCTGCGCGCAGGGGAAGGCATCATTGGCCTGGTCGCGCAGACGGCGCAGCCGATCGCCGTGGCAGACGTCCTGAATGACCCTCGCTTCATTCATAAGGACATGGCGCGCGAGGAAGGGTTGCGCGCGCTGCTGGCGGTGCCCCTCGTCGTCCGCGACAAGGTCATCGGGGTGTTCAATTGCTACAAGGACAAGCCGCATCAGTTCACCAAAGATGAGATCTCCCTGCTCTCGACGCTGGCCAACCAGACAGCGCTGGCCATCGAGAACTCCGCGCTCATCGTGCGCTCTGTGGTGGTACGCGAGATGCATCACCGGGTGAAGAACAACCTGCAGACGATCGCGATGCTGCTGCGGCTGCAGCTCCGCGATGGCCGTGAGGTCTCCGGCCGCGAGGTGCTGACCGAGACGATCAACCGGATCCTCAGCATCGCCGCGGTGCACGAGATCCTCTCGGTCGAGGGGTTCAAGCTCATCAACGTGCGCGATCTGCTGGAGCGCGTCACCGGGACCGTCAGCCAGACGATGGCGCGCCCGCCCCTGCGTGCGGAGGTCACGGTCGAAGGTGAAGACCTCTACATGCCCTCACAGCAGGCGACGTCGGTCGCGCTGGCGGTCACGGAGCTGGTGCAGAATGCCCTGGAGCACGCCTTCCCCGGCCGCGCGGAGGGTCACATCCGCATCCTGCTGGCGCAGACCGAGCACGAATGGGTCGTCGAGGTCACCGATGACGGCGTCGGTGTCCCGGTAAGAACGGGTCAGGCGGCTCCGGTGGAATCCGACAACCTTGGGCTGAAGATCGTGCAGGCCCTGGCCACCGAGGACCTCAAGGGCGGGTTCGCGCTGCGCGGAGATGGGACGGGGACGCGCGCGGTCCTGACGATCCCGCGCCCGCGCGAGGGAGCGCCGGGACAGCCCCGCTAGCGATGCCACCTCTGCGCGTGCTCGTTGCCGACGATGAGGCCCTCATCCGCATGGGCCTCAAGACGATGCTCACCGAGGCCGGCTATCACGTGGTGGGTGAGGCGGGCGACGGACGCCGCGCGCTCGATCTCGTGCGCAAACTCGACCCCGACCTGGTGTTTGTGGACATCAAGATGCCCGAGCCCGACGGCCTTGCCGTGGCCGAACAATTGCTCGCCGAAGGCCCGCGGCCGATCGTGGTGCTCACGGCCTACGGCGATCGTGACTATCTGGACCGCGCCAAGCGGCTCGGCGTCATGGCCTACCTAGTGAAGCCGATCAAAGAAGCCGACCTGGTGCCGACGATTGAGCTCGCGCTGACGCACTTCAAGAACCTGGGCGCGCTCTCGGGCGAGATTCGAAGCCTGGAAGACGCACTTGAGACCCGCAAGCTCATCGAGCGGGCCAAGGGTGCGCTGATGCAACGTGAGGGGTTGTCGGAGGCGGAAGCGTTCAGCAAAATTCAGAAATCGAGCCGCGACAGCCGACGATCGATGAAAGACGTTGCGCAGGACATCCTGAAAAACGGCGATTAAGGTATCGCGCTCAGCACCCGCGTGTCGCGCCACCCGTATGCGACCTCGTCGTACTTCGTCCCGCCGATGTCGATCTGTTGTTCGCGCACCTCTTCACCACCCAGGCTTTCGTAAAAGCGCCGGGCCGCAAGGTTGCCCGCCAGGACCCAGAGGAGCATCGAGCGCATCCCCGCCTGCGCTAGTCTCTCGGCGATGCTGCCTATCAGGCGGCGCCCTAAGCCTTTGCGCTGGTGCGCTTCCAGAAGGTAGATCGCGTAGAGTTCTCCGCGATACACGGGATCGCCCGTGTTCTCCGGCCCTCCCGCTGCAAACCCGATGACGCCTTGCGACCCTTCCTCGGCCACATAAAGGACGTTTACGTCGGGATTGCCCAGCGCCCGCGTCCACTGCTGCTCCCGCCGCTCGTAAGACAGCCTGGAGAGCAGGTCGTCAGCGATGATTCCGCGGTACGTCGTCCGCCACGAGTCCACATGGACGCGCGCGATCGCGGGCGCATCCTCACGCCGAGCGGCGCGGATGATCATGCCGGACGGTCCGCTCACCCGGAGTCGACGCGCGCGCCCGACTCCCGGAACAGTCTAACGGCGGTGGGGAGGATGATACCCAGGCGATGATCCGGAAAGCCGGCCCGGATCGCGTCCGCGACCGCGTTGTCTTGCTCGGAAGTATCGGCTCCACGGACGATCGCTTCAACCGCGTCGTGGTACTCTGCCTGCCGGTCAAGGGCCTCCGGGCCGCTGACCGGCCCGTGGCCGGGCACGAACACCTCCGCGTCTAGCGCACGGAGCGCCTCCAGACCTTTCCGCACTCCCGAGGCCGACGCGTCCTCGTAGTTGTAGTGGTAGCCGTTGAAGAGCAGGTCGCCGCAGATTGCCACGCGCTCAGCCGGCACGTAGAGGAATGCGTCGCCGGGCGTGTGCGCCCACCCGGGATGCCAGACTTCGACCTCCAGGCCGTCCACATGCAACGTCAGGCCCTCGTCGAACGTGACGGAGGGGCGCGTCGGTTCTGCGTCGGCGAACAGCTCGCGCAACTCGGGCTGCGCGCGGCGCGAG
Source organism: Armatimonadota bacterium (assembly GCA_052386995.1). Taxonomy (GTDB): domain Bacteria; phylum Sysuimicrobiota; class Sysuimicrobiia; order Sysuimicrobiales; family Humicultoraceae; genus JBQTJP01. The sequence goes on from JBQTJP010000206.1 coordinate 5,008, forward strand.
GCGATCAGCCCGGGATGCTCGGCGGCCATGCGCTCGGCGCAGGCGCGGTGCGCGATGACCGCGACCCCCTGCCGGGCAAACCACGACGATCCGAGAGCGTGGTCGGTGTGATGATGCGTCAGAACGACGAAGCGCACCGGGGCCGTTGTGCGGCTCCGCACCGCCTGTTCGACCAGACGCGCGTGCGCCGGCGCGATGAGCGGATCCACCAGGATCACGCCGTCACCGCCGATGATCGCCGAGCAGTTCGTGCCGTAGGCAGTCTGCATCACCTCCCCGCCCAGCGTCCAGACGACGACGTTGGGGCGAACCTCTGTCTCGATGAGAGCACTCATGCTCTGTGCTATTCTTTGTGAAAGCATGACTCCCTCGGATGCCGTCCTCCTCATGGCCTACGGCACTCCCGCAACCCCGGCCGACATCGAGCCGTACTACACTCACATCCGCGGCGGGCGGGCGCCGACGCCCGAACAGGTCAAGGCCCTCGCCGACCGTTACCAGGCGATCGGTGGATCGTCCCCGTTGTTGGCGATCACGCAGGCGACCGCGCAGGCCCTGGCGACACGCCTGGAGACGCGTGTCTACGTCGGGATGAAGCATTGGCATCCCTTCATCGAAGAGGCGGTCGAACAAATGCATCGAGAGGGCGTCCGGCGGGCCGTCGCGATCACGCTCGCCCCGCACTACTCACGGATGAGCGTCGGCGCCTACATCAAGTCGGCGCAGGCGGCATCGCAAAAGCACGGCGGCCCGATCCTGCACTGCGTCGAGTCGTGGCACCGGCACCCGGGGTTGATCAGAGCCCTCGGCGCGCGCGTGCGCGAGGCACTTGGGGCACTGCCCCATCCCGCCGCGGCCGCGGTCATCTTCACCGCGCACAGCCTGCCCAAGCGCATCATCGAGTGGAACGATCACTATCCCGCCCAGCTGGTGGAGACGTCGAAGGCCGTTGCGGCTGAATCGGGCGCGGCTCGGTGGTCATTCGCGTTCCAGAGCGCCAGTGCGACGGGGGAACCGTGGCTCGGCCCCGATATCCTCGATGCCATCCGCGATCTGCGTGCCAAAGAGGTCGGCGATGTCGTGATCTGCCCGATCGGCTTCGTGGCCGATCACCTCGAGGTGCTGTACGACATCGACGTCGAGGCCCAGCAGCTCGCCGGCCGCCTCAAGATGCGGCTGGTCCGCACGAAGTCCCTGAATGCCTCGCCGGAGTTTATCGAGATTCTGGCTGAGATTGCCCGAGGAGCGCTCGCGGCTGCCGTCTAACTCCGACCGCTAGTATTTCTTGGCCACGATGAACCGGAAACTCCCCGAAGCGACATCCCGATCCGGAGTCGTGACCGTCTTCCAGCGAACAAGGTAGGTGCCCGGGCCGATCGACCTTAGACCGGCCACCAGGGTGCGCCGGTCCATATCGGTGAGATCCACGCCACCCTTACTGTCGTCCACCCGCTTCCCGCGGCTGTCGGTGACCGTGAGGGTGCTCCGTTTCGGATCCAGCTCTTCCCCGCGTGTGATGGTGAACCAGACCATGACTTTCTTGGGTGGAGTCGCAACTGTACTCCCGGGCTTCGGGTCGGCCCGTTCAAGTTTCGAGTGCGCCGCAACATCCCCGGCCTGTAGTATCAAACTCATCGCCGCTCCAAGCAGCGCGAGCGCAAGTCGTTTCATGCCCATATGTACGCTGCCTCCCTTCCGGCGGTTCTCATACCCCACCATGGCCCGCCCCCGTCCGCTCACACCCGCCGGCCGGGCAGGCTGGCGGCACCGAAGATCGCGAGCGCGACGAGCACGATCGCCCCGCCGGCCGCGATGTCCAGATAGAACGACGCGGTCATGCCCAGGAGTACGGAAGCGAGCGAGCACGCCAGGGCCACCCACATCGCGCCCCGGAAACTGCGGGCCAGCCGCAGGGCCGTGACCGATGGGATGACGATGAGGGCACTCGTGAGGAGAATACCCACCACGCGCATGGCGAGGACGACCGTGATGGCGACCAGCGCGGCGAGCAGCAGGTTGAGGGCGTCGACGGCAACGCCCTGCACGCGAGCTGCTTCCTCATCGAAGGTGATGGCGAACAACTCTTTGTACAGGATCGTCACGACGCCGAGCACGACCGCGCCGAGGATGAGAATGAGCCACAGGTCGGCCGGCTGGACCACGGTGATCGCCCCGAACAAATATGCGAAGAGGTCGACGGTGAACCCACGTGCCAGGCTGATGAGGACCACGGCCACGGCCAGACCACCAGAGAGGAAGATGGCCAGCGCCGCCTCACCAAACAGACGGCCCGATGCCCGCAGCCGTTCGATTCCCACCGCGCCGACCAGGCTGACGGCGAGCGCGCCCGCCAGGGGATACGATCCGAGCAGGAGTCCGCCGGCGACACCGGCCAGCGCCACGTGCGCCAGCGCGTCGGCGATCAGGCTCAGCCGGCGGAGGACCAGAAAGACGCCGATCACCGGGGCGATGACTCCGATCATGGCGCCGGCCAGCAGCGCGCGCTGCATGAAGCCGTACTGAAGCATCTCGGGCATGGGCGGCCCTAGTGGCGGTGCGAGACGATCAGGCTTTCTGCCCTGTACATCTGCGCAAGCGCGCCCGAGGCCAGCGCATCGTCCGGCGGGCC
>JBQTJP010000207.1:0-2048 GCA_052386995.1 Armatimonadota bacterium
AAATCACTCCTTTCCGCTGCAGCAATCATCGAAACCGCGGGAATCTTGCCTACACGAATCGTATCGGGGTGGACGTGCCGAAGTTGGAGCGCCCGGTAATCGCCGCGCAGGTCCGCGATGAACTACAGCCCGCTCTTCCTGCTTCACCCACGCCATTGATAAGGCACGAACACTCTACTGGAGATGCTCGAGGGAGGCGGAGCGCCGCAGTCAGGCCTTCCAGGGCGGCCAGGAGACTCCCACACCTCTGTTATGCAGGCGAGACTGGAGAAGGTACTGGCCGAGATGCCGGTGCACAAGCATACTTAGAAGACCTGGAAATGCTCCTTGCGAAAGAGCACGTGGCCGAGGGCAGGAGTATTCTCTCTACCCTTCGGACACGGATACTCATTCGCCCCAATGGAACTGCAAATTGGCGGAGACCTGCGCGCAGCACTGAAGGGTGATGGTCCCGAAACGGGACGGCGAAAGTGCATTCCGTTGGCTGGGGGAGGAGGATTCGAACCCCCACTAACGGGTCCAGAGCCCGTCGTCCTACCGTTAGACGATCCCCCAGCGTGCAGACGCCGCGGGAGGCGCCGCGGCGCTTATCTGGCACTCCAATTATGAAAGCTCACACAGCGGGGGTCAAGGCAGGCATCAGAGCACTCCCCGCGCCGGTAACTGCCCCAGGATAGACTTGGGCACTTTGCAGACCATCGTGTAGGCTGGGTCGAAGACATTCGCGACCTCGTACTCGACGCACTGCCCGAGCATGAGGCTCGCCCCAACGGCATCGAGGCCGTAGTCTCCCTGAAGCCACCGGAGCATCTCGGTCGTGGCGTGCTGCAGGGCTTGATCGAGCGGGCGCGCGTTGCCGACGGTGAATATCCACTCTCCGTTTTCACCTCTGGGCCACTGAATGCGCTTTCCCTTAATGACCCAAACCGTGAACTCGACATCGAACGACACCTCGATGCCCGTGCCGACGATCTCGCCTGCGCCCTGGAGGGCGTGCCCATCGCCGACGTGCAGCAGCGCCCCGGACACAAAGACCGGGAAGTACACCGTGGTCCCCGCGGTGAAGCCGCGGTAGTCCATATTGCCGCCGTGCTCAGCAGACGTCGCGGTCGAGATGGCCTGGCCGCGCGGTGGGGCGACACCGAAGCAGCCAAGCATGGGTGCCAGCGGAAGGCTGAGGCGCCCTACGCGCGTCTCGGGTTTGACGAGGGTGGCGGTACCGCGAGCACGGTCGATGTGCCACTCGGCCAAAGCCTTTCCCGAAGGCATGTCCCGGACGGTTTCAGGATCCAAGACGTTGGGCGCGACCACCGTCCCGGTCCAGCCCATCTCGCGGTTGGGTACCAGCCGGTCCAGGCGGACTGCGAGGGCGTCGCCGGCCTCGGCCCCTTCGATGTAGAACGGACCGGTCTGCGGGTTGCCTCCCGCCGTCACGCGCTCGCCACGCGCATCGCAGCCCCGGGCATCCACGGTCGTGGTGACCACCGTGTCGCCGTCCGAGATGCGTAGCACCGGCGCATGAGATCCGATGGTCACGTGATAGTGAGTCGGCTCGAAGCGATGCGTCGCCATGATTCGCTCAGGCCGCGCCGGCGCGACGGGCCGCCCCGCGCAACCGTTCAACGGCCCGCTCACGTCCGAGGAGTTCGGTGAGCTCGAACAGTCCCGGCCCCGCCGTCTTCCCGGTGAGTGCCACCCGCGCCGGGTGGATCAGCGCCCTGGCATCCACCCCGGCGCGCTCGCACACATCGCGGAGGGTGCGCTCGATCGCTGCGCGGTCAAATGGCTCCACTGAGGCGAGCGCCTCGGCGTATGCCCGAAGCAACGGCGCCGCCTGCGGGGTCAGGTACTTCGCGGCCGCGGCCTCATCGTAGGCGACGTCTCGGAAGAAAAAGTCGCCGTAGGCAATGATGTCCTGACCAATCTTGAGCCGCTCGCCGATGACGTCGATGACCTTGCGCAGGTACTGCTGGCGGTCGGCCGTGAACGTCCCGTCCAGCAGGCCTTCGCGCTGCAGGATGCCTGCGCAGAGCCTGACCACGCGGTCG
>JBQTJP010000208.1:0-1987 GCA_052386995.1 Armatimonadota bacterium
CTCCTGCACGAAGTCTGGGGAGAGGACTACTTCGGGGACGCCCGCACGCTCGACACCCACATCGCCTGGCTGCGCAAGAAAGTCGAAGCCCGCGGCGGAGTGCGCATCGCGGCCGTCCGGGGCATCGGGTACCGGCTCGACCTCAACGGGCAGCGCTAGGGGATAGCGCGCGGGGCTCGAAGAGTCCGTCCGAGGTGGAGTGCGCCCGTGACGCGGGACCGCTATCATAGGGAGCTTGAGGCGCTCCGGACGGACGTTGTCCGGATGGCGGGTATGGCGGGCGACGCCATTCACGCGTCCGTCGAGGCCCTCAAGTCCCTGGATGCCGCAACCGCCGAGCGCATTATCGCCGACGACGACAAGATCGACGCGCTCCACTTGGACCTTGAGAATCGCTGCATGCAGTTGCTGGCGCTGCAGCAGCCCATGGCGTCAGATCTACGCACGATCGCAGCGGTGTTCGCCATCACGATCGACCTGGAGCGCCTGGCGGACCACGCAGAAGGCATCTCGCGGTGCACCAGGCGCCTCGCCGGGCAGCCCCTGCTCAAACCCCTCATCGACATTCCGCGGATGGAAGCCCTCGTCCAGGACATGCTGCGGGATTCGATGGATGCCTTCCTGCGGCATGACCCCTCACTCGCCGAAGCCATGGCGAAGAAGGACGACGAGGTGGACGGGCTGCGCAGTCAGGTGTTTCGCGAGCTGCTCACCTTCATGATTGGCGACCCGCAGACGACGCCCCGCGCCCTGGAGCTGCTGCTCGTTGCCCAGCATCTGGAGCGGGCGGCCGACCACGTCACCAACATCGGTGAGCGAGTGATTTACATGGTCACGGGCGACCTGCGCGAGTTGAACGTGTAGGCGGTGGAGGGCCATGCCGCGCGTCCTGTTCGTCTGAGCGGGCAACACCGCCCGCTCGCAGATCGCCGAGGGGTTGTTCAACACTCTGGCGCCCGCGGGCTGGCGGGCCGGGTCCGCGGGCACGGACCCCGGTGAGGCCGTGCGCGACAAGGCGATCGCCGTGATGCGCGAGACCGGGATCGACATCAGCGGGCACTGTCCAAAGGCGATTGAGGGCGCGATGGGACCGGACGTGCGTCTCGTGATCGGGCTGTGCGAGGAAGAAGCCTGCCCGGTCATCCCCGGCGTTCGGAGCCTGCACTGGCCTTTGCCGAGCCCGGCAGGCGGTCCGATCGAGGCGTATCGCGAGGTGCGCGACGAGCTCGCTCGCCGCATCCGCGCTCTCATCGACGCGCTACCGAAGGAAGCGTGAGCAACAGGCAGAAGTATATCTCTGTGGGCGCTAACGCCGTCTGACCGGAGGTGCAAGATGAGACTCGTACTGATCGCGGGACTGCTGGCCGTGCTGATGGCACTCCCTGCGCTGGCCGATCCCGGTGGGGAGCCCTCCGAGCAGATCAGTTCGCAGGCGCGCTACTTCTACGACCTGGGGATGAACCACTTTCGCAAGAAGGAATGGAACCAGGCGATTCAGCAGTACCTGCTGGCGGTCGCTACGGAGCCGCGCTTCCCCGAGGCGTGGAACAACCTGGGGTTCTGTTATCGCAAGATCGGAAACAACCAGAGGGCGCTCGACGCCTACCGGCGCGCGATCGACGTCCGCCCGGACTTCCCCGCCGCCCATGAGTACATCGGCCGTCTCTACGTGGCGATGGGGAACCGGGATATGGCCATGCGGCACTACGAAATCCTGCGCCGCCTGGATGCCAAATTGGCCGCGGAGCTCCTCCAGGCGATCCAGGCGAACAATTCCGACTACGGAGAGTAGCTAGCGGATCTGCTGCCAGGACACGAGGGAGATTCCCGTTCGGAACGCGCTCAGAGCCAGGGGATCAAAGCGGACGACAACGGTAGCATTCTGGTTGCGGAAGCTCGAATTCGCCGTGCCGCGGTTGCTGTGGTACATTGCCCCGATCTGATCAACTGTCGCCTGAGCGCCGAGGGCCATGCCGTCCGCCGTGTA
>JBQTJP010000209.1:0-25107 GCA_052386995.1 Armatimonadota bacterium
TTGCGGATCTCGTGGTCGGTCTCAGTGAGCATACAGCGGGACATCTGAAAGGTCAGGTCGATCTCAGGGCCGTGGCGCGCGCCAGGCGGCTCCTCGATGAGATCGCGCGCCGGCGCACGGTCGAGGAAACAGAGTGATGCATGCGCTCCTGATCCTTTCAAGCCTGCCGCTGGCCGTGTTGGTGGGATGGCTGGCGCTGTTCGTGCTCATACGGGTTGACGGCTGGCCGCGTCGGCGCCAGCTGCAACTGGCCGTTCTTTTGGCGCCCGTTGTGAGCCTCGGGGTGAGCCTGGGCGGTCTGCATTATTTCCTGGGACGCATCTGTTTCCTCCGGACATTCTCCTGGGATTACATGGCCGGTACAGTGTTGCCGGTTGGCATGGGTCTTGTAGCGCTAGGCGGGTTTGGACTCGGGGTCGTCCGCCTGGCGGTCATGTCCATGGTCCTGGGACGGCGCGGGGGGCCTGCCGGTGCGGAGGTGCAGCGCACGGCTGAACATCTTGCGAGGCGTTTGGGGGCGCCCCGGCCCCGTGTCATGATCTGCAGCGCGGACCGGCCCGTTGCGCTGACGTTCGGGTTTCGCCACCCCACGGTTCTCCTGTCAGACTGGATGGTCAGACGTCTCGACGTGCGTGAGCTGGAGTCGGTGCTGGCTCACGAAGTGGGTCACGTAACCCGCCGCGACTCTCTCGTGACTTGGTTCGCGACGGTTCTTCGGGACGCATTTTTCTATCTGCCGACGAGCCTGGCCGCCTATCGTCAGTTCCAGTTCGAAAGAGAGCTGGCTTGCGACGACGTCGCGGTCGCGGCGACCGGCAGGCCGCTTGCCCTGGCAAGCGCGCTCGCGAAGGTCTGGCAGCACGCCCTCGACGGATCCGCGCCTGAGCCTGCCCTGGCCTTTGCGGCACCCGATTACGCGATCGAGCAGCGGATCGAGCGTCTTCTCGGGCGGGTGTCGGGATCGCGCGTCGCGGAACGCTCGTGGCGTTTCCTGAGTCCCACCGTTCGGTCATTGCCGGGCATCGCGACGCTGCTGGCCGCAAACGCCGCCATAATGCTCGCCCCGATGGGGTGCGGCCCCGGCGCCCTGCTTTGGAGGCTGTAATGTCCGACCTGGCCCTCGCCTGGTACGGCTTCCTGAATTCGCTCTTTGTCGCCGTGTCACAGCCCCTTGGAGGATTGACGTCCGGCAGCGGGTCCATACTGACGGCGCTCTTGCTCGGCCTGCTGGGGGCGCTCAGCCCCTGCCAGTTGAGCACCAACGCGTCCTCGATCGCCTACCTCATCGGAGGGACGGGCCGCGCTGGCCGAAGCATCGTCCCTCCCGCGGCTGCATACGTGGCGGGGAAAGTCCTGGTCTATAGCGTCGCTGGACTGGCGGCGTTTCTCCTGGGACAGCGCTTGCAGGCCGCGGCGATCCCGACCGTCGCCGTCACACGAAAGGTTCTCGGACCGCTGATGATCTTGATCGGCCTGGCGTTGCTCGGCGTGTGGCGGCCCCGCGTGGCGTTTGGTCATGGGCTGAGCGCGCGGCTGCGGGAGCGGACAGGCTCGACCGGAATCCTGAGTGCCTTTCTCCTCGGCATCGCCTTCTCGTTTGCATTTTGCCCCACACTGGCGCTTCTGTTCTTCGGGTACACCCTGCCGATGGCGGCTGCCAGCACGGCCGGGCCTCTCTACCCGGCCGCATTCGCTGCAGGAACCGCCTTCCCGCTCGTTCTCACCGCACTGGTCGTGGCCGCCGGTTCGGATGCTGGTTCCTTTGAGTCACGCGTGATGGTCTGGGAGCCCTGGCTTCGCCGCATCGGCGGTGTCGTCTTTCTGCTTGCCGGACTTAACGACACGTTGCTCTACTGGTTCCTGTGACGCTTCAGACGCGATTCCTACTTGCGGTGCTTGGCCTTGTTGCGGCGACAGGGATCGTCGTCTACCTGGCCGCGACGCCCGCGGCTCCGCCCTCCGCAGCGGTTCCGAGGCCCTCGGCTTCCCCGCAGTTTCAGCCCATTCCGACGCCTCCTGGTCAGATCATCACCAGGGGCTTGCGTGAGGGAGCACAGGCACCGGAGTTCTCGGCTCGCCGGTTCGGTGGAGGGACCTTGAGCCTCGCCGAGCTGCGAGGCAAGGGGGTGGTGATGAACTTCTTCGCCTCCTGGTGTGCCCCGTGCCGCGCGGAGGCACGCGATCTCGACGCCGCGTTCAGCAAGTACCGGAACAAGGGGATTGTCTTTCTCGGCGTAAACATCGAGCAAGACACGTGGGATGACGCTCGGGAGTTTCTTGACGAATTCAACATCAGCTATCCCGCCGTCCGTGATGAGGCATCGGACATCGCCAGGAAGTATCAACTCCTTGGCCTGCCCACGACCTATTTCATTGATAAAGCCGGCGTGATCCGGTCGAAGTTTGTCGGCCCCTTCCTCGGTCCCGAAGGGCTCAAGGCGCTCGAGCGCAGGATTGAGACGGTCCTGCCGTAGGGGAAGGCGCGTTGTTCGGGCTGTCGCGGAAGGGCGTGATCCTCGGGGCCTTCGTTCTTCTCGCGGCGACGGTCTGGCTGTCTTGGCAGAGCAGCAACCTGCCCACCCGGGCGGCAGACCCGAGACTTGGTGAACGCGTCTTCCTTCAGAACTGTGCTATCTGCCATGGGACCAACGCCGAGGGGAAGGAGTTCACACCGCCGTTGAACCGCACGGGCCATGCCGACCATCACCCCGATTGGGAACTCTACATGTTCATTGCCGAGGGGAAGGTCGGGTTTACCCAGATGCCAGCCTGGAAGGAACGGCTGTCGGATAGGGAGATCCGTTCGGTCATCGCATACGTGAAGACGCTGTGGACGGAGGATCAGCGCAGGTCCCAGCGGCACGTCAACGAGGTCCGGCCTGCGCCGGCGAGTAGATAACAAGAACGTGACGTGCCAGCGATTGATGGCATGAGGCACCGTATCGTTCTGTTAGGCAGCCTGGTCGCAGTCTTGGGGCTGCTCTTATTCATTACCGTTCGCAGCAGCCGGCCGGAGTCAATTTCCGTTGCGCTTGCGCGCGGCTTGACTCCAGAGGCGCCAGGATTCCTCCTGCCGCGGCTCGACGGCAACGGCACCGTTGCTCTTGACTCACTGCGGGGCAATGTAGTGGTGATCAACTTCTGGGCGTCGTGGTGCACACCGTGCCGCGCTGAAGCCGCCGCGCTGGAAGCCACATGGCAGCGCTACCGAGATCAGGGTGTGGTGGTGGTCGGCGTTAACGTGCAGGACCTCGTGCCCGAGGCGCTGCGGTTCCTCCGAGAGACGAAGACGACGTATCCTATGGTTCGAGACAAGGACAATATCGTCTACCGCGCCTACGGACTGACCGGCTTGCCCGAGACGTTCTTCGTAGACCGCTCAGGCAAGATTGTCCGCCAGTTCCGCGGAGGCGTGCCCGGCCCTCAGGCATGGTTCAAGGCCGTCGAAGACACCCTGGCGCGGTGATCCTGCGCTAGCCGTCCCTGCGGGGCATGTACGTGGGCGGTCGTTGTCGGAGGCCAGGCGGGCTCCCATTCTGCTCCCGCCGCGTGTCTGCCTTGCCGAGCGCGCGCACGGTGCCCATGCCGCGCTTGGGGCCAAGGGGCGGGTTGCCGGTGATCGCTGCAACTAGTAGGGAGGGGAGGGGCCGCAAGTTCCTCCCCGGTTCGATCTGGTTGCGGTTCGGTTGCAGAAGGCGCCGAAGGGCAACTCCGACGAGGCTCCTGAGTACAGGGTCAGGTCTTCAAAACCGGCCGCTGGGCCGGTTCGGTCCAGGCTGGGTTCGATTCCCAGGGCCCTCCGCCAGGACTCTACGCCCAAAATAACAGGGCCGGCCGCATGGGCCGGCCCAGAGCGTGAAATCGCCTGCCGTTGAGCCCCTAGATCCTGATGTCGATGACCGCCGAGACGCCGACGCCATTCACGCGCCGGAACGCGACCCAGGGCTGGAGGTTGTCAACGGGGACCATGATCTTGATCCTGAACGCCTGCTGGTAATCTGCATCGAGCTGCGCCACGGCCTGCACCCTCTCAACCGCGGACCTCGGTCCGGAGACCTGGGCGGCCCCGACGTAGGCGCTGCCCGGCGAGTTAATGCCGATCCCGATGTTGAGAATGGGAACGACCTTGGTCATCTCTCGGACTGCGACCCCGCGATTCTGAAGGAGGCCGTTGATGAAGTCGTTGATTTGCGGGGCAAAGGTTCGTACGGCGTAGCCGATGCCGAGGGTCTTGATGATGCTGAAGAGGTCCTGCCCGTACGCCTTGACCGTCAGGCCGGCCGTCAGTCCGCTCGTCATCACCATAATTGCCAGCGCGACAGCGATGGCTCGTGGTGTACGCATGATCTCCTCCCTGCAACGATGTCGTTGACTGCCTTATGTTATTCTCTATTTGTGCCTCTATTGCAACTACGCACGCGGCTGCCGTGGTGTTCCCTCCTCTAGCCGCAAATCGCCCCCAGGGACGCCGAGGAGACCAGACGCGCGTATTTGGCGAGCGCTCCGCGCTCGTAGCGCGGCTTGGGGGGAGACCAGGCGGCCCGCCGGCGGCCGAGCTCATCGCCCGGCACCTCGAGCTCGATGCGGCGGTTCGTGATATCGATCGCGATCGGATCGCCCTCTCGGATCAAGCCGATCGGACCGCCCGCCGCGGCCTCGGGCGCCACATGCCCGACCATCAGGCCCCGCGTCGCTCCCGAAAACCGGCCGTCGGTGACCATCGCCACGGCCTGCCCAAGACCCCGCCCGACGATGGCCGCGGTGACACTCAGCATCTCGCGCATGCCCGGGCCGCCTTTCGGCCCTTCGTAGCGGATCACCACGACGTCACCCTCCCGGATGCGGCCGCCCACCACGGCGGCGAAGGCGTCCTCCTCACGGTCGAAGACACGCGCCGGTCCCCGGTGGGCCTTCTGCGTGACACCGGCGGTCTTCATGACGGCTCCTTCGGGGGCGAGACTCCCTCGCAGCACCGCCAGCCCTCCTTCGGGTTCCACAGGGTCGGAGACCGGCTTGACCACGGGTGTGCCGTCGGCCGGGACGTTTTGTAGATTTTCTCGCAGGCTCCTGCCGCTGACGGTGATGACGTCTCCGTGCAGCAGGCCGGCATCCAGCAGCGCCCTCATGACGACCGGCACGCCACCGACCCGGTCGAGATCGGCCATCACGTACCGGCCGCCGGGCCGCAGGTCGGCGATGTGCGGCGTCTTGCGGCTGAAATGATCGAACTCATCGAGGGACAGGCTCACGCCGGCTTCGTCGGCGATGGCCAGCAGGTGGAGCGCGGCATTGGTGCTCCCGCCCATGGCCACAACAACGCGGATGGCGTTCTCAAACGCTTGACGGGTCAAAATGTCGCGCGGGCGAATCCCCTCGCGCAGCATCCGCAGCGCCGCCTCGCCGGTCCGCCGGCACGCATCCGCGCGCCGCGCATCCATCGCCGGAATCGACGCGACCCCCGGCAGCGACAGCCCGATGCCTTCGAACGCCGCCGCCATGGTATTCGCGGTGTAGAGGCCTCCACACGAGCCGGCACCGGGACAGGCGCGGTGCTCGAGCAGGTCCAGGGCCGCGTCCGTCATCTTGCCCTGCGCGTGCTCGCCGACGGCTTCATACACGTCCTGCACGGTCACGTCGCGTCCATTGACCTGACCCGGCATGATGGTGCCGCCGTAGAGAAAGACCGCCGGGAGGTTGATCCGTGCGAGAGCCATCACCGACCCGGGGAGGCTCTTGTCGCAGCCGGCGATCGCCACGAGGGCGTCGAAGCACTCGGCGTGCGCCATCAGCTCGATCGAGTCCGCGATGATCTCCCTGCTGACGAGCGACGCCTTCATCCCCTCGTGGCCCATGGCGATGGCGTCGCTGACGGCGATGGTGCCGAACTCCTGGGGAACCCCGCCGGCCTCCCGCACGCCGGCCTTCACCCACTGCGCCTGACCGTTCAAGTTAAGATTGCACGGCGTGACTTCGTTCCACGACGTGGCGACGCCGATCAGCGACCGCCGCAGGTCTTCATCCGTCAGGCCTGTGGCGCGCAGCATGGCGCGGTGGGGCGCGCGTTCTGCGCCTTCGGTCACGATGCGGCTGCGGTGTCGTGGGTCGATCCTGCCGGCGACCGTCATGGCGACCTCCCGGGTCTCGCGCGCGATGTCGGCACTCATCATAGGTGCTGACCCGCGGGTGAATCAACTGCATCTCCCAGAATCTCCCAAGGCGGAAGCGGGCGCCGGCAGGCCGCCGCTTCACGGGTGCCGCCCGCGCGTGTAGCATGAGGCCATGACGCGCGAGTCTTCCCTGACGCCGATGCTCCGTCAATACCAGGAATTGAAAGGTCGGTACCCCGGCGCGCTTCTCATGTTCCGCCTCGGAGATTTCTACGAGCTGTTCTTCGATGACGCGCTCCTTGCCGCGCGCGAGCTCGAGATCACGCTGACTTCTCGGGAACTCGGCAAGGGCCGGCGCGTGCCGATGTGTGGCGTCCCGCACCACGCCGTCACCGGGTACCTGGCCAGGCTGGTCGAGCGCGGGCACAGTGTCGCGATCTGCGATCAGGTTGAGGATCCCAAGGCGGCACGGGGGCTCGTGCGGCGCGAGGTCACCCGCGTCGTCACGCCCGGCACCGTCATGGACACAGGGGTGCTGGCCGATCGCGAGCACCGGTACCTTGTCGCGGTGACCGGCGAGTCCGGCCGCTGGGGCGTCGCGGCGGCTGACCTCTCCACGGGCGATCTCCTGGCGACGCAGATCGACGGGCCCGAGGCCGATCGCCGCCTCGCGGACGAACTCTCGCGGCTCGACCCACGCGAATTGCTGCACCCCGACGGCATCGACCTTGGCGAGCGCGTGGCGTCCCCACGGGCGCGCGGCACGCCGCTGGAGGCCTGGCGCTTTGATCCGGCCGCGGCCCGGCGGGGCCTCGTCGAGCACTTCCGCGTGGCCTCGCTCGACGGCTTCGGCGCCGAGGGGCTGCCGCTGGCGGTGGGCGCGGCCGGCGCGCTGTTGTGGTATCTCCAGCAAACGCAGTTGAGCGCGCTGGCACATCTGCGCGCGCTGCGGGTGTACAGTACCGATGATGCGCTCGCGCTCGACGAGACGACTCGCCGCAACCTCGAGATTTTCCGCAACCTGCGGGACGGCGGCGTGGCGGGCACGCTGCTCGGCGTCCTCGACGAAACCGCTACGCCGATGGGCGGACGTCTGCTGCGCGAATGGCTCCTGCGCCCGTTGGTCGATCCCGACGCGATCGCGTCGCGCCAGCGAGCGGTCGGCGCGGCGCTCGAGCGGCCGGTGGTGCGCGCGGCGATCCGCCAAGGCCTTCGGGGTCTTCCCGATCTCGCGCGGCTGGTGGGCCGCTTCGGACACGGGTCGGCCACGCCGCGCGACCTGGCGGCGCTGCGCGCGGGGCTCGATCGCCTGCCGGAGGTCATTGCCGCATCGGCGCGTCTAACCGACGCATGCTTTGACGGCCTCGCCCGCGCGATCGATCCCCACACCGTGCTGCGCGATCAGATCGCGCGCGCCATCGTCGACGCCCCGCCGCTCTCGTCGCGCGACGGCGGAATCTTTCGCCCGGGCTACGATGCCGAGCTCGACGCACTTCGCTCGGGTGCGGCCGGCGGCAAGGCCTGGATCGCCGGCTTGGAGGCCGCGGAGCGCACACGCACCGGCATCAGATCGCTGCGGGTCGGGTTCAACAAAGTCTTCGGGTACTACATCGAGGCGTCCAACGCCAACCGGCGCCTGATCCCCGACGACTACGTCCGCAAGCAAACGCTCACCGGAGCCGAGCGGTACATCACCCCCGAGATGAAGGAGCGCGAGGCCGCTATCCTGGGCGCCGAAGAACGGATCGCGGACGTGGAGCAGCGGCTGTTCGTTGCGCTCAGGGAGGCCATCGCGGCATCGGCGGAGTCGCTGCTGGCCACGTCGCGGGCGGTGGCCGAAGCGGATGTCCTGCTGTCCCTGGCCGAGGCCGCCGAGCGGAACGGGTACGTGCGGCCGGAGATCGTACACGAGCCCGTCCTGGAGGTGCGTGGCGGCCGGCATCCCGTTGTGGAACGTCTGCTGGAAGGCGAGCGCTTCGTGCCGAACGATGTGGTGCTCGACGTCACCGACCGGGCGATCGTCATCGTGACCGGGCCCAACATGGCCGGCAAGAGCACGCTGCTGCGGAAGGCGGCGCTGATTGCGATCATGGCCCAGGTCGGATCGTACGTGCCGGCGACGTCGGCGCGGATCGGCGTGGCCGATCGGATCTTTACACGCGTCGGGGCGGTCGACGATCTGGCGTCGGGCCGGAGCACGTTTCTTGTCGAGATGCAGGAGGTGGCGAGGATCCTGCATGGCGCGACCCGACGCAGCCTGATTGTCCTCGACGAGGTCGGCCGCGGGACCAGCACGTATGACGGTATGAGCCTGGCCTGGGCCGTTGTGGCGTACCTGCACGATCACATTGGAGCACGGACGTTGTTTGCCACGCACTATCATGAGCTGACAGAACTGGCCGACATTCTCACGCGTGTGCACAACATCGCGATGCAGGTGGAGGAGGAGGGGGATCGTGTCGTCTTCCTCCACACCGCCGCAGAGGGCCGGGCCGATCGTTCCTACGGGATCCACGTGGCGCGGCTCGCCGGCGTGCCTGACGAGATCATTGGCCAGGCGAAACGCATCCTGCAACAACTCGAGTCGGCTTCCGCGCGTCCACGCGAGCCGGGTGCGCCACCGCTGCCGGCCCGGGCCCGCCGCGCGCGGCAGTTGCCGCTGGCGCTGGAACTCACGTCGCCGATCGAAGAAGCCCTGCTGGCGCTGGCCGTGGAGTCGATGACCCCGCTGGAAGCGCTCCAGACGCTGGCCGATCTGAGAGACCGCGTTCGCGCGATGCGGGCCGGCGCCACCGCCGGCGCGGAGCAGCGGCTGCAGTGAGTCCGATCCGGGTCCTCGAGCGCTCGGTGGCCGAGCGGATCGCCGCGGGCGAGGTCGTGGAGCGTCCCGCCTCCGTCGTGAAAGAACTCGTCGAGAACAGCCTGGACGCCAATGCCCGCGCGATCTCCGTCGAGGTCGAAGGCGCCGGCCTGCGGCTCATCCGCGTGCTCGATGACGGCGAGGGAATCCCTGCCGCAGAGGTGACGCTGGCATTCGAGCGGTTTGCCACGAGCAAGATCGCGCGCCTGGAGGATCTGGAATGGGTGCGCAGTTACGGTTTCCGCGGCGAGGCCCTGCCGAGCATCGCGGCGGTCGCGCGTCTCATCCTGACCACCCGGGCGGCTGGCGCGGGCGCGGCGACCCGTGTCGTTGCAGAGGGCGGCACGATCCAGACGATCGGGTCGCACGGCGCCGCGCACGGGACGACCGTCGAGGTGGCGTTGCTCTTCTACAACACGCCGGCCCGGCTGAAGTTTCTCAAGTCGCCGGCGCGCGAACAGACGCTGATCGCCGAAGCCGTGCAGAAAGCGGCGATGGCGCACGCACACGTCGCGTTTCGGCTCGTGATCGACGGGCGCGAGGCGGCGCGGTGGCCTCGATCGACGCCGGCCGAGCGGGGCGCGCAGATGCTGGGCGCCGGAGAGGCGGACGAGCTGATCGCCGTCGACGCCCCGATTCCCGGTGGGACGGCGCGGGGATGGTTGGCCCGCCCCGAGCGCGGGCGTCCGGCACGGACCGGACAGCACCTGTTCGTGAACAACCGGCCGGTGCAGAGCGCCCTGCTGCGGCGCGCCGTTGAGCAGGGCTATGCGCAGCTGCTCCCGATCGGACGCTTCCCGGTGTTTGCGCTCTTTCTCGATGTCGACCCTGCCTCGGTCGACGTCAACGTGCATCCACGCAAGCTCGAGGTCCGCTTCAAAGATGAGTCGCGGTTGTTCGGTGCCGTGGCGCGTGCGGCGCGTGAGGCGCTGCTTGCCAGCCCACTGGTGCGCCCCGCGATCCTGCCGGGCCGCGGTGTGGGCGACCCCGCGGCGTTGGTGGCCGCGATGCAGCCGATGCCGGTGCCCGGCGCTGACGGAGGCAGGCTGCGGCTTGCGCTGGAGGCCCGCGAGGTGGCCGGGACCTATGCGCCGGCGACGGACGTGCGGCTGCCGGCGCTGCATCCCCTCGGTCAGGTCCTGGGGACGTACCTGGTCGCGGAAGGGCCCGACGGCCTCTACGTTATCGACCAGCATGCCGCCCACGAACGCGTGCTCTATGAGCGCCTGCTCGCCGCGCGGCGCCGGGGCGGCGTGGCCCGGCAGATGCTGGCGGTCCCGCTCACGGTCGAGCTTGCGCCGGCGCATCTCGCGACGCTCGCCGGGTACCGCGACCAGTTGGAGCAATTGGGATTCGACGTCGAGCCTTTTGGACCGCGCACCGCGCTCCTGCGCGCTCTGCCCGCGCCCGTCTCCGCAAAAGACCCCGACGCGCTGCTGCATCGCGCGCTCGCGGCACTCGAAGGCAGCGGGGAGGGGGAGGGGTCCGCGGACGCCCTCGAGCGGGCCTCCATCGCCACGGCGTGTCACACCGCGATCCGCGCTGGCGATCGCATCGCTCCAGAGGCGATCGCGGCCCTGCTCGCGGATTTGGCCGCGACCGAAGATCCCTTTACCTGCTTTCACGGCCGTCCCACGATCGTCGTGGTTCCCCGCGGCCAGCTCGAGCGATGGTTTTTGCGGGGGTAGATCCGCCCGAGCGCCTTACGGTCCTGTGCGGTCCCACGGCGGTCGGCAAAACCGCCCTGGCCGTCGCACTGGCCGGGACCGTGGACGCCGAGATCATCTGTGCCGATTCCCGGACCGTCTACCGCGGCATGGACATCGGTACGGCCAAACCCACCGCGGCCCAGCGCGCCCGCGTACCGCACCATCTGCTCGACGTTGCCGATCCAGATCAACTCTTCACGCTCGCCGACTTCCAGCGTCTGGCCCGTGCGGCCATCGCCGCCGTGCGAGGACGCGGCCGGTTGCCGCTGGTGGTCGGCGGTACCGGGCTCTACATCCGCGCCATCGTTGACGATCTCACGATTCCGGAGGTGCCGCCCGATCCGCACCTGCGCGCGCATCTGCAGGCCGAAGAGAGCGCGCGCGGCCCCGGGCACCTCCACGTGCGCCTGGCCGCGCTCGACCCGGTCGCCGCCTCCCGCATCCATCCCCGCAACATCCGGCGTCTCATCCGGGCGCTGGAGGTGACCACCGTTGCAGCACGCCCGATCTCAGCGTTGCAGAGAACGGGTCCGCCGCTGACCGCAGCCATGATCGGGCTCTCGATGGAGCGAGACGTGTTGTACCGCGGCACCGATGCCCGGGTCGATGCGCAGGTCGTCGGCGGGCTCGTCGATGAGGTGCGCGGGCTGCTCGCCCAGGGCATCCCAGCGGATGTCCCCGCGATGCAGGGGCTGGGCTACAAAGAGATTGTGGGGTGGCTGCGCGGGGGCTACCCATTCGAGGAGGCCGTTCGCGTGCTCAAGCGCAACACCCGACGGTATGCGAAGCGGCAGCTCACCTGGTTCCGGCGGGATCCGCGCGTGCGCTGGATCGATGTTACGCCTCTGGATGAGGAAACGCTGATGCAGCGTGTGCGTGCTATGATGGACGCGGATTCGCCCGCCCCAGAACGTGCGCAGCCCGGGAGGGAATGATGCAGCAGTCACGTGTCCGCACCGTGCAGTCGGAGCGCCTCCGGCGGATCGGCGCCTATCTGTTCGCGGATCTCGATCGCAAGAAAGAGGAGCAACAGGCCAAGGGCGTGGATGTCATCAGCCTCGCCACCGGGGATCCTGACGTGCCGACGCCCCCGCACATCATCGCGGCGCTGGCGGACGCCGCGCGGGATCCGCGCACACACCAGTATCCTCCGTACCCCGGCACGATCGAGTTCCGCGAGGCCGCCGCCGGGTGGTTCGCGGGTCGCTTCGGCGTGACGCTCGATCCGAAGCGTGAGGTGCTGGCCCTCATCGGCTCCAAGGAGGGACTCGCGCATCTCCCCTGGGCGACGCTCAACCCCGGTGAGCTCGCGCTCGTCCCTGACCCGGGCTATCCGGTGTACCGTTCCGCCACGATCATGGCCGAGGGCGAACCGGTCGCGCTCCCGCTTGCGGCCGAGCGCGGATTCCTCCCGGATCTCGATCAGATCCCAAGCGACGTCGCGCGTCGGGCGCGCCTGCTATTCCTGAATTATCCCAACAACCCGACCGGTGCCGTGGCCGACCTTGAGTTCTTTGCGCGGGCGGTGGCCTTCGCGCGTCGCTTCGGCATCCTGCTGGTTCACGACCATTCGTATTCCGAGATTGCCTACGACGGCTACCGTCCGCCCAGCGTCCTGCAAGTCGACGGCGCGACAGAGGTGGCCATCGAGCTCCATTCGCTCTCCAAGTCCTACAACATGACCGGATGGCGCATCGGTTTCGCCGTCGGCAACCCCGAGGCGATCGAGGCCCTGGGCACCGTCAAGACAAACGTCGACTCCGGCGTCTTTGTAGCGATCCAGCAGGCCGGCATCGCGGCGCTCTCCGGCCCCCAGGACGTCATCGCGCCAACGCTGGCCATCTACTGCGCGCGCCGCGACCGGCTGGTGAAGGCCCTGCGCAGCGTTGGCTGGCAGCCGCCGCTGCCGAAAGCCACGCTCTATGTCTGGATGCCCACACCCAACGGGCAGTCGTCGGTCGCCTTCGCGGCCGACGTCCTGGGACGGACGGGCGTTGTCATCACCCCAGGGGTCGGGTATGGTGCCAGCGGCGAGGGGTATGTCCGCCTCTCGCTCACCACGCCGGACGACCGCCTCGATGAGGCCCTCGCGCGGATTCGCCGCGCGTACGGGTAGGGAAGGGGAGCTCCCGATCGGCACAGTCTGGGGTCTCGTCCGGAGCATCGAGCCCACCCATCGGCAGATGCTTGAGGCGCTGCTGCGCCGCCGCGTCCCGCCAAACCGGATTGCGAGCCTCGAGCTCATCGAGATCTTGACGCACCTGGCGCAGGCGCTGCGGCGCGAGGTTGGCCTGCTCATCGATCGCCACGGTGTTACGGCACACGTGCTCCTCAGCCGGCGCTGGCAGGAGCTTGCGCACGAGTTCGCGCACGCGTCCGGGACGCGCGGACGTGGCCTCAGGTACGTCGAGGCCCACCCGCAGCCCGATGGCCGCGCCGATGATGGCGACCGGCGCGCGCTGGTACAGCTGGGTCTGGACCTGGTGGTGACCGTCGGAACGCAGCGGGGCCGGCCGGCAGATGTGTGGCTGCTCGGGCACCCATCCGGAAGGGTCGCGCGTAGCGATGACGGCGAAGAGTCCGCCACGGTTGAGGGCCCCTATCCGCCGGCGGCGCTCGCTCAACTCGAACTGGATCCCTGGACGCGCCTGGCGGATACGACCCGCCGCAGAGGTGTGACCACGGCGGGCGCGGATGGGCAGCCGGAGCGTGCGGTGCTGGTCGCGCTGGACCGGGCCGGCGATGCCGAGGACGCGCTCGCCGAACTGGCCCGGCTGGCCGAAACCGCCGGAGCGCAGCCGGTGGCGAATGTCGTGCAGCGCCGGTCCCGCCCCGACCCGGCGACCTATCTCGGCCGCGGGAAACTCGCCGAGGTGCTGCGCGCCACCGAGGCCCAGGCGGCAGATCTCGTGCTGATCGACCAGGAGTTGACGCCGGCCCAGCAGCGCACGCTGGAACGTGAGCTCGGGGTCAAGGTGCTCGATCGTACCGCGCTCGTGCTCGACATCTTCGCGCGCCGCGCGCGCAGCCGCGAGGGCCGGCTCCAGGTCGAGCTCGCGCAGATGAACTACCTCCTGCCGCGCCTGACCGGGCGCGGCGTCTGGCTCTCGCGTCTGGGGGGCGGCATCGGAACCCGGGGACCCGGTGAGACCAAGCTGGAGGTCGATCGCCGGCGCATCCGGGTGCGCATCACCAATCTGCAAAGAGAGATCAACTCTATCGCACGCCGCCGGACCAGGCAGCGCGTGCCGCGCGAGATCGCGGGTATTCCCCAGGTGGCCCTGGTCGGATATACCAACGCGGGGAAATCGACCCTGTTGAATGCGCTGACGGGCGCGGACGCGTTCGTCGAAGACCGTCTCTTTGCGACGCTCGATCCGATGGTCCGGCGCGTCGTCTTGCCCAATCACCGATCGATCGTCCTGGCGGACACCGTCGGGTTCATTCAGCGTCTGCCGACCCAGGTCGTCGCAGCGTTTCGCGGCACGCTCGAGGAAGTCACTGCGGCCGACCTGCTGGTGCATGTCATCGATGCTGGTCATCCGGCGTGGCGCGCGCAGGCCGAGGTGGTCCGCGGCGTCTTGAAAGGCATCGGCGCGGGCGACCACCCTGTGGTCACGGCCTTCAACAAAGTCGATCTGTTGACAGCCGAGCAGATCCGACGGCTGGTGGAAGATTACCCCGATGCCGTAGTAATCTCCGCCGAGCGTCGCGTCGGGCTCGCCCCGCTGCTGCGTGCCATCGCAAAGGGGCTGCCCGAGCCATGGATCCGCGTGCGGGTGCGCATTCCGTATCGCGACGCAAAGCTCATCGCACGCGTGCATGCCGAGGGCCGCGTGCTGTCCGCCGACTACGGCACCGAGGGAGTGTCCCTCGATGTCGAGGTGCCCGGGCCGCTGGCTGTCGACCTCAAAGCGATGAACAGAGCCGGCACACCGGCTTCGGCCTGAGGATCTCCATCGAGCGTTGGGGCTAGTTCAGTCGACGGATGACCGCGATCGCCTTGCCTTCGACGATGACCTCGCGGGCGTAGACCGGCTCCAAGGCCTCGTTCGCCGGTTGGAGCCGCACCCGATCCTTCTCACGGAAGAACTGCTTGACGGTGGCTTCGTCATCCAGCCGCGCCACGACGATATCGCCGTTGGTGGCCGTCGGCTGCCGGCGCACGACCAGCAGGTCGCCGTCCTGGATGCCTGCACCGATCATACTGTCGCCTCTGACCTTCAACACGAAACCTTCGGCCCCGCTGAGCATGTCGGCGGGCACCGCCATGTACTCATCGATGTTCTGCTCGGCGAGCAGCGGCGCACCGGCTGCCACGCGGCCGACGACCGGGAGTGTCACTGTACGGGCCGCGGGGGCACCGTTATCACGCAGGATTTCCAGCGCGCGGGGCTTGCTCGGGTCACGTCGCAGGTAACCCTTGCGCTCCAGCGCCGCCAGGTGGCTGTGCACCGTTGAACTGCTCGTGACGCCCATGGCCTGTCCGATCTCACGCACCGACGGCGGATAGCCGTGCGATTCGGTGTAGCGGCGAACGAAGGTGAGAATGTCGCTTTGCCGGCGGGTCAATCCAGAGGCCATGGCAAATTCCTCCAGGTCTTTCAATCGCCGTGATGATAACATGGCGAAAGACTCAATGCAAACATGTGTTCGGGTAGAGCCGTCACGACCGGCTAGGAGTCTACTTCGCATAAGGTTTCTTATGTTAAGTAACAGAAGAGAGGACCCGTCGCCACGGCCGCACCGCGCTGGCCGGCCGCTCTCCTCCCTATCCGAAGCACGCCTCGCGCAAGAATGAAGTGCACGCACCTCGGCGAAAGTAGAGGCCGAATGGCTTCGGCGAAACCATTCCGCCGGTGGGAAGAAACGGTCGATGTGCTCGGCCGGAAGTTCGTGCTGCTCGTCGAAGGGCCTGTGCCGCCGGGGCGCTACGAAATCAGGATCTGGGAGGGCCGGCGCGGGCTCGGCCGGAGGCCGTATCTCAAAGCGCCCATCAAGGGACGCGACGCCGACGAGGCGCGGGAACGGGCACTGGAGGTTCTGCACACCTACGTCGGGCTGGAGCAGTTCCGCCGGCTGGTCGAGAAAATCGCGGCGCAGGTGGCACCCGGATCGCGCGTCGAGGTGACCGAGCGCGTCCGGGAGGTCACCATTGCGCTTGAGGGGCCCTACTCTCTGGAGAAGCCCCTTGCCCTGCCCCGCGACGAGATTCTCGATCCCACAACCAGCGCAGACCGCCTGCGCAGCGTCGTGCGCGCACACCTTGAAGCCCACGCGGTCCGCCGATAGCTGCCGCCTGAGTGCCCCCGCGTATCGGTGCGCTTCCTACGCGAGGAATTCGGCGACGTTGCGCTCTATGTCGTCGACGGACGTGACATGGACGGCCTGCATGCCGACCGCCAGGGCGCCCGCCACATTCTCACGCGTATCATCAAAGAACAGCATTTTATCCACACGTACGCCAATCTCGGTTGCGATCGCGTTGAAAGCCTCCGGCTCCGGCTTTCGCCTTCCCATTTCGCATGACACAAACACTTTACGGAAAGACCTCAATTCCTCCGCGTACTCCTTTTCAAACATCCGCTGATGAGTCGGGTTGGAGTTGGTGAAGGCGTAGAGCGGGACTGTGTCCTTGAGACGGCGCAACAGATCTGCTGTCTTCGGAATCTTCCCGACATAGATGGCGTTCCAGCCTTTCGCAAACTCGTCATCCGAGAGGTTGATGCCGAGTGACGATCGGAGAGACGCAAAGTATTCGCGGGCAGTGATCTCGCCGCGTTCGTGACGCTCAAAGGAGGCGTCGAACGAGAACCGTGACTTGACAATGTCGATCTGCTCGTCAGCCAGCGCAGCCCAGGCCGCGAAGACCCGGTTGAAGTCTATCGCGATAACAATCCCACCGAGGTCAAACAGGAGGGCATCAACGTCCCGGCGAGATCTCACACGACTTCGACGGTCGAGGCGCGCACCATACGCTCAACCTTGCTGCCGGGGCGCTCCTCGATGACCACGGTGAGCACGCCGTAGTCGGGCTCGACGTGGCGGACCACCCCTTCCTTCCCGTCGCTGCGCACCTTCACACCTTTCGTGATGGGCTTGCCGTTCCGGTCACGCAACTCCATGGCGTTCGGCCTCCATTGAAACGCGTGTGGTGTCTTACGCCGCGGCCGGCCCGACGCGTTCGATGATCGTCGCAATCCCCTGCCCGACGCCGATGCACATCGTGGCGAGACCGTAGCGCCCACGCCGCCTGGCGAGCTCGTAGACCAGCGAGGTCAGGATACGCGCGCCGCTGCAGCCGATCGGATGGCCCAGCGCCACCGCGCCGCCGTTGGGGTTGAGTTTCTCCATCGGGATCCCCAGTTCTCGGACACAGGCAATCACCTGGGCCGCGAAGGCTTCGTTCAACTCGATGACGTCCATGTCGTCGATCGAGAGTCCGGTCCGCTCGAGGACCTTGCGCGTCGCGGGGATCGGTCCCAGACCCATCAGCGCGGGATCGACGCCTGCGACGGCGGAGGCCACGATGCGCGCCTTCGGCGCCAGATCCAGTGCCGTGGCCCGGCCCGCTTCCATCAGCAGCACCGCGGCGGCCCCATCGTTGATCCCCGACGAATTGCCGGCGGTGACGCTGCCGCCCTTGCGAAACGCCGGCTTGAGCGCCGCCAGCCCATCGGGCGTGGTGTCTGGGCGCAGGTGCTCGTCGGTCTCGACGACGACCGGGCCGCCGTTCCGGCTGGGGATGACCACCGGCACGATCTCGTCGCGAAACCGTCCCGAGGCCACCGCCGCGGCCGCGCGCTGCTGGCTGGCGAAGGCAAAGGCGTCCTGCTCTTCCCGCGTGATGCCGAACCGCTCTGCGACGTTCTCGGCGGTCTCGCCCATGCTGTAGGGCGTGTGCGTCCCGGCCAGGCGCGGATTGACGAATCGCCAGCCGAGCGTCGTGTCGTAGGCGCGGACATCCCCGCGTGGAAACCCCTGGTCGGGCTTGGGCATGACCAGCGGCGCCCGCGTCATCGACTCGACCCCACCGGCAATGAAGACCTCCCCCTCCCCCACCTGGATGGCGTGTGCCGCGGCTACGACCGCCTGCAGCCCCGACCCGCAGAGCCGGTTGACGGTCTGGCCGGCAACCGTGACCGGAAGGCCCGCGAGCAGCACCGCCATACGCGCGACGTTGCGGTTGTCCTCTCCGGCCTGATTGCCACAGCCGAACACGACATCTTCGATCGACGCGGGGTCGAGGTTGTTGCGGCGGACCAGCGCCTGAATGACCAGCGCGGCCAGGTCGTCGGGGCGCACGTCCTTGAGCGCTCCGCCGTACCGCCCCACGGGCGTCCGGACCGCATCGACGATCACGACCTGATGCATGCCGCTCTTCACGTGCCCCCTCCCTCCCCAGTCACTCAGGCATCCGAGACCGTGCCGGCTATCCTGGTCCATCCAGCCGCCACCAGACGCCGCAGCAGCGGCGCCGGACGGTAGCGGGGATCGCCGGATTCCGCGAGCAATCCTTCGGCGATCGCCAGGATGGCGTCCAGTCCCGCGGCTTCGGCCCGCTCGATAGGTCCCTGTGGATAGTTCACGCCAAGGCGCATGGCTGTGTCAATGTCGGCCGGGGTCCCGATGCCTTCCGCGAATGCCACGATAGCTTCGTGGCTGAGCATGCCTTGAATCCGCGGGAAGATTCCGGCGGCCGCGTCACCGACTTCGACCGCGTCCTTGCCAATCTCGGTCCAGAATGCCCGCGCGCGGTCAAGCGCCCGGCGGCCGGTGCGGAGGCCCGCCTGGAGCTCGACCACCTTGCGCTCGGCCAGCGGCGGCAGCGTGGCAAAGCCTACCACGCGCTCTGGGTGCGCCGCGCGCGCCGATGCTTCAGTGGTCGAGGCGCTCAACGTGAGCGTCAGCAGCAACGCGTCTTCTGGGAGGCGCGAGTCAAGGTCGGCGACGGCGCGCACCTTTTCGGCGATCGAGCCCGTGAACGTGTCAATGGCCACCGTAACCTCACCGGCACCACGGCGCCGTGATGCATCGGTCACTCGAGCGCCGGCTGCGCTCAGCGCTGTTCGCAGATCCGCGGCCAGCCGGTTGTGCCCTGCGATGTCACTGGATAGCGGCTGTTGGCCTCCGGGCGACGTCGAGGTCGGCGCCGCGACTTGTGGCGCTGTGACGCCGCCGGCGGTTCGCGGGTCTCCGGCCTGCACCGGCGCGGTGTAGTCATAGAATCCCCGGCCGCTCTTCCGGCCGAGAAGACCCGCGTCGACCATGCGCTGTACGAGTGGATGCGGACGGTAGCGCGGGTCCTGAAAGAACGCGTTGTAGATAGAGGTCGTCACGGCCAGGCTTACGTCGAGCCCGATGAGATCCAGCAGTTCGAACGGCCCCATCCTGAACCCGCCGGCGTCGCGCATGATGCGGTCGATCACGGCTGCGGGCGCCACGCCGTCCCCGAGCAGACGCACCGCCTCGCTGTAGAACGGTCGGGCGATGCGGTTCACCAGGAATCCTGGCCCGTCGGGGACACATACCGGGGTCTTGCCGAACGTGCGGGCGAGACGCTCGGCGGCCTCCACGGTGGCTTCGCTCGTATGCTGTCCACGGACGATCTCGATCAGCGGCATGATGGGCGGGGGATTGAAGAAGTGCATCCCGACGACCCGCTCGGGCCGCCGCGTCGCCGCTCCCAGGACGGTAATGGGTAGTGAAGATGTGTTCGACGCCAGTATCGCGCCCGCGTCGCACACCTCGTCGAGCCGTCCAAAGATCTCGCGCTTGAGCCGCAGGTCCTCGGGCGCCGCCTCGACGACGATCGTTGACGTGGCCAGATCATCCAGACGGGTCACCCAGCGCAGACGCGCGCGTATCGCATCCGCGGCCTCCTGGCTCAGGCGCCCCCGTAAGACGCGTCGCGTCACATCTTCGTCGATGCGCCGGCGTCCACGGTCCAGGATCTCGGTCGACACGTCCTGAACCGTCACCCGGCAGCCCGCGAGGGCTGCCACCTCGGCGATGCCGCCGCCCATAGTGCCGGCGCCCACGACGCCGACCGCCGGCCGCTCCTCTTCGACCACCGGTTCGGCCACGGGCTACCGGCCTTCGAACCGGGGCCGGCGCTTCTCCAAAAAGGCCGTCACGCCCTCGCGGTGGTCGGCCGTGTGTCCGGCGATCTCCTGCATATGGGCTTCGTACTCCAGCGCTGCGTCCAGCGGGGCGTTCAACGCGTAGTTAAAGGCGCGCTTGGTCAATCCGAACCCGCGGGTCGGTCCTTCGGCCAGGCGCCGTGCCAGTTCATTCGCCGCTGCGGCGAGCTCATCGTGTGGGACAACGCGGTTGACCAGGCCAATCCGCAGCGCCTCCGCCGCGTCGATCGGGTCGGCGGTATACGCCAGCTCCAGGGCCTTCGCCAGGCCGACCAGGCGGGGTAGGGTAAACGTGCCCCCCGAGTCGGGAATCAGCCCGACACGCGAAAAGACTTCGATGAATGAGGCGCGATCGGAGGCGATGCGGAGATCCGCAGCCAGAGCCAGGTTGCAGCCCGCGCCGGCGGCGACCCCGTTGACGGCCGCGATCACGGGTTTCTCCATCGTTCTGAGTCGAAGAATGAGCGGGTTGTACCGTCTGCGCAGGGACTCGCCATAGGAGATCTCGCCAACGCCGGCCCGATCCCGCAGGTCCTGGCCCGAGCAGAAACCCCTCCCTGCCCCGGTCAGCACGACGCAGCGCACGTCCTGCGTGCGCTCGGCCAGACGCACGGCCTCGGCCAGATCCGCGGTCAGTTGCTCGTTGATCGCGTTGAGGACATCCGGACGGTTGAGCGTAATCGTCAGCACGCCATCGCTAAAAACGGTCTCCACGGCCTGAAGTGTCGGGAGCTGCACCATGCCTCGTCCCTCCGCTAGCGACCTTTGAAGGTCGGTGGGCGCTTGGCCAGAAAGGCCTGGATGCCCTCGGCTTTGTCCTCCGTGCCAAACAAGAGATAGAATGCCTTGCGCTCGAAGTCGAGCCCGACCTCCAGCGTCGTATCGAACGCTTTCAGGATCGACTCCTTGGCCAGGCGCACCGCCATGGGCGGCTTGGTCGCAATCTGCTGCGCCAGCTTCGTCGCTTCACTCAAGGTGACCTCATCGGGCACGACGCGCGTGACGAGTCCCGAGGCCGCGGCCTCGGCGGCGGTGATGTGCCTGCCGGTCAGCACAATCTCCATCGCGCGCGCCTTGCCGACCGCTCGGGTGAGGCGCTGGGTGCCGCCGGCGCCGGGCATGATGCCGATGTTGATCTCGGGCTGCCCGAAGCGCGCTCCCTCCCCGGCGATGATCATGTCGCACATCATGGCCAGCTCGCAGCCGCCGCCGAGCGCAAATCCCCGCACCGCGGCGATGATCGGCTTGCCGATCTTGCGAATGCGCTCCCACTGCTGAAATCTGTAGGATGCGAGCATGTCCACCGGGGTCGCCGCCGCCATCTCGTTCACATCGGCCCCGGCCGCAAACGCCCGCTCGCTGCCGGTGAGCACGATGCACCGCACGGTGTCGTCGCGGTCCAGTTCTTCCAGCGCCGCCACGACCTCGTCCATCGTCGCCCGACTGAGGGCGTTCAACACTTTGGGACGATTCAAGGTGATGACCGCGACCGGGCCGTCAACATCGACCAGGATGTTCGTGTACGTCATCACCGGGCCTCCTCGCCGTTCCCGTGCCGGATGACTCTCACCGCAGCGCGGCCCCGCACCGGCCGCAGAACGCGAAGTCGGCCGGCAGGGCGGCGGCGCCGCAGGCAGCGCACGTTCCGGTATGCGGCCCCCAGAGAAACTCGGTTGCGGTGCCGGCGGCCAACCGCCTGCGGATTCCCTCGTAGTCCACGGGCCGCTTTTCGAAGAACGCGCTGAGCCCCTCATGCGTTTCCGCGGCCCCGGCGTGCAGCGTCAGCCAGTCGCGGGCATGCCCGACCGTCAGATGCCACGACAGGTCACGCCAGAAGTTGAGCTGCTGCTTCGTGTACCGCGTGACTTCTGGAAGCTTCGCCACCAGGCGGTCCACCATGTCGTCCACCGCGCCGTCCATCTGCGCGCGGGGCACGATCCGGTTGACCAGCCCCCACTCCAGCGCCTGCGCGGCGGTGACTTCTTCACAGAGAAACAGCATCTCGCGGGCGCGCCGCTCGCCGATGACGATCGGCAGCCACTGCGTGGCGCCCGCCGCCGGCACGCTCCCCCGGGCGGGCCCCACGTGGCGAATGATCACGTCGTCGGCCGCGATTGCCAGATCGCACGCCAGATTGAACTCGTTGCCGCCGCCCACGGTCATACCGTTGAGGCGGGCGATCGTCGGCTTGCCGATGTTGCGCAGGCGCTCCTGCGCCTCGATGAACGCGCCCATCCACTTCCAATAGTCCCGAGGACGGTGGAGAAACTGCTCCTGCTCTCGCAGATCGGCGCCTGTGCAAAACGCCCGGTCGCCGGCGCCGGTGAGCACGAGCACGGCGACCCCATCGTCCCACGCCGCATCTTCGAACGCTCTGCTCATCTCGCGCAGTGTCTGGAAGTTCAGCGAGTTGAGCACCTCCGGACGGTTGATGACCACGGTGGCGCGCTGCGAGCCCTTCGTATACAGAATGCGCTCAAAGCCGAGCGACTGTGGGTCTTGCGGCGTGGGATAGCGCATGCGGAGCGCTGTTAGGGGACGATGATGACGTCGAATCCTTTGGCGCGCAGACGCTCCGCCAGCTCCTCTGCGGGAGCCCGGGTGCGGAACGCGCCCACGCGAACCTTAAATAAGCTCCGGTCTTTCACCACGTACGGACTGAACCCGGCCTCACGCAACGCCGTGACGCGCGCGTCGGCGTTCTGCCGGTTCGAGAACGCGCCTACCTGCACGCGGTGAAGCCTGCCTTCGGGCTGGACGTCGGGGCCGGGAGCCGCCACCGGCGGCCGCGGCGTCGCGGGAGCTGCGGGGGCGGCGGTGGGCGCCGGCGGCGGAGGCGACGGCGCTGCCGGCCGCGGTGTCACCGGCGGCGGCGGTGGTGGTGTTCCAGGACCCGAGGGGCCACCAGGTGGAGACGCTCGCGGCGCCGGCGACGCGACCAGCGGAACCGTGGGCGGCGGAGCCTCGGGCCCCGCAACCGGGGGTTGCTCGGGCGCCGTGGTGCTTCGCGGCTTGAGGAATGTCTCCCCGGCGATGTAGCCGACGATCAGAGAGATAACGAAGAGTGCGATGAGGACGACGCTGATCAAAAACGTGTTTGGTCGCACGGACGCCCTCTTCGGCGCGCGACGGTGAACTCCTTGGCTGGGCCGCCACTGGCGGTGCTGGCCGTGCTACCCGAGTGCGCTCAGGTAGCCGTCGAGCACGCGCTCGCGGGCCCGCAACTCGCTCTCGCGCCGCCGCTCCTCCACCACCACCTCCTCCGGCGCCTTCTCGAGGAACGCGTGATCGGCGAGCCGCCGGCTCGTGCGCTCGATCGCGGTCCGCGCGGTCCGCAATTCGCCCTCGAGACGCCGCCGGGCCCGGTCCCGGTCGGCCTCCGCGATAGCCAGCGCTATGCCGACGCCATCCGCTATGGTGCCGATCGTTCCCCGGGCCAGAGAGCCATCGCCGACGATACTGATCTCCGCCGCCTTAGCCAGTGTCACGATATAGTCGCGATGCGCCCGCAGCAACGCGTCCGCGTCGCCGTTGGCCCGCAGCGTGGGCGATATCCGCGCGCCCGCCGGTAGTCCGAGATCCGTCCGCATCGACCGAATAGCCCGCACAACGGCCATGAGCGTTCGCATCCGTGTCTCGGCCGCCTCATCAATCGCGGCCGCATCCTCGGCCGGCCACGATGCTACCACGATACTCTCGCCCTGGTGAGGCAGCGCCTGCCAGATTTCCTCAGTGATGTGCGGCATGATCGGGTGCAGCAGGCGCATGGTCCCTTCCAGGACCGTCCACAACGTGTGCTGGATCGCCTGCCGTCGCCCCGGTTCGAGCGCCGGTCTGTAGAGATCCACCTTTGCCAGTTCAAGATACCAGTCGCAGTACTCCGACCAGATGAAATCGTACAGCGCGCGCGCCGCTTTGTCGAAATCGTACGACTCGAGCATTGCCGTGACGGTCCGGATGAGCCGCGCGTAGCGGCTGAGGATCCACCGATCGATCAGACTATGCGTCCCCGGGCCGGCCTCCGCATCAAAGCCGGCCAGGTGCATGCGCACGAACCGCGCCGTGTTCCAGATCTTGTTGTTAAAGTTCCGCACGTCCTCCAGCATCTTCTCGGCAAAGCGCATGTCCTGCTGGCTCTGCGAGCAGCGCAGCGCGAGCGCGAATCGCAGCGCGTCGGCGCCGTATCCCTGCTCCACATAGTCGAGCGGGTCCAGGCCTGTGCCCAGCGACTTGCTCATGCGTTTCCCTTCGATGTTCATGACCATGGGATTGATGTAGACATCGGTGAAGGGGATCTCTCCCATGAACTCCAGCCCGAACATGATCATTCGTGCCACCCACAGGAAGATGATGTCCCCTCCTGTGGCAAGCACGCTCGTCGGATAGAAATACGCCACGTCCGGGGTCTGCGAGGGCCACCCGAGGGTGGCGAACGGCCAGGCGGCGGATGAGAACCAGGTGTCCAAGATTTGCTCTTCGTGGCGCAGCTCCGTCCCTCCGCATTCGGGGCAGCGCGCGGGCTTCTCGCGGCCCGCCACCCTGTGCCCGTTGGCGCAGTGGTAGACGGGAATCCGATGCCCCCACCACAGGCGCCGGCTGATGTTCCAGTCGTGGATGTTGTCCATCCAGTCCAGGTAGACTTTGGTCCACCGCTCCGGGTGGAACCGCACTTTGCCCTGTCGCACCACATCGATGGCCGGCCGCGCGAGCTCAGCCATGCGGCAGAACCATTGATCGGTGATATACGGCTCGAGGATCGTTTTGCACCGCTCGCAGCGACCCACGTTCGTGGTATACGGCTCGCGACGTTCGATCAAGCCTGCCGCTTCCAGGTCACGAGCGACCGCGTCCCGTGCCTCGAACCGGTCCAGGCCCGCGTATCGTCCGGCATCAGCGGTCATGCGCCCGCGCTCATCCAGGATGACGATCGTGGGCAGCGCGTGGTCGGCGCCGATCTCGTTGTCGAGGGGGTCATGGCCTGGCGTGATCTTGAGCGCGCCGGTCCCGAAGGCCGGATCCACCCGGGCATCGGCGATCACCGGCACGCGGCGGTCGACAATCGGCACGAGCACCTCGCGCCCCACCAGGCGGCGATACCGTTCGTCATCGGGGTGCACCGCCACCGCAACATCGGCGAGAATCGTCTCGGGCCGCTGCGTGGCGATGATAATCCCGTCGCTCCCCTCCGCCCCGCGGTATCGTACGTACCACAGCGTGCCCTGGATCGTCTCGTGCTCCACCTCGAGGTCGGACACACTGGTCTCGTCGTGCGGACACCAGTTGATCAT
>JBQTJP010000210.1:0-9439 GCA_052386995.1 Armatimonadota bacterium
CATTCTATGGGGCCGGCTTCGCGGACTATCTGCCCGGCTACCTGTACGTGCTCTGGGTGATCGGAGAAATCAACACGATCGTCCGGTTCAACGACCCGGCCTTCCTGTTCGCGCTCAAGCTCCCGGCAGCGACCGCCGACATTGCCACGGCGTGGCTCATCTTCACGATAGGCAGGCGATTCGGATCCGGTGCCGCGCTGGCCCTCTCCGGATCGTATCTGTTCAACCCCGGAATCATCTTCAACAGCGCGTACTGGGGCCAGGCCGACGCCGTGGGCGCGCTGGTCGTGCTGACCGGCATTGCGCTGCTCGACGTTGGGTCACCGGTCGTCGTGGCCATCCTGCTGGCGGCCGGCTCTCTGATCAAACCCCAATCCGCGCCGGTCGTCATCCCGGCCGCGATGTATCTGGTGCGCACGATCAGCCGGCCCGCCGCCGGCCCGCCGCGGTGGGACCTGCTCCTGGGCGCTGGGCTCGCGGCGCTGGCGACGGTCGTGCTCATCATCATCCCGTTCGGTCTCAGTCCGCTGCGGCTGATCGGCGTGCTGCGCGTCTCCCTCGGCGTCTATCCGTACAGCAGCGTCGTGGCCTTCAACTTCTGGGGCGCCACGCAGGGCTTTTGGCAGAGCGACGGCGTCCGCTGGCTGGGGGTGCCGCTCTACACGCTGGGCACCGGAACCACGCTCCTCGTCCTCGCGGCGGTCGCCGTGTGGACCTGGCGCCATCCCACCCCGCGCCAGGTCATCCTGGCCTCTGCGGTATCGGTCCTCATCACGTTCGTGTTGCCGACCCGCATACACGAGCGGTATCTGCTGACGGCCATTCCGTTCTTCGCGCTCGCCGCGGCGATCGACCGCCGGATGATCGCGGTCTACATCGGGCTGTCGGTCGTCTTCGCCGCCAATCTCCTCTTCGCGTATACGCGGCCGTACGTGCAGACATTTGCGCTGCCCGGCTGGGTGGAGAACACGCTCTACTCGGTGGCCGGAACGCGGGCGCTGAGCGCGCTCGGGGTCTTCGTGCTGGTGACGGCCCTGGTGTTCCTCTTCACCTCGCGGGCGTCGCGGGCCGAGACCGCCGCACACGCCACCACAGCCGACTGAACTCGTAGAAGGCGCGCACCAGGACGCGGAGGCTGCTGCCCGTCTGACGCCCCGCGCGGCGCGGCAGGTGCCGGACCGGACGCTCGACGATCCGGGCGCCTGAGCGCCGTGCCTTGGCGAGCAGCTCGGCGCTGAGAAAGGCGCCCCCTGCCTCGAGCGTCATCGCGGCGATGTAGGAGCGCCGCATTACCTTGAATGCGCAGTCAACGTCGCGCACGCGAACGCCCAGCGCCAGCGACATCAACGCGGCCCAGACCTTAGCGAACAGCACCCTGTGGCCGGGGTCCGCGCGCGTGGGCCGGTAGCCGACGACGAAGTCGGCGTCGCGCGCGGCCTCGAGGAACCCCGGCAGTTCCCCCGGATCGAACTGACCGTCGGCATCCATGAGAAAGATCCACTCACAGCGGGCAGCGGCAAAACCGCTGCGCAGCGCCGCGCCGTACCCCAGGTTGCGCGGGTGGTGAACCGGCCGGACCATGGAATCGTTGCGCGCCAGCGTATCTGCCAGCGTGCCCGTGCCATCGGTGCTGCCGTCGTTGACGATGATAATCTCAAAGGACCGGCCGGTGCGCTCGAGGACGCTCCGCAGCGCGGCGACCGTCTGGGCCAGTGCCGCCTCCTCGTTGTAGGCGGGCAGCACCGCGGAGATATCTCCGGCGGGGACCCGGCTCAGAACCAGGCTCTCCACCCCATTCGGTGCCAGATGACGCCCCAGAGGTTGACCATGATGGCCAGGACGATCGCGGCTTTGTGCACGCCGCGCAGCGAAGGCCGCATGCCGCTAATCGCAAGATAGAACAGCAGCGGGTAGAAGTCGACCGCCAACCGGTAGCCGAACTGTTCAGCGCCGGTCGCGCCGATGCTCATCACCACGACGGCGGTGGAGATGATGCCGGCCCACGCCGCCCACGTGCCCTTCGCCCGCAGCGGCGCGAGGAGAGCAAACAGAAACGCGGGGGACGTGATCCACACGGCGAGGCCCGCCGGCGAATACGTGACATACGGAAACGTCGATTTGAAGATCGGCCCGGCGCGCAGAAACTCGTGCAGGTGCCTGGGGATGTACGAGAGATGGAACAGACCGCGGTCGAACCACCATTCGTTCGGGACGTTGTTGCGCATGCGGTACGAGACGTCGGCGATCGTCCCAAATCGCAGCCAGTTGTAGCCGAAGTTGAGCACCACCACCGCGGCGATGGGGCCGACGAGTGCGTTGAGATAGCCGAGGCGGATGGTCCACCGCTGCCGCAGTCCCTGGGGCGCCCACTGCTCGCTGGTCATGATGACGAAGAACGGCAGCGTCAGCACCGTGGGGAGATGCGACCAGAGCGCGGCCGCGACCGCCGCTCCGATGATGAGCGGCCGCTTCTGCCCGAGGGTCTCGAACAAGGCCAGATTGAGGGCCAGCGCCCCCATGACATGCGCGACGTACCAGACGCTTCCGACCGCCGCGAGATACCACATGATCGTGCCGAACGCGAAGAACACCGCCAGCCAGAGACGGTCGCCGGGGCGCTCGGTCATGCGGGCGGAGATGAACAGCGCAAGCATCGCGGCCACGCCGCCGGCACACGCGGCGAACAGCGCCTGCGACGCCCTGATGCCCGCCACGGCCACGTATGGCACCATCAACAGGGCCGGCAGCGGAGGCGGAATGACATAGTAGCGGTCGCCAATCCGGGTGAGCTCAATGTGCGGTGGGGGGCTGGCCAGGTCCACGCGCCCGTCCAGGAAGGCGCTGGCCAGCCGCCGGTAGTGGTTGAATGCCGTGTCGCCCGCAATCGAATAATGGTAGACGAGCGTCACGAGGACCGCGAGCCCAATCCCGACGACCCACGGCAGGGTCCTGGAGGCCTCGGCGGTGCGATGCACGGCGACGCTCCCACGCGGGGCGCTCCACCGGGCGTCGCCCTCGATGACGCCGCCGCTCAGATCCATGTCCTAAACCACATGAGCCGCAAGTATCGCGCCCCGTGGATCGGCAGCGCCGAGAGCACCGGGTAGAACGCGACGAGCCATCCCACGGCCAGCACCAGGAAGATCAGCACGACGCCGCCGCCGACCCGCGCCCGGATGCGCGCAAGAACCGCCGCCAGCGCCATGATGAGGAACAGGAGCGCCGGCAGGAAGTGATAGAGGAACAGGGCACGCGTGATGAACGCGTACTGAATGTACGAGATCGCAAAGCCCGTCGCCAGAAATGCCTCTGGCATCGACCGCAGGCGGATCGCTCGAACCGCGACGAATGCAAACGCGGGGAGGCTGGCCCACCAGATCACCGGGTTGCCGATGGCGAGAATGCCCCGGTACACCTGGGGGGCGACTTCATGATACTCGTACCAGATCGGCCGCAGCAACAGCGGCCAGGACCACCAGTGCGATTGGTACGGATGCGGGGCAGTCAGGCTGGCATGAAAATCATACATGGAGATCTGGTGCTTGACGAAGTCACCGGCGCTGTGGCCGAGCATGAAGTACGGAATGTACGTAAGCAGGTACACGGCGGCGGGAACGATCGTAAATGCCACGATGACGTGGCGGAGGTCTGTTCGCGGGAGCACGATGCGCCCCCACCCGCGGAACAGCAGCAGCATCACGGGAATCGTCGAGAGCGGCACAACGGTCGTCCACTTGGTCGCGATCGCGCAGCCCGCCGCACACCCCGCGAGATAGAGCCATCGCACGCCGCGGCCGGATGGGGTGATGGGCACGGCATCCGCCGGGACGGTCTCGGGCACATCTGGAGGGGCGCTTTCGGGCACATCCGGCGGGGCGCCGCCCTGGACGTCCAACCGCTCCCTCACGTACTTCCAGAACGCGGCGAAGGCGCCGAACAAAAACAGCGTGAGGAAGATGTCGGGCTTGGCGATGCGACTTTCCACGAAGACCAGCCCGTCAACAGCCACCAGCATGGCGCTGATCGCGGCGATGAACCGGTCGCCAAAGAGCGCGTCGGCCAGCAGATACACCACGACCACCAGCAGCGTACCCGCGATGGCCGGCGCGATGCGCCACCCGAACGCGTCATCGCCCGCGACCGCGATGGCCGCGGCGATGATGAGCTTGGACAGCGGTGGATGCGTCCGCTCCTCGGTGACCTCTTTCCCCGCGAGGATCTGCTGCGCCGCCTTCGCGTAGTAGATCTCGTCGAAGAACATCTTCGACGGTGTGTGGAGGCGCGGGATGCGTACGACGGCGGCGAAGAGCGCGATGCCCAACAAGAGCATCGCGACGGCGTCGACGCGGCGGCGGGCGGCACGGCCGGTCGCCGAGGGGCTAGCGGCGTATGGCTCCACGACCCCTGAGCCTCTTCCGTAGCGCGTCGAGCTGAACCCGGGCGGCCTGCACGACCGACGCCTCGGGCGCGACGCCCCCGTAGGCAACCGCTTCGATTACTCCGGACAACGCGTCGACTTCGGGAAGATCGCGGTGGCCGTCAACTCGGCGCCGGTATTCCCCCACGGTCTCGCTTGGATCGCGACGCAGGCCCTGTCTGGCCAGCAGCGCGCACATGCGATCGTAGATGTCCGCCAGCGCCGATGCCCGCGCCACGGGTGTCGCGCGCTCGGCCAGGGCGCGCCGCAGGCCCCCTGCCGCGACCGCGCTCACGAGCACCAGTCCGACCCAGATGCCCGCGCGGACCGCGGCGCTGACGGCCGGCGCGATGCCGCCGCCGTCCTGCGAGCGTGACGCGACCGCCGCCATCCGGCTCCGGAGCCAGGCCGCGATGTCCTGCCACACCCAGCGTCCGAGTGCCGGTCCTCCCAGGGCCGCGGTATCCGTGAAGGACGGCGTGGGCTCGAACTCGACCCACCCGACAGTGGGGAAGAACGCTTCTACCCACGCATGGGCATCGCTGTTGCGCACTTCCAGCAGGCCGGTCACAGGGTTGAGGGTGCCGGACGTGTACCCGGTGACCAGCCGCGCGGGAACGCCGACCGACCGCAACAGTACGACCATCGCGCTGGCGAACTGCTCGCAGTACCCGCGGCGCTCCTCGAACAGGAAATACTCCACCGCATCGCCCGGGCGCCGCTGCGGGGGGATCGAGAGATCGTATTGGTAGTGCTTCCAGAGATATCTGTTGATGGCCACAACGCGATCGTAGACCGTAGGCTGCTCCGACGCCACCGCGCGGGCCAGCGCGCTGACGCGAGCCGGCAGCGATGGAAGGGCCAGGTACCGGTCTCGAATGTGCGGGGGGATCCGCCCGCTGGTCGCACGCAGCCGCGCGGCGTCCGGCACCAGGACCCGCGAGACCACCGAGTACACCATACCCGGCTTGAGCGTGGACGGCAGCCGGATCGAACCGTAACGGTCTCGGTAGATCCGCCCCATGGGAAGGTAGAGCTGCTCGGCCAGCGCCGCCGCGAAGACCACGTTGGGTTGTTCCTGCTCGATATGAAACGTCTGGGTGACCGCCAGCCCGCGGGCCGCGTAACTCAACACCTCGTCGCGGTCGTGCACGATCGTCATCGGCTGGGCGCCTTCGTACTGCGCAAGCCGGCGATCGGCGATCTCCCACCCCGTGCCCGTGTACGTGTCGAAGACCAGCGCGCGCCAGTTGAGCAGGTGCGTCGCGCGAACCCGCATCACGACGGTATCGTCGAGACGTCCCCGCAGCCGCAGATCTACCGTCGGACTGAATCCAAAATAGCCACGGGAATTCCACGGCGGCGCCGAAGCCCCCGAATTGCCCGACGCGACGGGGTAGGCCGGGTTGAAGAGCCGGCCGGCGAACAGGTCGAGCAACATCGGCTGCGGCGAGAACGGCAGCGACGTCACCCGCATGCCCTGGAACCTGGGCGTCAACACGAAGACGACCGCCGAGACCAGAACAACGAGGACGAGGAAGTGATTGGCCGCCGGCGCCAGCGTACGCCACGGCGCGCCCCCTCCGACCGGCGGCCGCCTGGTCCGCCGCACCTCGACCGCATCGTGTCCGGCCTGCCAGGCGTTGTGGACCAGGGCCTGAACCGCGGGGAACGTATAGATGGCGAGGTAGGCAAGGTACGTCAGATCTTGGGCAAAGGCCGCGGCGACAGCCATCAGGATCACGGACGAGAGCAGGCTGAACAGGAGATCGCGTCGCGCCGGTACGTCAAACGAGTGGAGGGTTTGCAGCCACAGGAGCAGGACGGTCAGCGGAATGCTGGTGTGATACGGGTCGGCCGCCACGCCGTGGAGGAACTTCCAGCCGACCTGCAGGCACAGCAGCGCGAGGGCGATCTTCACCCACCACCCCGGCTTCCCTCTTCGCCAGAACGAGAACGCGAAGCCGACGGTCACGAGGATCGGGACGATGAGGCGGAACTGCCAGAAGTCGTCGTGGGCGGTGACCGCGAAGACGCTGACGACGACGGCCGCCAGCGTCCACAGACGGAGCGGGATCGAGTGCTCGGGCGGACTACCGCGGACGAGCCGACCCCACCCTACCATACCTGCACGGTTCCGTCGGAAGCATACATCAGCACGCCGCGTCCCGGATTGTCGTCGGCGGGCACAACAGCGGTCGCATTGGGGGGCAGCGGCGGCAGCGCGGTCGAGGAGGCGAAGACGATCAGGCGCCGGTCGAGCAGCGCAGGCAGCACGCGAAGCACGTCGACGAGCGGCGGGCCGGACGGTTCGACGCCCGCGAGCCAGCCCATCGTGGACTCGAAGCCGTGGTGCTCGATGTACTCTCCATTCCAGGCCGCGGTCACGACGTCGGCCCCGCGATCGAGGGCCGCCTGGAGGATAGATGCGGCGGCGCGCACGGCGGCATCCAGACGCTCCCGCGACTGACGGCGATCCAGATCTACGACGATCGCGAAGCGCTCGGCGCGCGGCCGCTCGTACTCGCGGACAACGAGCGCTCCCCGGCGCATCGACAATCGCCAGTGAATGCGCGACGGCGCGTCGCCGCGCTGATAGTCGCGGACGCCGTAGAAATCTTCAGCCGCCCGCGTGCGATCGCCGACGGCAACCGGGACCTCTGAGGTGGACAGGAGCCCGGCGAGCACACCGGGATGCACCGGCTGGGGGCGCGGCCAGACGGTGAGATGATCGCGGCCAGGGAGCCGCCGCCGGGCTGCAAACAGGCCGACCGTGCCGCGAGAGGCGATCTCCGTCGCCTCCAGTGCGTACTGTCCGCGCCGCTTCGGCACCAGGGTCACGGCCGCGGTCACCGGCACGCCGGGCTTCACGTGAGGCACGATCGCGCGTGCGCGGGTACCCCTCCACCCTTCTTCGACGGTTACGAAGCGGGCGCCGCGGCGGCTCGCAAGCGTCGTGTCGACGACGACGGCGTCACCCTCGATCGCCCGCGGCTGTACCCGGCGCGTCGCCCGCATCCGGCGCACCGGTCCGTAGGCCGACGCCGTACCGACGATGAACAGCGACACGAGCACGGCATCGAGGGCAAACAACAGCCCGGACATGAGGTTCGTTGCCAGCAGGAAGACGGCAATCGCGAGCAGCAGTGTGGCCGTGCCCTCACGCGTCAGCACGGGTGGCCTCGAGAATCGGCACTGGCACCGCTCGCGTGATCTCGGCGATGGTGTCTTCGGCGGTCGGCGCAGTCCCCGCCGAACCCGCAGGCGCGGCCCCCCGCATCAGCATGCGGTGCGCCATGATCGGACTTGCCAGGGTCTTGACGTCGTCGGGGGTCACGAACCCCCGGCCGGCCAGTAACGCGGCGGCCTGGGCCGCGCGCAGCAGCGCCAGACCACCGCGCGGACTGCAGCCCAACGCCACCGCGGGATGAGATCGGGTCGCGGCCACCAGGGCCAAGACGTACTCCCGTATGGCGGTGCTCGTAAAGATCTCGGCGGCGGTCTCCTGCAAAGTCAGCAGATCTCGCGGCGCGAGCACGGGCGTGACCGTGTCGATGGGATGCTGGCCGCTCTGCCCCGCCAGCATGGCGCGCTCGGCGTCAGGCGGCGGATATCCCAGGGAGGTCGCGAGGGCAAACCGGTCGAGCTGGCCTTCCGGAAGCGGATAGGTGCCGTGATGCTCGACCGGGTTGAGGGTGGCGATGAGGAAGAAGGGATGCGGCAGGCGGTGCGCCACACCGTCGACCGTCACCTGCCATTCGTCCATGGGCTCCAGGAACGACGACTGGGTCCGCGGCGACGTGCGGTTGAGCTCGTCGACGAGCACGATGTTGGCGAAGATCGGTCCGGGAACAAAGCGGGTCTCGTAGGATTTCGGATCGATGACGGCGGCCCCCAGCACGTCGGTGGGCAGCAGGTCCGGCGTGCACTGGATGCGCGCAAACTCCCCCGCGATCGATCGGGCCAGCGCCCGGGCCAGCATCGTCTTGCCCACCCCGGGTACATCACGAAGCAGGACGTGGCCCCGGGAGACCAGCGCGGTCAGCACCAGCTCGATGACCGCGTCCTTGCCCAGAATCACCCGGCCGATGCTCTCGCGCACTCGCGCGATCTGCGCCGTGACTTCGGATTCAATCACTGTGCGGCCCACGGGGCTCACCCGCCCACGCCCTGCTGCCGCCAGGTCCAGCGATTGTGCATGAGATAGTTCAGCATACCCCCGACGCCTATCGCGATGAGGTTGGCGAGCATCGGCACCAGTCCCAGGTACGCCAGCGCCCGCAAGAGCGTGAGGTAGACCAGCATCCCTGCCCACGTCGCCGCATAGTATTTGCCCATTCGGTGGAGAAAGCCGGACACGGCCGCGACCCGGCGGTCGGCCCATGTGAACGCGTTGTTGAGCAGAAAATTGGAGCCGGTCGCGAGCAACCCGGCAACGATGCCCGCGTAGAAGTAGTACACACCCAGCACGTGGGTCATCGTCCAGAACGCCGCGATGTTCACCAGCACGCCGCTGGAGCCCACCATGAGGAACTTCCACAGGCGTGCGTCCGCCGGACTGCTGGCCGCCAGCATCACGAGATGCCGCAGCAGATCCAGCCCTTGCCGGAGCGTGGCCTTCGTCCGCCCGGCGGCACGCGCGCCAAACACGTACGGCACTTCCTCGATCCGGCCGTAGCCTCCGCGCACCAGGATCTCCAGGAGGATCTTGAACCCCACGGGGCGGAGCGTCACGCCCTCGATCACCGCGCGCCGCACGACGAACAGTCCGGAGAGTGGATCGCTGCTCCGGCGCGCAGCGCCGAGCATTGCCCACGCCAGCAGGCGCGAGGCTCGCGAGACGACCTTGCGCCACGGCGAGAGGCCGGGCCTTCCTCCTCCGGGCAGGTAGCGTGAGGCGACGACGATGTCGGCATCGGTATCCGTCAGCCGCTGCACCAGCAGCGACAGCATCGCCGGTGGGTGCTGCAGGTCGGCGTCGCACACTCCGATGATCTCGCCCCGGCTTCGTGCAAACCCCTC
>JBQTJP010000211.1:0-3108 GCA_052386995.1 Armatimonadota bacterium
GTGCGCCCGACCACCGCTTCGTCGGGGCCGCGCTGCGCCACGGCGACCAGGAAGAATTCCGTCGCATCACGCGGCAGCGCAAAGCGCGCGGTCCCGCTCACGTCGGTGCGCCCCTGCGCGAGCACCCTGCCATCGCGATAGAGGCGTACCGCGCTCTCGGACACCGGCGTCCCGGTCTGAACATCGGCGACATACGCCAGGACCTCGCCCGGCGCGCTCTTGATGACCAGCGCCGTATCAGAGACCAGGAACCACGTCGACACCGTGGCGTCGGCATACCTGGCCTCGACGAGATACAGTCCCAGTTCCTGACGGCCGAGATCGAGATTCTGCGTGTAGAACCCCTCCGCGCCCGCTCCGGTGATCGGGAAGCGCCGCTCCAGCGCCCGTCGCGGAGGATCGCCGGCCGGCGGTTTGAGGAGCACCTCCGGCAGAGGCGACGCGAGGAACCACCCGCTGCCCAGATTCGCCACGGCCTGCGCCGTCTTGGGGTTCGTCAAGAGACCGGAAAGGCGGCCGCGGTAGACGCGCACGTCGATTACGGCGCGGCCGGCCCCTCGGGTCTCGTCTACGTAGCCGCGGACCGGGAGGATCAGCTTCTCGCGTGTCGTGAAGTAGCGTGTGGGGCCCGCGAGTTGCAGCTGGGGCCTCGCGGCCACCAACCGGAGAGCGACCTGCGCGGTGCGGCCCTCGTGCACGGTCGCGCTCGCGTACTCGACGGAGTGGGCCTCGAGCGTGGCGGAGATCTCGTACTCTCCGGTACGGATGTGCGTGACAGAGAATCCACCGTCGGCGTCGGTGACCGCGTAACGGATCCGCCGGTCGGCACCACCCGTATCGGTTGGAGTGATGACGACTTGCGCGCCCGCCACCGGCGTGTCGCGCTGCGCGTCGACCACACGCCCCTGCAACCGTCCCACAGGAGGCTCCTGGGAGACGGCGAAGGCGAGAGCCCCTGCCACGCAGATGGCGGCCACTATCGCCGCGGCGGTTCTGGGACGAAGGCCTCGGCCCGGGCCAGACGGGGCGATCATCGTGCTCTTCACAGGTCTGCTCCCTCCTCGACGCTCACGGCCGGGCGTCCTCTCCTGCGCGGCCGGTAACCGAGCCGGCCTCCGTAGTCGGCGGCGAGCAGCGCGCCGACCACGATGCCCGCAAGCCACAGCAACAGACGCACCTTTTCAGCACGTGTCTGCGCGGCGATCTGCAGCAACGGCTGAGCCCACTGCGCAAGCGGAATGACGATGCCCAGCGCAATGAGCACCGCGAGTGCTTCCGGATACACGATCGCGCCCAGCATGAACCCGGCCAGGAGTCCGATCGCGCCCCTGGCACCCCACAAGACCACCACCCCGGCGGCCAGCGCCAGCGCGGCGGCGAGCACAAAGGCCAGACGGACGAGCAGACGCGGCGTCGACGCGGGTGCTTGGTGGCCGGATCGCGTCAGCATGCCCGCCAGAAGCGACGGGACCAGGGCACCAAGCAGCATGCTGAAGATGGCAAAGTGATCCGTCAGGAGCGCACCGGCCAGGTCGTCCTCGAACCGTTGGGTGAAGACCCGATACAGCACGACGACGGCGCCGAAGAGAAGCAGATCGACCACGCGCTCCGCCACCAGGATGCCGGAGTCCGCCTGCGGCATCTCTCTTGCGGATTCCTCCACTGCGGCAGCCGTCAACAGCACACCCGCCGGCAGCCAGGCGGCAAGCACGA
This sequence comes from Armatimonadota bacterium, assembly GCA_052386995.1. Classification (GTDB taxonomy): domain Bacteria; phylum Sysuimicrobiota; class Sysuimicrobiia; order Sysuimicrobiales; family Humicultoraceae; genus JBQTJP01. Next base: position 1,714 of record JBQTJP010000211.1, read on the forward strand.
CGATGCCGGTTCCGTACCCCGCCAGGAGGTAGAAGCCGGCGATGATTGCGCCCAGAGTGAGGAGAGCCGCGAGCACACCGTGCCCTTGGATGCTGCCGCGCCCCGCAGCCTGTGCAACGTCCGCGGCTCCCCATTCGCCCTCCGCGAGCAGCCACCACAGCACAAAGACCGCCCCCGCCCCGGCGCCGGTGGCATAGAAAAGTCGCTGGTCACCCAATACTCTGACCGACACGAGATAGCCCAGCCCGGCCAGCAGTGCCGCCGACAACACCACGCGCCAGAGCGGTGCCAGCGCGGCTCCCGCGGGGCTTGGCCCCGCCTGGCTCCGGTCGCGACCCGTGATAGTGGCGAGCGCGGCAGCGAGCAGCATGGTGACGGGGACTCCCGCGGCAAGCGCGATCGCCGCGGTGGTCCATCGGGTGGTCTGGGGGCCGGCAACGTCGCGGAAGTGGCCGAGAGCCACGGTCGCACAGAGCGTGGACGTGAACCCGGCCCCCAGGACGAGAACCGCCAGGGCCACCCGCGAGAGCGGCCCGGCCGGCTCGGTATCAGCGTTACGGCCGATGCGCAGGCCGAGGTAGAGGATGACTGAGACAAGCAACCATCCCGCGGCAACGCCGAGGAGCGTCTCGACCGCCGTCGCGCGCATCCAGAGGAGTACGGCGGACACCGCCGCGGTCGATAGGAAGCAGGGAGCGGCGACCGCGGATGCCCACCGAAAGGCGTTCATGCCACCCGACGCGCGCAGCGTGCCTAATCCCGCGAGGAGCGCCGCCACCCCGCCAAGCGCAAGGCCCTGGCCCCAGGCTGCAGCCACCGCACCCGCAAGCGGGTACCCGGGCCCGCGGCCGGGCACGGTGACGATTGCGATCGCCGCCACCGCACCGGCAGCCGCTATTACATACGCCCGCCATGGCGCCGCGCCGGGCTCGCGCGTCTGGCTGCGGGACAGCAGGACCCCGCACAACCAGCCGGCCGACCCCAGGATGAGAGCGCTCAGCAGGACGGGATATTCCATTCAGGACCGCCTCCGTCGCGGGCCGCTGCTCGGGTCACTAATCTGCGTGCCGTCCCCTAAATGAAATGCCCAGGGGCTGCCGTCAGCAGCCACCGGGCGTGTCCGTGCGCACCTCATACGTTCGCTCGTGCCTTTCCGCTATTGAATTGTTGGCTCCTATCATGCGGCATGCGGCTTTGTTGTCAAGGATTTTTGGGTTGCAGGATGGTTGAAAATCGGTCAAAGGATTTCGGGGAAGATCGCGGTAGACCTGGCGGAGGAGGTGGGATTTGAACCCACGAGGCGGTTTCCCGCCCAATGGTTTTCGAGACCATCCGGGTACCGGGCTCCCGAACTCCTCCGAATGGTGATCGTACCACGCATCCGCAGGGACGGCC
>JBQTJP010000212.1:0-10313 GCA_052386995.1 Armatimonadota bacterium
CGTATGTGGCGGCCATACCGTTTTTCCGCAACACGCTGCTGGGTGACGCGCTCTACTCGGCGGCGCTCTTCGGAGGCTTCGCCCTGGTCGAGTCGGTCGTCGCCGCACTGCGCGAGGATCGCGCCGCGACCACCCGCCGGCAAACTGCGTGATGCGGCGATCCGCCGTTGCGGCGCTCCTGACCGCCGCGGTCCTTGCCGGACTGGAGGCCAGTTGGTGGTCTGCCCGCGGCGTCGCGCCGGAGCCGCACGCTGCGGCCCTCGGTGCGCCCGGCGCCGCGGCGCCCGCGCCCTCTGCTCTCGCCGAGAGCGGGATCACAAGCGCCGAGAGCGGGCAACCCGCGGCGATCCTGCCTCCTCTTCGTCGGCCGCCGGTAGCGACGGCGCGGCTGCCGGCAGGAGTGGAACGACGCCGGCCGGCGGCGGCTCGGCCCAGTGAGCGCTTGATGCGGGAAGTGCAGGCGGGTCCTCGAGAGCCTCGCGCGTCCGTGGATGACCGTCCCGCATCAGAACCGGCTTCAGACAGCAAGTCGCGCGCACAAACGCTTGCTAGAAGCGCCGCGGCACCGGCCTCTGCCATCGCGGCAGCGGGTGATCTCGATCCCGGTCGTCGCCAGCAGACCCCGCCCCAGCCGGCGGTGTCCGAACCACCGCCGTCGGCCCCCATGCCCGCGCCTGCGGCGTCTCAGCCAGCGACGGTGGTTCTCACGCCCCCTGTGCCGGTTGAACTCACACCGCCGAAGCATCCCCAGCCCTACCGGATGGTCGTCGATGCGCCAGGTCTCGCGTCCGCCGCGCGCCTCGAGGCGGTCGAGGCCCGGGTGCGCCTGCGGCTGGTGGTTCGGGCCGACGGCCACGTCGCTCGAGTCGAGATCGCGGCATCTTCGGGGCGCGCCGAACTGGACGAGGCCGCGCTAGACGCCGCACGGCACTGGCGGTTTCTAGCGGCCCGCCGTAACGGCGAGCCTGTCGACAGCGTGGCGCTGATCTGGGTGGCATTTGTCGTTGGGCCGTGAACGCCCAGAGGCGGCGCGTCGTCCTGGCGATCGATCCCGGCCGCGAGAAGTGCGGCGTCGCCGTCGCTGAGCGTGACGGCGTGCGCGATCGTGCCGTCGTGGCTCCACAGGCGTTGCCGGACCTGGTGCGCGTCTGGCAGCGGCGCTACGGCGTCACCGACATCGTCATCGGCAACCGCACCGCGTCGGGAGATGTCGCGCGGATGCTGCAGGGCATCGTGCCACTGCCCCTGAGAGCGATCGATGAAGCGGGGACCACTTTGCGTGCGCGGGCACGCTACTTCGATGACCACCCGCCTCGGGGGTGGCGGCGGCTGATCCCGCGCGGCCTGCTGACACCACCCGAGCCCTACGATGACTACGCCGCGATACTGCTGGCGGAGGCCGCGCTGGCGGAGGTACCCGCCGCCGGAGAGGGCGAGCGCAGGCCGCCGCGATGATACAGGGTTCTCAGATGCTTCCCAGACCGTGTACACTATCGGAGTGCGCCGGAGCATCGAACGACGTGCGCGTCGCCAATCGGCCAGAAGCGGCTTCTCAGCGAGGACCCCAATGAGTCGAACCGGTCATGAAGCGTCCACGACTACCCTGCGGTGGATGGCCAGAGTGGTCTTCCCTCTCGTGGTTATCGCTACCGTGGCGGCAGGGGCTTCACCACTTGGCGCCCAATCGGCGGCTATATGGTCGTTTGGAGGCTATAATCTTCAGCGCGTCAACTACACGCCAAAGCAGGGCAGCCTCACCGCGCCGCACGTCGGCTGGCGGCTCAACTTCGAGACGACAGCCTCGCCCGCATCCGTGTCGCCGCCGGCCGTGGCCGACCTGGACGGTGACGGCCAGGTCGAACTGATCTACGGCGAGGGCGTTCGTCTCGTCGCGCTGGAGCGGCCCTGGCAACGGCGGCGCTGGGAATTTTCCGTTCAAGCAAACGGCGGAGTCATCCTGATGACGCCGGCGGTGGTCGATGTGGACGGCGACCGGCGACCCGAGATATTCTTCGCGCCCTACCAGGCCGGTGGGTCATCCACCTTCTACCGGATGAACGGACGGGGGCAGTCCGTCTGGTCGTTTCAGACGCGGGCCTATACTAGTTACGCCAGCCCTGCCGTGACGGACCTGGAAGGGGACGGCCGGTTTGAGGTGATCTTCGCCGACAACCAGGGCAACGTGTACAATTTGGATGCCGCCACCGGCCGGGTCAAGTGGATCTACGCGATGGGCGGACACGCCGACATGAACGCCCCGGCCATCGTCGATCTTGACCGGGACGGAAAGCGGGAGATCGTCATCGGCAATCACGGCAACGGGGTCATCCACGCTCTGGACGCCGAGGGCCGGGTACGCTGGACGTACGGGACGGGGAGAGACGGGTCGATCTTCGGCGTCTCGGTTGATGACGCCGATGGAGACGGTGTGCTCGAGGTTTACGCGGCAGATTGGTCCGGCGCCGTGCATTCCCTGACGCCCCAGGGCCGGCTGCGGTGGACCCACCGCACGAGCGGGCCGGTGACCTCTTACAATGGCCTGGCCATCGCCGACCTCGACAGGGACGGCACGAAAGAGATTGTCTATGGCATCCAGGACGGGTCTGTGCAGGCCCTCTCCCCGGCGGGTCGAGTGGTCTGGACATTCCAGCGCCGGGGACACATTAGTGGCTCGGTGCTGGTTGGCAACCTCGACCGATCCGACGCTGCGCTGGAGGTCTTCGCGGGCAGCCACAATGGCTCCGTCTACATGATCGGGGCGCGAGGTCAACTGAAATGGGAGTTCCAGCCGGGCGGTCGGCTTGCCTACATGGGCATTACAGCGGAGGACATCGACGGTGACGGTCAGGTCCAGGTCCTGATCAACAACGATGAGAATCTGTACAGTTTCTCGCGGCCTCCAGCGCGCTGAGCCGGCGAGGACTTACGTCGGAAACGCGCGATCGCGCAGGAGCGAAATGGCTGCGGCAAGGAGGCCAACGTAGAGCATCGCGACCCCCAGGTACTGCACGGCCTTGGGCAGTGCGAAGAGGCCGGCAAACGGCCGGGTCAGCGCGCGAGGAAAGAACGGGATGATAAACGGCACGCGCTCCCGGTACGCCCGATACTGCGCCCCGAAATGCCGCTCGTTCTCACCCTCCTCGTAAATCATCAGCGCGAGGTACGTGCAGACCGCCGTGACCCAGGCCACGACCGCGATCGGGCGCGCCCCGAGCAGCGAGAAGCCCGTGAGCCCCATGAAGATGCCGAGATACTGAGGGTGGCGCACAACCGCATAGGGCCCGGTCGTCACGAGTCCGGCACGGTTCCTGATGGAATAGAAGTATATGTAGGATGCGATGAACAGAACGAACCCGACGATGATCAAGCCCCATCCTACGTCGATAAGCGTGGCCCGCACATCGCGGGACATCCAAATGGTGTGTGTCACCAGCCACTTCGTCTGTGGAAACAAGACAAACGGCGTCCAGGGCGAGTAGATCGCGACGAACATCCCCACGGGGAGGAACATGCCGCCTTGAATCGCCAGGACGAGCACGGGTGAGGCGATGATGACCGGGATGGCGACGAGGACGGACCGGAGGACTTTCTTCATGCCCATGAGCCTGATCACCTGGGGTTGAGAAAGACTTTCTAAGTCACGGGGCTCGTCTTTTCGGTGTTTGCTCAGGCATTCCTGCCCGCGTCCCACGGGCGGGTGAGAAGCCTGGCTCCTGGGAGACCGTCCACCCGGGCGGTCTGGGTGGGACGTGGGGCTCCTGGAAGGCTGCCCGAGGGGCGGCCTTCCAGGAGGAGTCTACCGCCCTCCGTCGAAGGGCATAAGCCGGCTAGTGACAGGCCAGCCGCCCGTTGTCGGAGCCTGATTCAATAAGGGGGGCGGGGTGGTACGTTTCTCGTCGTTTGATCGAACGGCGCCACTCCGACAGCACCCCCAAGGTTCTATCACCGGCAACTGGGGTAAACACCTAAGTATCGCTACGCGTCAACCGCCGCCGCGGCCGAAGCGGCATCGCGGGCCAGCCCGGAGAGGAGGAGTGTGACCAGGGCAGGCACCGAAGTGGCGGAGCAAGGGCCGAAGGGACCGATTCAGGGTGGAAGAGGAAACACGCTCACTCGCTCCGCCCTATGTCGGATCTCCCAGGCCTATCTCACAACGAAGGGAGATCGACCCAACGATGAAGCAGATTGCTGTCCTTCTCGCAGCACTGCTCTCGCTGGCTCTGGTTGCTCCCGCGCTGGCACAGCCGTTCGCTGACGTGCCCACGGATCACTGGGCATACGACGCGATCGCTGAGCTGGCGGCCAAGGGTCTCATCGAGGGTTATCCCGATGGGGCTTTCCGGGGCGACCGGGCCATGACACGGTACGAGATGGCCATGGTGGTCGCGCGACTGTTGGCGCGCATCGAGGCCATCAAGATTCCACCGTTACCTCCAGACCTGGCACGCCAGAAGGACATTGCCGCTGTGCGGGCGGCCCTCGCGGCGACCGACAAGCGCTTGACCGCGAAGCTGGCGACAGTCCAGCGGCTGGTGGCGGAGTTCCGGGCGGAGCTGGCGGCCCTCGGCGTGCGGGTCACCGCGGTCGAGGAAGAGCTGGCAGCCATCCGGGCACGACTCGACAACACCCGGGTCACCGGCGACCTCCGCATCCGATACAACGTGTACGATGCGGGCTCGGTGAGCGGCGGCGGAACGTTCCGGGCTCCCGATGCGCGCATCCGCATGCGCGTGACGTTCACCGGGCGTATCTCACCCAACACCGAGGCGGTCCTGCGGATCTGGGCGGCGAACAACACGGCCTGTGACTCGGAAACGACGGGCCTCCCGCGCGCGTGCGGCAACTTCGACGTCCGCTTCGGCAACAACTACAACTACGGCGTCGTGTCGTTCGACACCGCCTACGTCGACATCCGGAACACCTGGGGGGCAAACCTCTGGCGCGTGGGCCGGCAGTTCATCACGATCGCCGGCCAGGGTCCCTTCGGGACGGGTCTGCTCTATGACCCGGCGAACAACCTGGGCACGGCCGCGTTCCTCGCGACGCCGATTATGGGCGGTGTGGGCTCGACCGGCCTGAGCGATGGTCTCCGCGGCGACTTCGTCTGGGGTCCCATCAACGTCCGCCTGGGCGTGTTCCGCAGCGCCATCCTGTCCACAGCCGCACCAGTTGCGGGCGTCACACCCGGCTTGGGTAGCGGCCCCGCGCTCGATCACAGAGTCGTCGAGGTCACCAGCCGCTCGTTCATTCCCGGCTGGACGCTCAGCGCCGTGTACTACCAGGCCTGGCAGCACCCGAACTGCTCCGGCTTGAACTGCTCGGGCGGTACGGGTTACAGCGTGGGTCTGGCCGGTACGCTGATTCCGGGCTTCAGCCTCTACGCCGACATCGCGTGGTGGGGCAGCATTCCCACCGTGGGCGCGGCGCAGCTGGCAAACGCGACCGCCTACCGCGTCGGCCTGAACATCAACCTGGCGTCGATCACCGGGATGACAACCTGGAACCCGAACATCGACGTCGAGTACCACAAGTTCGGGCCGCTTCCCGCGGGCGGTATTCCCCCGACCGAGAACTACGCGACCACCATTCTGGGCCAGGTGTTCTCCTGGAACATGGATGGGTATTTCGTCCGGCTCAACCTGACGTTCAGCCCGACCACCCGCGGGTTCATCATGTACGAGTCCGGCAACGTGCTCTGCTCTACAGCGGCGTGCACGGCTGGCGGCGGGACGTTCAACGAGTGGTTCATCCGCCTGACCCACACGCTCCGTCCGAACACGACCGTGCAGTTGAACTACTTCAGGGCTACCAACGCCACGATCGGGTCGGCGGCCTTCGGCGGCGACTACGTCAACTTCTACCGGGCTGAGCTGCTCTACAACTGGTAACCGTACGGCAGCTCCTTCGCTGGCCCCTCGGGGAGAGATCCTCCCCGGGGGGCATTTTTATGGACCCCTGGGGAGGTCACAGGCAGCCGTCCCTCGTGTACAATGGCCAGGCACAACGTTTCTTCGTGGGGTGATCACACATGATCAAAGTTCTGGCCGTCGTGGCCCTGTTGGCCATCGCGCAGATCATTCCCAGCTGCGGCGAGGACGGCGGGAGCGACCCTCCGCGGCCCCAGGTCATCGGGTGGGTTGATGAGAAGGTCACGCGTCTCTCGGAGACCAACCCGTATCTGATCATCATCAATCAAATTCCGTACGGCGTGCCCTACGAATTCTGGCGGACCGTCGATCAGGGCGACCTGGTGAAGCTCGACGGCGGCAAATGGACGATCGTTCGCAAGGCAGCCCGCTAGCAGGATCATTCTCGCCCCGCGCGGGACAACGGCGGATGAGAAGAGCGCGATGACCCGCGGGGACCCGGGGCCCGGCACGCTGCAGAACACCGCGCGGCGTTCGGCGCCGGGTCCTTCGTTGTCTGTGGCGCTCGCTGGGATCGACTTTCCCACCCCGGTGCTGGCCGCGCCCGGGCCGCTCGAATTCGGCCGGCAGGTGCAGGCGGTCTACGATCTGCGCGCGTTCGGCGGGATCGTGACGAAGTCGGTGACCCTCGAGCCGCGTCTCGGCCATGCCGGCGCCGATGTTGTGGAGACCGCCGCCGGATGGCTGAACGCAATCGGGCTGCGCAACCCCGGCGTGGCGGGATTCATCATGCACGATCTTCCGTTCCTCCGCACGCTCGGACGGCCCATCATCGTCAGCATCGCCGGGCACCGCGTTGAAGATTACGCGGGGGTGGCGGAAGTTCTGAGCGACGAGGCCGGTGTCGCCGGGCTGGAGATCAATGTCTCCTGCCCCAATGTCGAAGATGGGCTGCTCTTCGGCACCGACCCTGTGCGGACGCGCGCGCTGATCGAGGCCGTGCGCGCGCGGACCGCGCTTCCGTTGTTCGCCAAACTCAGCCCGAATGTGACCGACATCGGGGCCTTCGCCCGCGCCGCGGCGGACGGGGGCGCCGACGGGCTCGCGCTCATCAACACGCTCCAGGGCCTGGCCGTCGATCCGCACACGCGCCGCCCGCGCCTCGGCGCCGGTATCGGTGGGCTTTCGGGTCCGGCCATCAAGCCCGTGGCGCTGCGGATGGTATGGGAGGTCGCACAGCAGGTCTCGCTGCCGATCATCGGCATGGGCGGCATCGCCGGCGTCGACGATGCCCTCGAGTTCCTCCTGTGCGGCGCCGACGCGGTCGCGGTGGCCTCAGGCGTGCTTCGCAACCCGCAGATAGCGGAAGAGATCACCGAAGGGCTGAAGGCGCATCTCGAGGCAGAGAACCTGACCTCGGTAACGGATCTCGTCGGTCGCTTGCAGTGGAAGTAACCGCATCGCCCGCGTTGATCGTGGCTCTAGACCAGACCTCGCTCTCCGATGCTGAAACGCTCGTCCGCCTCCTGCGGCCGCTTGTGCCCTGGTTCAAGGTCGGGTCCGTCTTGTTCACGCGGGCCGGCCCTGAGGCCGTCCATATAGTCCACGCCGCGGGAGGGAATGTGTTCCTCGATCTGAAGTTCCACGACATTCCCCGGACCGTCGCCGGTGGCGTTGCCGCAGCCGCCGAACTGGGCGCCGCGCTCGTGACCGTGCACTGCGCGGCAGGGCCAGAGGCGCTGCGGGCTGCTGCTGCCGCCCGCCCCACGGGCTCGACCCTGCGTATTCTCGGCGTCACGCGCCTCACCAGCGACACTGGAAGGGTGGGGGCCGGTGCGTTGCGCGCTGCCCTGGAGGCCCGCGAGGCCGGCCTCGATGGTGTGACGGCGTCCGTGCGCGACTGCGCGCGGATCAAGGCCGCGTGCGGCCGCGAATTTCGCGTGCTTGCCCCTGGCATCCGGCCCGCAGGCACGGCTGCGCACGATCAGGTACGCATCGCGACGCCGCGCCAGGCGGTCCGCGCCGGGGCGGACTACCTCGTCGTGGGCCGTCCGATCACGGCGGCCGCGGATCCGGCAGCGGCGGCACGAGCGGTCCTGGCAGAGATGCGCCGGGCCGCGGCCCGCCGGCGTGAGGCGGCGCTGCTTCCCACGCCCGCCGCGCAATGACCGGGGACTGGCTGGAGCGTTTCAGGCGCTTCGGCGCGGTAGAGGACGGTCACTTTCTGTTGACCTCCGGCCTTCACAGCCCCGTCTACGTGCAGTCGGCCCTCATCCTCCAGCACCCTGAAGAAGCCGCTGCCCTAGCCGAGGCGCTGGCCGGGCGATTGCGTGAGGCGCAGCCAGAGGTCGTCATCGGACCGGCGCTGGGCGGGATCGTGATCGCGCACGAGGTCGCCCGGGCGCTCCGTTGCCGGGCGATATTCGCCGAGCGTGCCGATGGTGTGATGGTGCTGCGCCGCGGCTTTGCGGTCGCGCCGGGCGAGCGCGCCCTCGTCGTCGAAGACGTGATTACCACCGGAGGATCGGTCGAGGAGGTTGCCGCGCTCGTCAGGATCGCGGGAGGTCAGGTTGTTGGGTTTGCGGCCCTCGTCGATCGCAGCGGCGGCCGCGCCCGATTGGACGCGCCGCTTGCCGCGCTCATCACGCTCGACCTACCCGCTTGCCCTCCAGAGGCGTGTCCGCTGTGCAGACAGGGTGAGCCCATGAGCAAGCCGGGCAGCCGTGCACGTCCCGCAGTGCGGGCCGCTGATTCAGCGTCGCAGTAGGCAGCCTTCGCGCATCTCCGCTGACGCGCTCATGCAGCGTGAATTGACGGACCCTAGCCCAACGGTCTATAATTGCCCAAATTCCCCATAGGTAAGGAGTCACCGCTTGGGCCTGGCGGATGATGTCGACGAAATCCTCATCCCGGAGGAGGTCCTGCAGGACCGAATCCGGGAGCTCGGGAAGCGCATCTCCACCGAATACAACTCCAAAGAACCGCTGCTCGTCGGCATCCTCACGGGTGCCTTCATGTTTACCTCCGATCTGCTGCGGGCTATTACGATACCGTGTCATGTCGATTTCATGGCCACGGCTTCGTACGGGAGCGGCACCGAGAGCAGCGGTATCGTGCGGATCTTGAAGGATCTCAACCAGTCCATCGAGGGCCGGCATGTCCTGATCGTCGACGACATCATCGACACCGGGTTGACGATGGACTATCTGCTCGAAACCCTCAAGGCCCGATATCCGGCATCGCTGCGGGTCTGCGCGTTGCTGGACAAGCGCTCACGCCGGCGCCGCGACGTCCCCATCGACTTTCGCGGCTTCGAGATTCCCGACAAGTTCGTCATCGGCTACGGGCTGGACTTTGCGGGCCGGTATCGCAACCTGCCCTTCATTGGGGTGCTGAAGCCGGAGCTCTACGGGACCTGACCCTCGGAGGTGACCGGATGACATTGCAGACACACGACGCAGTCCTCGGTGGGGTAGAGTTCGCAGACGCGGGCGAGCCTCTTGGCCGCGGCCGGACAGTCCGGCGGACGTACAGCCTGGACGACATCGCGCTGGTGCCGGCGGCCTCCACGCTCGATCCGGATGACGTCGACTGCTCATGGCAGGTCGGGCCGGTGACGTTCCGGCTGCCCTTCGTCGCCGCCGCGATGGACAGCGTCGTCGATGTCCGGGCCGCCGCAGCGATCTCGGCTCTCGGCGGTCTTGCCGTGCTCAACCTCGAGGGGCTGAACACGCGCTACGCCGATCCGGACGAGCCGTTGGCCGCAATCGCATCGGCGGCATCCGACGAGGTCGTCGGCGTCTTGCAGCGCCTGTACCGCGCCCCGATCGATGACGGGCTCGTCGGCGCGCGCATACGCGCGATCAAGGCCGCCGGGGCGATCTGCGCGGTGTCGATGACCCCGGCCGCCGCCGGCCGCCTGGCACCGCTGGCAGAGGCCGCCGGGGCCGACCTGCTGCTGGTGCAGTCTACCGTCATGACCGAGGAGCATCGCTCCTCCCGCGGCCGCGCGATCTCGCTCCGCGATCTGACGGCACGCCTGCACATCCCTGTGATGGCCGGCAACTGCGTCGGCTACGACGCCGCCCTCGGGTTGTTGGACGCCGGCGCGGCAGCGATCTTCGTCGGCGTGGGGCCCGGCGCGGCATGCACGAGCCGGCGGGTGCTCGGGATCGGGGTCCCGCAGGCCACGGCCGTCTGTGACGTGACCGCCGCGCGTGACGACTTTTCGCGGCGCACCGGAGCCTATGTGCCCATCGTCGCCGACGGGGGCATCGCGACAGGGGGTGACGTGGCGAAGGCCATCGCGTGCGGCGCCGATGCGGTCATGCTGGGCTCTGCGCTGGCACGGGCCGAAGAGGCCCCGGGCCGCGGCTTGCACTGGGGCATGGCGACTCCGCACGCCGCGCTGCCTCGTGGCACGCGCATCCGGGTCGGCACGACGGG
>JBQTJP010000213.1:0-58534 GCA_052386995.1 Armatimonadota bacterium
GTTGCCGAGTCCCACTGGAGCGATACGGTTGCTTCGCGGTCGATGCGCACGACCTTGACCGTCCCGCTTCCCAGCGTGTTCTCGGCGAGCGACTTGATGACTTCGAGGAGGGTGGCCCCCACGGCCCTGCTCTGCGCTAGTGCGCCTATGATGAGCACGAGTGCCAGGAGCGCCGCCACCCCCCTCGCCAGCCGCCGGAAGAATCCGACGGCCGGAAACTGGCGATGCCAGATAGAAAAGTCCCGCATGGTCGTCCCTCCGCGTTCGTGTGACTGATCCAACGTTACGTCCGGGGCTCACTGGCGGCGATTGCGCCGTTAACCCGCATCCTGTGACATACGTCACACCCTGGCATCGGCACGCACCCAGGGGTGGACATTAAATGTAGTGGATTTGGAAGAGGGCAGGCGCCGGCGGTTCGTCCGACGAAGCCCTCTCGAAACAGCGAAGGAGGCGCCTACGGTTCGGACAGCAATCCGTCACGTGGCAATCGCGCTCGCGACCCTGCTGGGTGCGTCCGTCCTTGCGTTCGGCGTGCTGCACCTGGCGCCAATGGACCCGGCGCGGTACTTCGTGCAGTTCCGCTTTCAGCAGACGCGGCCCGGTGTGCGGGAAGAGCAGATTCGCGCACTGGCGGACTGGTACGGCCTGCAGGATCCCATCCTCGTGCAGTACGGGCGATGGTTGGCGCGCGCGGTCACGGGAAACTTCGGACGCTCACTGACCACCGGCCGGGAGGTGGGCCCGGAGCTCGGCCGTCGGCTCCCCTGGACGATCGTGCTCACGATTCCGTCGATCGCCGCCGCGTGGCTGGTCGCAATCCTGCTGGCCTCCGCCACCGCCGGACGGGGCGCGCTCGGCCGCATGGCGGGCACTGTCATCACCGCGGGCACGCTCACCCCGGTGTTTCTCCTGGCCAGCGTGCTTGTCTACATTTTCGCCGTGCGCCTGACGTGGATTCCAATCCTCCCGCCGTTTGAACTGAATCTGCTGGATACGTACCTGTGGCGGGCGATGCTGTTGCCGGCGGTGAGTCTCGCGCTGCCCATCGGCGCGGTCATGGCCCGGCGCCTGTCGGCCGATCTCCGCGCCAGCCTGAAGGCGCCGCATGTCACCGCCGCCCGGGCCAGAGGCACAGGGGAGCGGGGCGTGTTTTGGCGCCACGCGTTGCGCGCGGCGACTCGGCCACTGCTCGCGCGTCCCCTGGCCGTCCTCAGCGTGTTGTTCGGTGCGGTGCTGGTGGCCGAGGACATCTTCGGCTGGCCGGGGATCGGGCGGGTCTTCATGCGCGCGATCAGCGCGCGCGATATCACGGCCATCCAGGGCTCGCTGTTTCTCCTGGCGGCGCTGGTCCTCGCGGCGGAATGCCTCATCCGGATCCTCGGAAGTCGCCAGAGTCCGGAAGATTCCGTGGCCGCCGCTCCATCGGGGCGTGCCCCGGGTCAAGGGACGCAGATCCGTTCACCGGGACTCATGCTCCGTATCGCGATTGGGGTCGCGGGTGTGATCGTCGTAAGTGCGGTCGCGGCTCCGTTGCTGGCTCGGTTTCCGCCTGACCTCGTTCAGCTGGAGGAGATTCAGGTTGGGCCATCGCTCCGGCACTGGATGGGCACGGACGCTTCCGGCCGAGACATGTTCAGCCGGCTGCTCTTCGCAAGCCGGGTATCGCTGGCGCTCGCCGTGCTGCCGGCTGCCGCCGCCGTCACGGCTGCCGGACTTCTGGTGGCGCTCGCGGTGTGGCGGGGGCGTGCGTGGACCGATGTCGCGACGGGTGTCACGCGGACGATTCTGGCGACGCCGGCCCTCGCGATCGCCCTCGCCGTAATCAGCATCGCGGGCCGAGCGCCGGCGCTCGTCGGGGGCGTGTTCGCCTTCTGCGGACTGGCACACGTGACCGGGCGCCTGCGCGTCTTGCTCACGTCGGCGATGCGCTGGCCGTTTGTCGACGCCGCGCGCCTCGCCGGGGCTTCGCCGATGAGAATCGGTGAGCGGCATCTCTTCCCGCACCTGGCGCGGCCGCTTCTGGCCGCGGCCGCCGGACTGGTCCCCACGTTCTTGATGCTGGAAGCCACGTTGGGGTTTTTCGGATTCAGCCTGACCCCGACGATTCCCACCTGGGGTACGTTGCTGTGGCGGGGAAGAGAGGCGCTCCACCGCGGTGACTGGTGGCTGCTCGCCTTCCCCATGCTGTTCGTCGCGGCGTCCGCGTGGGCGTCGCTGCGCATCGCCGCGGCGCTCGCCGATCCGCCGCCGCCCACATATGTGGCGGTGCGGAAGTTGGTGCTGGGCCGGGAATGGGGTGAAGCCGCGAGCGCAACCACCGTGTCGCGAACGGCAGAGGGGAGTGCTCTTCCGGGGAGGGCGCGGACCGGCGCGGCTCCTACGTCTGCGGCAGCCCCGAGCGGATCGGGGAACGGCGGCAGCGGGGACGGCTCTTCACTGTAAGTTCACGATGTGCCCGCGCGTCCTGAAACCGGCGCGGGTGCACCCGCTGATCTAGGTGACGGCGCCTTGTCCGGTCCGGGCCGCGGTCCCAAGGATGGCTTCGGCGGCTTCAGCAATGCTCTTCGCGTCGATACCGGCTTCGGCCAGTTGCTGCTCCGGCGTTGCCGACCCCGGCATGTTCCGCACGGCCAGGCGTCGGACCGAGGGAACGATCCCAGCCCCCTCCATGCTGAGATCGGTCAGCACTTCAAGCACCGCGTCACCGAGCCCGCCCTCGGGCCAGTGGTCTTCGGCGACGACGAGATGGCCGCCGGTGGCCCGGAACGCCTCGCGCAGCGTCTGGGCATCGATGGGCTTCACTGAGTAGGCGTCGATGACCCGAGCCGCGATCCCACGCGCGGCCAGGAGGTCGGCTGCCCGCAACGATTCAATGGTCGTGACGCCTGCGCCAACGAGGGTGACCTGATCGCGTGGCGACTGGCGAAGCACTCTGCTGCCACCGATAGGAAACCGTTCGCCCGGTTGATAGATCACCGGCGTCGCCATGCGCGTGGTGCGCAGCGAGACGATGCCGGGCCGGTCGACCATCTCCCAGACGAGCTGGGCCGTTTGGTTGGCGTCGCACGGATAGAGGACCGTCGAGCCGTGGACCGCCCGCATCATCGCCAGATCTTCCAGTCCCATCTGCGACGGTCCGTCCTCGCCGATGGAGACCCCGGCGTGCGATCCGCATATCTTGATGTTGGCGCGGGAGATGGCGGCCATCCTGATAAAGTCGTAGGCGCGGGGGAGAAACGCCGCAAACGTCGACGCAAACGGTATGTAGTCACACACTTGAAGGCCGACGGCCGCCGCGAACATCTGCTGTTCCGCGATGTACATTTCGAAGAATCGGTCTGGATAGGCGGCAGCAAACTCTTCCGCATAGGTCGAGTTGCTCACTTCGCCGTCCAACGCCACGACGTCGCGTCGGGCGGCGCCCAGCGCACGCAGCGCGTCGCCGTAGGCTTTGCGCGTTGCCACTTTCTCACCCACGCTGTAATGAGGCAGCTGTCCGTCACCGGCGGGAGCATCGCGCCGCTCCGGGCGGAGGTCTTCGGGCAGGGCGACGCTGACCGTGCGGTTCGGTCGCCCGCCCAGCTCGGCGATGGCCCGTTCGGATTCCTCGCGCTTCAGGGCTTTCCCGTGCCATCCGTCTTTGTTCTCGATGAAAGACACACCCTTCCCTTTGACGGTGCGGGCGATGATGGCCAGCGGCTGTCCCGAGCCGCTGCCGGACGCCGCCTCCGCGTAGGCACGGTGGACGGCCTCCACGTCATGGCCGTCGATCTCGACGGTGCGCCACCCGAAGGCCTGTGCGCGGCGCGCGTATGCTCCGGTGTTCCACCCGAGCATCGTCTCACCACGTTGACCGAACCGGTTCACGTCGAGGATGGCGATCAGGTTATCCAGGCGATAGTGGGCGGCGTGCTCAAGCGCTTCCCAGACCGCCCCTTCTGCGGTCTCGCTGTCACCATGCAGCACGTAGATCCGGTAGGGGAGCCGGTCCAGATTCTTGCCGGCCAGCGCGATACCCACGCCGATGGCCAGGCCCTGTCCCAACGAGCCGGTGGCCGCGTCGACCCACGGAAGGACCGGCGTGGGGTGGCCCTCGAGACGGCTGCCCAACTTGCGGTAGGTCAACAGTTCCTCATCCGTGATCACTCCCGCGGCCCTGTACATCGCATAGAGCAGCGGCGATGCGTGCCCTTTGGAGAAGATGAGCCGGTCGTTGTTCGGATGGTCCGGACGCGAGAAGTCATACCGGAGGTGGCGGCTCATCAGCACCGCCATTAATTCCGCCGCGGAGAGGGAGGAGGTTGGGTGGCCCGATCCCGCCTCCGTGCTGCAGCGTATCGCGTCGACGCGGAGCTGCTGAGCGAGCTCGCGCGCCTGATCTTTCCAGTCGCTCACGATCTGTCTCCCAAAGATCTGCCCGTCATCGGCCGGGAATCGAGGATGCTGGACAGTTCTGGCCCGCAGGGGGCGCTCCTCCCCGCGTCGACTGGGCTCCTACGAAGGATCTTTCCCCAGCGGAGGCTCCCCGATAAAGAAACAGGTACACGCGCCATTGTGGCGTATCCGTATGCGAGGATGAAGGCTATCCGCGTTCATGCCCCAGGGGGCCCGGAGGTCCTGCAGTACGAGGACGCTCCCATGCCCGAGCCGCAGGCGGGTCAGGCGCTCGTCCGCGTTGAGGCGATCGGGGTGAACTTCATCGACATCTATCATCGCAGCGGGCAGTACAAACTCTCGCTGCCCTTCATCCCCGGCCGCGAAGGTGCCGGGACCGTGACGGCCGTCGCCCCCGGCGTCACCGAAGTGGCCGTGGGCGACCGGGTTGCCTGGGCCGAGGTTGCGGGATCCTATAGCGAGGTGGTAGCGGCGCCCGCGGCGCGCCTGGTGAAAGTGCCCTCGGGGGGAAGCGCAGAGTCCGCGGCCGCTGCGATGCTCCAGGGGATGACCGCGCACTATCTGGTGCACAGCACGTATCCGCTTCGCTCCGGCCAGACCGCACTAGTCCACGCGGCCGCCGGTGGCGTGGGCCTGCTCCTGACCCAGATGGCGAAGCGCATCGGCGCCCGGGTGATCGGGACGGTCTCGACCGAGGCCAAGGCCCGTCTCGCGCGCGATGCCGGTGCCGGTGAAGTGATCCTCTACACTCAGCAGGATTTCGAGGCGGAGACGAAGCGCCTGACCGACGGCCGCGGGGTGCAGGTCGTGTATGACTCCGTCGGCAAGACGACGTTCGAGAAGAGCCTCAACGTGCTCGCGCCGCGCGGCTACCTCGTGCTCTTCGGGCAGTCCAGCGGGGCCGCCGCGCCTGTGGATCCGCAGATCCTGAACGCGAAAGGCTCGTTGTTCCTCACCCGCCCGACGCTCGGCCACTACACCGCAACGCGCGATGAGTTGCAACAGCGCGCGGGCGACGTCTTCAAATGGATGCAATCGGGCGAGCTGCGCGTGCGCATCGACCGCCGGTTCCCGCTGGCGCAGGCCGCCGAGGTGCACCGGGCGCTCGAAAGCCGGCAGACGACGGGCAAAGTGTTGCTGATTCCATAGGTGTGCACAGCCGTCGGGTCCATCACCGGCGCGGTTTGCGCTCACGAAACCCGAATGCTACGATGAGAGCACGCCGGATTCTGCAGGGAGAGCAAAATGCCCTCGTTCAAAGCAGCAAAAGTGTCCGATGTACCGGAAGGCGGCGCCAAGGCTGTTGACGTCGGCGGGGTGGCCGTCGCGCTTTTCCACCGTCCGGATGGCTGGTACGCCATCGAGCACACGTGTCCCCACCGCGGCGGGCCGTTGGCCGAGGGCGAGGTTGAGGATCACATGGTCACCTGTCCCTGGCACGGCTCGCAGTTCGACGTCCGTACTGGCGCGTTGATCAGCCCGCCGGCGACGCGCCCGGTCCGAGCGTTTCCTGTCAAGATTGAAGGGGAGGACGTCACGATCGATGTGACGTAGTCCCCGGGACTCTCCCAGGAGGCATTGATGGCCGATCAGCCCGCGCAGCCCCCGATCCCTTCGAGGATGGCGCCGATCGAGATGGCGGTGGATATTCTCGACAATCTTCCAGGCGGCAACTTCGTCCTCACCAAAGTCGAATATGTGCTCAACTGGGGGCGCGCCGCCAGCCTGTGGCCGCTTACGTTCGGGCTGGCCTGCTGCGCCATCGAGATGATGGCCGCGTTCGCCGGCCGGTTCGATCTCGACCGCATCGGTGTGATCCCGCGCGCGACGCCGCGCCAGGCCGACCTCATGATCGTGGCGGGTCGCTGCACGATCAAGATGGCGCCGATCGTGCGCCGCCTCTGGGAGCAGATGCCCGAGCCGAAGTACGTGATCTCGATGGGATCGTGCGCGACCTGCGGCGGCCCATTCTACTACGACAATTACTCGATTCTCAAAGGCATCGACCAGGTCGTGCCGGTCGACGTCTACGTGCCCGGCTGCCCGCCGCGGCCCGAGGCGCTCATTGAGGGGATCTTGAAGTTGCAGGACAAGATCAAGGTCGAGCCCTTCCTGCGGCGCAAGCCCGCCGCGAGCGCGGCCGCGGCGCAGACCTAGCGGGTTTACTGGGAGCCTGCGTGCCGCTTCGAACCGAAGAGCTGATGCTCAACATGGGCCCGCAGCACCCGAGTACGCATGGGGTGCTGCGCCTCGTCGTGACCCTCGATGGCGAGAACATCGTGGAAGTGCAGCCGGACATCGGCTACCTGCACTCATCCGTCGAGAAGATGATGGAGTACCGTACATATTTACAAAATGTCGCCTTGACCGACCGCGGCATGGACTACCTCACCGCGATGGCGAACGAGGAGGGCTACCTGCTCGCCGTTGAGCGCTTGGGGCACATCGAGGTGCCGCCGCGCGCGAAGTGGCTGCGCACCATCATGCTGGAGTTCCAGCGGATGTCGAGCCATCTCGTGTGGCTGGGGACGTGGGGCATCGATCTGGGCGCGACGACAGTCTTCTTGTATTGCTTCCGCGAGCGCGAGCGCATCCTCGATCTGTTCGAGCAGGTCACGGGGGGCCGGCTGCATCACGTATACTTCAGGCCCGGCGGGGTCTACGAAGACCTGCCGGCAGGCTGGACCGACCGTGCGCTGGAGTTCTGCGCCGAGTTCCCCGGCCATCTGCAGGAATACCACGACCTGCTCACCGGGAACCCGATCTTTCTGGCCCGCGTCCAGGGCGTAGGGATCCTGCCCCGCGACGTGGCCATCAACATGGGCGCGTGCGGCCCGGTGGCCCGAGCCTCGGGTATTAACTTCGATGTCCGCAAGGCCTTTCCGTACGAGGCGTACGGCGAGATCGACTTCACCGTGCCGGTGTATGAAACCGGGGACTGCTTCGCCCGGTACATGGTGCGCATGGACGAGATGCGGCAGAGCGCGCGGATCATCGAACACGCGATCAAGCGGCTGCCGCCCGGGGAGATTCGCAGTAAGGTCCAGGTCACCGTGAAACTGCCGCGCGGAGAGGCCTACTGTCGCACCGAGTCCCCCCGTGGCGACCTTGGCGTGTTCCTGGTCAGCGACGGCAAAGACATGCCCTACCGCGTGAAGATCCGGGCGCCGTCATTTTCGAACCTGTACGCGCTCACCGAGATGATGCGGGGGTGGAAGGTGGCCGACGTGATCGCGATCCTGGGCAGCGTGGACATCGTCCTGTCGGACGTCGATCGGTAGGAGGCACTGATGGCGGATCTGGCAACACGCGCGTGGGATGCGGTTGTGGGACTGGCCACCGGACTCCGGGTCACGATCAAGGCGATGGTGGATCGAAAGAACACGGTCAAGTACCCCATCGAGAAGCTCAACGTGTCACCCCGGTGGCACGGGCTGCTGGCACTGCCGGTCGATCCGACGATCGGCAACGATCTGTGCATCATCTGTTTCCAGTGCGAGCGCGTCTGCCCCAGCCGCTGCATCCACATCGAGGCCACGGGTCGGGCCAAGGACCGCATTCTGACCCGTTTCGACATCGAAATGGACAAGTGCCAGTACTGCGGATTGTGCGTGGAAGTCTGCCCAACCGAGGCGATCGTCTTCATCCCGCATTACGAGGCCAGCACGTTCAACCGCGGAAATTTATTGTATGATCTCGACGACTTGCATCGTGCTGCGCCGAAGGAGCCGATCGCCCACGGCGTCGTGGGGATCAAAGGCGCCAGGTGAGCTGGGACCTCGTCGAAGCCCTCCACAAGCGCTTCCCCGACGTGGAGCCGTTTCCGCGCTCGGAGGCGCACCCCGCGCCGGCGCAAGAGCCGCCGGTACCCGCGGCCGAGGCTGACGACGCCACCGCCGGAGAAGAGCAGGCGCCGCCACAGACTGCCGCGCCGGCCCGGCCGGCGGGACGTGCCCATGCCGACCCGAAGGCATACACGCACCACGTGTCGGGTGCCACGGTACCCGCGGGCCGGTTGCTCGAGATCTGCCGCGTCCTGCGTGATGAGGCGCCGTTCAATCTCGACTACTGCTCGTTCGTCAGCGCGATCGACTATCCGGCCGACGGCGCCATCGATGTTCTCTACCATCTGTTCTCGATGACGGCACGGCACGAAATGCTGCTGAAAGTGAGGGTCCCTCGCGACGTGCCAAGCATTCCCAGCGTCACCGGCATCTGGAGGGGCGCGAACTGGCACGAGCGCGAGACCTATGACCTGCTCGGTGTCGTCTTTGACGGCCATCCGGACCTGCGGCGGATCATGATGACCGAGGACTGGTCCGGTCATCCGCTGCGCAAGGATTACGTATTCGAGGAGCCGCCCTGGCTCGTCGATCTCGTCACGCAGCGCCAGCGCGAAATTGAGGGTCTGGGCCTCGGTGAGCGGGCGTGAGCAGCGGCCCGGTCATGTTGACGCAATCTTTACGAAGCGCTGATACGTTACACTAGTAGGGAACATGATGCGGCGCTGGCTGTCGTGGCACGGCTTGGTGGCCGGTCTCTCTGCCGGCGCGGCGCTGGCATTCGTCCTGGCCGCCGGATGGTTGACCGACGGTATGCCCATCGTCGCCGCCGCGCTCTCCGAGCAGGCGCGCGCGCTGCTGCCGCTGCGAGTGCTCGGCTGGTTCATCGTCACCTTCAAGTTTGACGCGAAGCCGCTGGGGTATTGGATCACCATGGGCACGATCGTCGTGGTGTGTGCGATCGCCGGGAGCCTGTTTGGGGCACGGCGGCCGCGCCTGTGGGGAGCGGTGCTCCCGGCGGCGGGCTTCATCGCCGGCGCGCTCGCGCTGATCGCGGCACGCCCCGCGATGGGGTATCTTGCGGCGCGCCTGGGAGCCGAAGGGGTGGCCAATGCCGAGGCACAGGCCCTCACGACGGTCGCGCTGGCAATCGCGGGATATGCGGTCGTGACGGGCGGCATCTACGCGGGTGTCCTTGGCCTGCTCACGCTTGGCCGCGCCACAGCGCGCGAGGGGACCGCAGCGGCCGGCCTCGGCTATCGCGGTCGAAGTCGTTAGTGGAGGTGTGAGGTCATGTCGAAAATCAACCGCCGTGAGTTTCTGTCGCGGTCGATGCTCGCCGCCGGCGCGATGGCCGGTGCCGGCGCCCTGGTCCAGTGGATCAGCGCGACCGCGGCCCGCGCCGCGGTCGCCGCGCAGTCGTTGTTCGCGCGGATCAAAGGCCTGCCCCTGGAGGTCACGCCCAACGAGAAGTTCTATATCGTCAGCAAGAATCCGGCGGGGCTGGATCCCAAGGTGGATGCCGCGAAGTGGAGCCTGGAGATCACGGGGCTTGTCGGTAAACCCATCAAGCTGACGTACGATCAGATCCGCGCGATGCCGTCGGTCACGCGCTACCATACGCTCGAATGCATCAGCAACGAGGTCGGCGGCGATCTCATCAGCAACGCCCTGTGGAAAGGCGTGCGGTTCCGCGACGTGATAGCGGCGGCCGGCGGGGTCAACCCGAAGGCCATCCGCTTTGCGCTGCGGGCGGCGGACGGGTACACGGAAGGCATTCCGGTCGTCGACGCGATGAACGCCGACACGATGCTGGCCTATGAGATGAACGGCGAGCGTCTGCCGCATGGCCACGGCTTTCCGGTGCGCATGCTGACCCCCGGCCTCTTTGGCATGAAGAATCCAAAGTGGCTGACCAAGATCGAGGCGGTCACCACCCAGTTCACCGGCTACTGGCAGGCGTCGGGCTGGAGCGATGAGGCCGTGGTCAAAACCACGTCTATCTTTCGCGTTCCCGATCAACGCACGGTGGCAATGACCCCCGCCGGCGAGGTGGAGCTCGGCGGCGTCGCGTACAGCGGTGACCGCGGCATTCAGCACGTGGAGGTCAGCCCGGACGACGGCAAGACCTGGATGCCGGCCGAGGTGAAGCCGGCACTGAATAAATTCACCTGGGTGCTGTGGGCGTCCGTCTGGAAGCCCGCGGCACAAGGACAATACACGCTGAAGGTCCGGGCGCGTGACGGCACCGGACTGCTGCAAACCTCGAAGGAGGAACCCACCCTGCCCGACGGCGCAAGCGGATATCACACGATCCGTATCAGGGTCAGGAAATAGCGTGGCCGGACCGAGCCGTCTCTTTACCGTCAGCGAAGCGAACGCAACGCTCCCAGAGCTGGTGCCGCGGATCGCGCGCCTGCGGATCGTCCGCGACGAGGCGCGGCGCGTGCGCGAATTGCTCGAAGTGCTCTGGCAGCGCCTCGATGACGCCGAGCCGGTCCTCTCGACGATCGGCGAGCGGCAAGCGGCGCTGGATGCGCTCCGCGCCGACTTTGCCAGGCTCCTCGACGAGATCGACGGCTTCGGCGTGATCCTGCGTGACCTCGACCTGGGCCTGCTAGATTTTCCCGCTCGCGTCCGCGGCATGCCGATCTACCTGTGCTGGCGGGAGGGTGAAGCGCAGGTCGCCTACTGGCACGGGGTGTCCGAAGGCTTTGCCGGCCGCAGATCCATCACGATGATCCGCGATCAGTCCCATCGCACGACGAGCTGACGGGAGGAGGTCGCTCCCGCACCCGCGAAGCACATCACAGGAAAACCCGCAGCGGGCAACCAACAGGTGATCCGCAGGGAGTGTCACTGAACGCCCCTCCTCAAGTCTCACCCCGGTCACGCGCACGGAGGTCCTGATGCCTGATCCCTATGATCTCGTTGTGATCGGCGGCGGCCCCGCCGGGTATGTCGGCGCGATCCGCGCCGCGCAAATCGGCCTGCGCACCGCGGTGGTCGAGCGCGACAAGCTCGGCGGCATCTGCACGCACTACGGCTGCATCCCGACCAAGGCGCTCCTGCACTCCGCCGAACTGTACGAGCGCATCAAGAACGCCGCCGAGATGGGTCTCGATGTGGGCGGTGTGACGGTCAACTATCCTCGGATGCAAGAGCGCAAGGCCGCTGTCGTCGAGAGCAACCACAAGGGTGTGCAGTTTCTGATGCGCAAGCACAAGATCGACGTCTTCAACGGGAGCGCGCGCTTCTTGTCGCGCACGCGCATCGGCGTGGCGCTCAACGACGGGTCGGAGACGGAGCTGTCGGGGAAGCAGACCCTGATCGGCACCGGATCCGCTCCACGCAGCATCCCGGGCGTCACAATCGACAACAAGAGAGTTCTGGACAGCACGGGGGCGCTGGCGCTGCCCGAGGTTCCCAGATCCATTGTGATCCTGGGCTCGGGGGCGGTCGGGGTGGAGTTTGCCAGCCTCTTCGGTGCGCTGGGCAGCCAGGTGACGCTCGTCGAACTGCTCCCATCCCTACTGCCTTTGGAAGATCAGGACGTCGGGAAAACGCTCGAGCGCGTGTTCACCCGAAAAGGCATTCAGGTGCGTACCGGGGCAACCGCAAAGTCGGCGGCCGCCGCGGGTGAGCGCCTCTCGATCGCCCTGGCGAAGGGCGAGCAGACGGAGAGCGTCGAGGCAGACTACCTGCTCGTCGCCGTAGGCCGCGCACCCTTGACCGAGGGCCTCGGCCTGGACGCGGCCGGTGTCGCCACGAAAAACGGCGCCGTTGTGGTCGACGAGTCTTTCCGGACGTCGGTCCCTGAGATCTACGCGGTAGGCGACGTGATCGGCAGGCCGTTTCGCCTGGCCCACGTGGCGTCCGATGAGGCCGTCCACGCGGTCGAAACGATCGGCGGGGTCGAACATCCGCCGATGAACTACCAGGCGGTGCCACGGCCGACGTTTTCCATCCCGCAGGTGGCGACCATGGGTCTCTCGGAACAGGATGCCCGCGAGCAAGGGCACGACGTCAAGGTGGGACGATTCCCGTTCACGGCCAGCGGCAAGGCCCGTATCGAAGGGGAGCGGGAAGGCTTCGTGAAGTTCGTGACGGATGCCGGAAGCGGCGAGATCCTGGGTATTCATATGGTAGGACCCGCGGTGACCGAGCTGCTGGCGGAAGGCGTGGCGGCGAAGTATCTTGAAGGTACGGTGGTCGAGATCGGGGCCGCCGTTCACTCCCATCCGACGCTGTCGGAGGCGGTGAAGGAAGCGGCGCTGGACGCGCTGGGTAGAGTCCTGCACGCGTAGAATGGTTGGGGGGCGGAGAGCGATGGCCAGAGAGACCAAGGCAGCGCCAACGCCGGCCAGACACGAGGCCCTCGGGCTGAGTGCGGACGCCCTGCTCGAGATGTACTACAATATCGGGCTGGCCCGCGCGATCGACGAGCGGATGTGGGTCTTGCAGCGTGCCGGCATGGTGCCCTTCGTCATCTCCGGCCAGGGCCACGAAGGAGCGCAGGTCGGGGTGATGTCGGCCCTGGACCGCGAGCGCGACTGGCTGGTCCCGTTCTATCGAGACCTGGCGGCGTGTCTGGTCAAGGGCATGAGCGCCCGCGATCTCATGCTTGGACTCTTCGCCCGACAGGGCGATCCGAGCAGCGGCGGCCGGCAGATGCCCGCGCACTGGGCCCATCCCAAGCACAAGATCCTCTCAACCAGCAGCCCGGTGGGGACGCAGTATCTCCACGCGGTGGGCATCGCGTACGCGGCGAAGGTCCGCGGCACCAGCGAGGTGTGCGTGACCTCGATCGGCGAGGGCGGCACCAGCCAGGGCGACTGGCACGAGGCGTTGAACTTCGGCGGCATCCACAAACTCCCCGTGATCTTCATGGTCGAGAACAACCGCTACGCGATCTCTGTGCCGCTGCGCCTCCAGATGGCGGTGAAAGATGTCGCGGTGCGCGCCGAGGGCTATGGGTTCCCGGGCGTGGTCGTCGACGGCTCCGATGTCCTGGCGTGCTACGCGGCGGCCGCGGAGGCCGTGGGCCGGGCGCGCGCCGGGCAGGGGCCGACCCTGATCGAATGCAAGGTCGAGCGCCTGACCGCCCACTCGTCCGAGGACAAGCAGGAGAAGTACCGGCCGACCGACGACATCGAGGCGTCGCGAAGCAAAGATGCGCTGGTGGTCTACAAGCACTATCTCGAGCAGGTCGGCGTCATGGACGAAGCCCGCTACACCGAGATCCACGAGCGCATCAAGGCGGTCGTCAACGACGCCACGGACTTCGCCGAAGCCCAGCCATGGCCCGACCCCGCCAGCGTGACGCGAAACGTCTACTTCGAAGGCTAGGGGACGAACGATGCCCGAGATGCGGCTGCTGGACGCCATCCGGCAGGCGATGTACGAAGAGATGAAGCGCGATGAGCGCGTCATGGTGCTCGGCGAAGATGTGGGCCTCAAGGGCGGCGTCTTTGGCGCTACCGACGGCTTCTATGCAGAGTTCGGTGAAGCCCGCGTGCTCGATACGCCCCTGGCCGAGTCGCTGATCGTTGGAGCCGCAATCGGCATGGCCGCCAACGGGCTGATCCCGATCGCGGAGATTCAGTTCTCGGACTTCATCCATCCCGCGTTCAACCAGATCGTGAGCGAAGCGGCCCGGATGCGCTACCGTAGCAACGGCGGCTTTGGGTGCCCGATCACGATCCGCGCCCCCTACGGCGGCGGGGTGGAAGTGCACGGCGGGCTGTATCACTCGCAGAGCATCGAGGCGTACTACGCGCACGTCCCGGGCCTCAAAGTGGTCACGCCGTACACGCCCTATGACGCGAAGGGGCTGCTGAAATCGGCAATCCGCGATCCGGATCCGGTGCTCTTTCTCGAGCACAAGCGCCTGTATCGCGCGATCCGCGGCGAGGTGCCCGACGACGACTACACGGTGCCGATCGGTCCGGCAGCGGTGCGCCGCCAGGGGACGACGCTGTCGGTCTTCGCCTACGGGCAGATGCTGCACGAGACGCTCCAGGCCGCCGGTCAGGTGGCCGGCGAGGGCATCGATGCCGAGGTCGTGGATCTGCGTACCTTGAAGCCGCTCGATGTCGACACGATCCTGGCGTCGGTCGGGAAGACAAACAAAGCGATGGTCGTCTATGAGGACAACCGGTTTCTGGGATACGGCGCGGAGGTCAGCGCGCTCATCGCGGAGCAGGCGTTTGAGTCGCTCGACGGCCCGATCCTCCGTGTCGCGGGACTCGACGTGCCCGCGGTGCCGTACTCCGACCCGCTGGCAGGAGCCTTCATCCCGACGGCCGCGAAGATCGCCGACGCCATGCGCCGGCTCGCGGCGTACTAACGGGTTCGTCGGGCAGACCGATGCCGGTAGAGATCAAACTCCCGCAGCTCGGTGAGAGCATTCACGAGGGGACGATCGCGAAGTGGCTCAAGAAGCCCGGCGACCGGGTCGAGAAGTACGAGCCGCTCGTAGAGATTACGACCGATAAGGTCAACGTCGAGATGCCCTCACCCGTCGCCGGGGTGCTGAAAGAGATCCTCGTCCCCGAAGGCGAGACCCGCGCAGTAGGTTCGGCCATCGCATTGATCGAGACCGCCGAAGTCGCACGCTCGGCCGCGCCCGCCCAGGGACCGGCCCCGGCCCCGGCACGCGTTCCCGGCGGCTCCGCGGCAACGGGCCCCGCGGGGTCGGACGAGTCGCCGGTCCGTGAACCGGCGGCGGCCGCCGCCTCGGGAGCTGGACAAAAGGGAGCGGGCGCGCGCCTATCCCCGCTCGTTTTGCGTTTGGCGCGTGAGCACGACGTGCCGCTGGCCGTCCTGGAAACACTCCCCGGCACCGGCACCGGTGGGCGCGTCACGAAGGAAGACCTGCTCAAGCATGTCGCCGGCCAGGTGGGCGGGACCGCCGCGCCGCCGACAGCTGTTCCGGCAAGGCCTGACCAGACTGCGGGCGCCCCGGCCGCGACGACCGCAACGCCACCCGCCGCCGCGGGCGGCGATGAACTTGTCAAACTCACCCCCATCCGGCGGTCCATCGCTCAGCGGATGGCGCAGAGCAAGCGCGAGATCCCGCATGCCTACGGCGTCATCGAAGTGGACATGAGCGCCGTCGTCGCCTGGCGCGACGCGCACAAGGATGCCTTTCGGCGCGACGGTCCGCCGCTCACCTACACGGCGTTCTTCGTACGCGCCGCCGCGGACGCGCTGCGGGCCTTTCCCCTGGTCAACTCGTCCTGGAGCGAGACCGGCATTGTGCTGCGCAAGGTGGTGAACGTCGGCATCGGCATCGCCATCGACGACGGTCTGGTGGTCCCCGTCATCAAGGACGCCGACCGGCTGAGCCTGGCCGGGATCGCCGCGGCGTTGGATGACCTGAGCCGGCGGGCGCGCGCGAACAAACTCGGCCTCGATGACATCCAGGGCGGGACGTTCACGATCACCAACCCGGGCGTGTTCGGATCGATCTGGTCGATGCCGATCGTCGTGCCCGGGCAGGCCGCGATCCTGGCCACGGACGCGATCGTCAAGCGGGCCGTGGTGCGCGACGACGCGATCGCGATCCGCCCGATTATGCATCTCGGGATGTCGTTCGACCACCGCATCTTCGACGGCGCCGTTTCGATGCAGTTTCTCAATCACATGAAAACCTGGTTCGAGGGGTATCGCGATGGCCGTTGACGTCACGCGGCCGCGCGGTCCGCACGATGCCGGGCAGCCCCGGCGCCCAGACTGGCTGAAAGTTCGCCTCCCCGCGGGTGAGAACTACGCCGACCTGGTCCACATCATGCGCTCGGCGCAGATGCACACGGTCTGCGAAGAGGCTCGCTGCCCGAACATCGGCGAGTGCTGGGGGCGCCGCACCGCCACGTTTCTCATCCTGGGCAACGTGTGCACGCGGAATTGCGGGTACTGCGCGGTCGCACACGGTCTCCCAACGGAGCTCGATACCGCCGAGCCCGCGCGCCTGGCGGATGCGGTCGTGGCCATGGGTCTGCGGCACGCGGTAATCACGTCCGTCAATCGGGACGACCTGAGAGACGGCGGCGCGGCCATCTACGCCGAGACGATCCGGCAGATCCACCGGCGGCTCCGGACGTGCACCGTCGAAGTCCTGATTCCCGATTTCAAAGGGGACCGCGAGGCGCTGCGCACCGTCCTGGACGCCAACCCGGAGATCCTGGCGCACAACATCGAGAGCCCGCGGCGGACGTTCAAGATTGTGCGTCACGGCGGAAACTTCGACCGCTCGATCGAGCTGCTCGGCCGCGCGAAAGCGTGGGGGTACACCTCGTTCACGAAGAGCAGCATCATCCTGGGAATGGGGGAGAGCGTCGCGGAGGTCCTGGAGACGATGGACGATCTGCGCGCGGTAGACTGCGACGTCCTCACGCTCGGACAGTACCTGCGGCCAGGACCCGAATACCACCCGATCGACCGCTACTACACTCCAGACGAGTTTGCGACGCTGCGGCACGAAGGCCTGCGCCGCGGCTTCAAGTACGTCGAATCAGGCCCGCTGGTGCGCTCGTCGTACCGCGCCGACGAGCAGGCCCAGGCCGTGCGCGCCCACCGCGCGCGGTTCGGCGCCGCGCCCGCGGCCGATTGAAGCCGACGCAAGTATCTCCCCCGTAAACTCATCATGGTTTGCCTATGAAGGAGGATGAGATGGCCGTTCCGCTCCTAAGACGGCGCTTTACCGTCGACGAGTACTACCGGATGGCGGATGCCGGGATCTTCTCCGAAGACGATCGGGTTGAGTTGATCGAAGGGGAAATCGTGGAGATGGTCCCGACCGGGAGTCAGCACGCGGGCTACGTTGGCAAGCTGAACAGGATCCTATCCAGCCGCGTCGGGGAGTCTGCATTCGTCTGGGTTCAGAATCCGGTTCGCCTGAGCGAGCATTCAGAGCCTCTGCCTGACCTCGCGTTGCTGCGTCCGCGCGCGGACTTCTATACCTCTGCGCACCCCGGTCCGGACGACATCCTGCTGCTGGTCGAGGTCGCCGAGACCTCCGCCGAGTACGACCGCGGAGTAAAAGTCTCCCTCTACTCGCGCTATGGCGCGCGTGAGTTCTGGCTGATCGATCTTCGACAAGAGGCTGTAGAGGTGTACCGCGCCCCCGCTCCGGAAGGCTACCGTGAGATTCAGACCGTCCGCCGCGGGGGCCAACTGACGATCGAGGCGCTTCCGACGATCGGCCTTTCCGTCGACGAGATCTTCGGATAGAGTCCCCATCGCGGCCGGTCCGCGTCATGTCGAGATCAGCGTACGATCCAACACTTTACGAAGGAGCCGCCCGGGACTACGCACGCTATCGGCTCCCATACCCCAGGTCGCTCTTCGAGCATCTTGTGAGCTGTTTCCGGCTGGACGGCACCGGCCGCGCCCTGGACCTGGGGTGTGGCACCGGGCAACTGGCGATTCCCCTTGCTCCGTACTTCGAGCAGGTCGTGGCGATGGACCCTGACCGTGGGATGCTGGACGAAGCGCGCCGGGCGGCCGAGGCGGCCGGCGTGGCGAACGTGCGCTTCGTGCAGGGGTCGTCGTGGGAACTCGCGCCAGCGATGGGCCAGTTCCGGCTCGTCACCATGGCGATTCGTTCCATTGGATGGATCGGGACAGCGCCCGACGCGCCGGGCCGGTCAGGGCTTCTATATGCACCCGGATGAGACGCACGAGGCGGTGCTCCGGCGTTCCCACTTCACGGTGATGCTTAACTGGATTTACGAATACAACCGGAATCAGACCATCGATGAGGTCATCGGCTTTCTTTACTCGACGTCGTTCGCGTCTCGCCGGCTCCTCGGCGAGCGGGCTGAGGAATTTGCGCGAGAACTGCGGCGGCGGCTGCTTGACCTGGAGCAATCGGGAACCTTTAGCGAACGAATCGTCGTGACAGCCCTGTTGACTGCGAGGGCCTGAGGGCAGCGGTTCAGCCCGAAGCGGACCTCACGCCCGACCCGCTTTGCGGGTGCCGCGCTGTCAGCCGTGCGGCCTCAGTGCGCGCCCATCTGTCCGCTTCCAGAATCTCATCGAGGCCCGGCCGTTGGATAGCCGTGTGGGCGTCCATCACCTTCCGGACGAGCCACGGGATCTCCAAAAAGCCGATCGAGCCGGCCAGGAACCGTTCCACGGCGATCTCATCGGCGGCGTTGAGCACGGCGCACATCGTGCCGCCCGCCGCCGCGGCCTCCCTCGCCAGGCCCAGGCTGGGAAAACGGTCCTGATCAGGCGCCTCAAAGGTCAGCGGCGAGAGCCGATCCGACCACGCCGGACCGCGACCCGGCGCCCCTGTAAGGAAGTCCGCCGGCTGCCGATGAGGATAGTGAAGCGCGTAGTGGATGACCAGGCGCATATCGGGAGGTGCCACCAGCGTCTTCATCGTTCCGTCCACGAACTCCACAAAGGCATGGACCACGGCCTGCGGATGGACCAGCACATCCACTGCGCCTGGCGGCATGCGGAACAGATGCGCCGCCTCGATGATCTCCAGACCCTTGTTCATCATCGTGGCCGAGTCGATCGTCACCCGCGGCCCCATGCGCCAGACCGGATGCGCCAGCGCTTCCTGCGGAGTCACGCGCGCCAGCTCTTGAAACGAGCGGTGCAGGAAGGGACCGCCCGACGCCGTGAGGATCAGCCGCCGGACCGTGCCGGGATCCTCGCCGGCGAGGCACTGAAAGATAGCGTTGTGCTCGCTGTCCAGCGGGATCAGGCTCGCTCCTCCTGCCGCGACCGCGGCCATCACCAGATCGCCGCCCGCGACGAGCACTTCTTTGGTCGCGAGCCCGATCCGCTTGCCCGCGCGCGCTGCCGCCAGCGTGGGCAGGAGGCCCGCGATCCCGACCACGGCCATGACGACGACGTCAACACCGGCCAGAGTCGCGACGTCTTCGAGACTCGACGCGCCGCCGGCGACCGTAACGCCCTTGGGAACCGCCGCTCTCACCGCCGAGACAGCGCCTTCGTCGCCGACGGCGACGAAGCGCGGAGAGAACCGCTTGACCTGCTCGACGAGCAGATCGATGTTGCGGCCCGCGGCGAGTCCTTCGACGCGCAGCCGGTCTGGCACGGCGGCGATGACCTCTAGCGTGGAGCGACCGATCGAGCCCGTCGATCCCAGGATGGCGACGTTACGCATTCCGCCTGCCTCTGGTCTTTCTGACCACCGACCTGGTGGCCCGGGTCGCACGGCGGCTCGCGCTGGGTGTCAGCAGGACCACGGCGTACGCCGCGATGCCTTCCCCGCGGCCCAGCGCATCGAGCCCTTCATGCGTGGTGGCCTTGATACTGATTCGCCTGGAGTCCGCCCCGAGGATGCCGCCGATCGTCTCGCGCATCGCGGGCACGTGCGGTGCCAGCTTCGGCGCGGCCGCGACCATCGTGGCATCCAGGTTGCCGAGACGAAAGCCTCGCCTTCTCATTATCTTCGCCACCGCTTCGAGGAGGCGCGTGCTGGCGATGTTCTCGTAGCGTGGGTCGCTGGTGGGGAAGTGGTGGCCGATATCGCCCTCGCCCAGCGCTCCCAGCACCGCGTCGGCAATGGCGTGGAGGAGCACGTCCGCGTCGGAATGACCCTCGAGACCGTGTGTGAAGGGAATGTCGACTCCGCCCAGCACGAGCCGTCTTGCCGCCGTCAGCCTGTGAATGTCAAATCCGATGCCGACCCGCATCGGCGGCCATTCTCCCGGCTAGGATGGCTTCGGCCAGCGCCAGGTCGCCCGCGGTCGAGATTTTCAGGTTGTCGATCTGGCCTTCCACCGCTCGCACCTGACCGCCGAGCCGCTCGACCAGCATGGCATCATCGGTGCCGACCACCCCGGCCGCCCTGGCCTGCTCATGCGCGCTGCGGAGGAGCGCGTACCGAAACGCCTGAGGAGTCTGAACCGTCCACAGCGGAGCCCGATCCACCGTGCGGACGACAACCCCTTCTCGTACGATCTTCACAGTCTCCTGGACCTTGGTCGCCAGCGTGGCCGCTCCGGTATCCCGCGCGGCGGTCACCGCCGCCGTAATGCTTTCGGGATGCACGAGCGGGCGCACCCCATCGTGGACCACCACGATCTCCACCCCGGCGAGAGTGAGGAGCCCATTGTAGACGGAATCCTGCCGGACCTCGCCTCCGGGGATGACCGCGGTGACCTTCCTCAACGAGTAGTCGGCGACGAGCCGCGCGACCCTGTCGATCTCCTGCTCGCGCACGACCAGGCAGACCTCCTCGATGACCGGGCAGCGCTCGAACGCTCCCAGAGTCCACACGAGGACCGGCTTCCCTGCGATTGGCACGAACTGTTTGGGATGCTGCGTGCCCATCCGGGCTCCGAGCCCCGCAGCAGCCACGATCGCACCGACATTAGGCACAGTGGATTCTCCTGCGCGTCAACGGCCGTCCGTTGTCATGGTGGATTTCTTACCGCGGCGAATTCCGCCACCCGGTGCGCACGTCCGGCATATCTTACCGCGCCTGACGCGCGACCTCCTTCTCGGCCTTCTCCATGATCGTGGAGGAATGACCGGGGAAGACCGACGCCTCGGGGTTGATGTACCGCGCCGCATTGTTGACGGCCGTGGCGGCTTCGCCGAAGCCGGTCGCAATGAGCTTGAGCTTGCCGGGGAAGGTGACGATATCGCCGGCCGCATACACGCCGGGCAGATTCGTCTCCATGCGCGTATTGACGACGATGGAATCCTCTTCGAGGACGAGCCCCCAGGTCGAGATCGGTCCCAGATTGCTCACGAGGCCCAGGAACGCGAGGACCGCGTCGACCTTCAAAACTTCCTCCTGGCCGGTCTTGTTCTGAAAGACGACCGCCTCGGTGATGTCGGGGTCGCCGCGCAGCACACGGAGCTCGTAGAACACTTTGACCGTGATCGGCGAGTCCAGCAGCTTCTTGACGCTGTCCGCGTGCGCGCGGAACCCATCGCGCCGGTGGACCAGCGTGATATGGCGCGCGTAGGGCAGCAGGTTGAGCGCCCAGTCGAGCGCGCTGTCCCCACCGCCGACGACGAGGACGTCCTTCCCGCGGAAGTCCTCTTTACGCTGTACCGCGTAGTGAAGTCCGTGCCCGATGTAGCGATCGAATTCGGGCCGCTTGTACGTCTTGGGGGTGAAGGCGCCGATCCCACCGGTGATCAGGACGACCCGGGTCAGATGTTCGCCCTCGTTGCCGCCCAACGTAATGCGGTGGTCTTGCCCATGCTCCAGCGTGCGGATGGCTTCGTTGAGATGGATGGCGGGTTTGTACTGCATGGTCTGCTCGACGAGGTTGGTGACCAGGTCCTTGCCGAGGATCTTGGGGAATCCGGCCACGTCGTAGATGAACTTGTCCGGATAGAGTGCGGTCACCTGTCCGCCCAGGTCGGGCTGGCTGTCGACGATTTTCGTGCGCAGGCCTCGGAAGCCGGCATAATACGCGCCAAACAGACCCGCGGGTCCGGCGCCGATGATCGTGATGTCGTAGAGATCGTCCACCCGTCCTCCCGGGAGCCGCACCGCTTCCAAGCCGCACGGCGCAGCCATTGTAGCATGTACCCATTTCTTGACACTACTACCGGTCCCGTGTCACAGTGTGAAGAATACGATTGTCACGATTGTCAGGAATAGGATTTTGACGCGGACCGTCTATGAAGACAGGGGGAGAGGCATGGCCGTCGGCACACAGCGCGGGGCCGCACCGCTGCTCGGCAAAGAGCAGCTGACCCGCTATTCGCGCCAGATCATCCTGGAGGAAATGGGGGTCGCCGGGCAGCGCAGGCTGCTCGACAGCAAGGTGCTCGTCGTGGGCGCCGGTGGGCTCGGCTCTCCGGTGTCGCTCTATCTCGCCGCCGCCGGCGTCGGCACCATCGGCATCGTCGATGGCGACAAAGTCGACCTGTCGAATCTGCACCGCCAGATCATCCACTTTACGCACGACATCGGGCGGCCGAAGACGCAGTCTGCCAGGCGGACGTTGGAGGATATCAATCCAGACGTCAAGGTCGTCCCCTTCCAGACCACGCTGACATCCGAGAACGCGATGGAGATCATCGCCCAGTTCGACGTGGTCGTGAACGGAAGTGACAACTTTCCCACTCGCTACCTGGTCAACGATGCGTGTGTGTTGCTGGACAAGCCGCTGGTTGACGCCAGCATCCTGAAGTGGGAAGGGCAGGCGACGGTCTTTTTGCCCGGGCGAGGCTGCTATCGGTGTTTGTTTCCCACGCCTCCACCGCCGGGTGTCGTGCCTTCGTGCGCTGAGGGCGGCATCGTCGGTGCGCTGGCAGGGTATATGGGGACCACGCAGGCAATTGAGACCGTCAAGATCCTTCTCGGCGTCGGCGATGTGCTGGCCAACCGGCTGCTGTTGTACGATGCGTTGCAGGGCGAGGTTCGCACGCTGCGCTGGAAGCGCAATCCCGAGTGCCCCGTGTGCGGTGACCACCCAACGATTACGCAGTTGATCGATTACGAAGAGTTCTGCGGCCTGCCGGGGCGAGCGCACGCGCCGGCGAGTGCCCCCGCCGACATCCTCCCTGAAGTGGATCCCGACGAGGCGCAGCGCCTGATCGCGTCGGGCGCGCAGCTCATCGACGTGCGCGAGCCGTGGGAGTGGGCGATGGCGCATATTCCCGGCGCGACGTTGATCCCGATGGCGGAAGTGCCCCAGCGCACCTCGGAGATCGACCCGAATCGACCGGTGGTCGTCCACTGCGCGGTCGGAGCCCGCAGCGCGAAGGTCGTCGAGACGCTTCTGCAGGCCGGCTACCGCCAGGTCTACAACATGGCCGGTGGCATCACGGAATGGACCAACCGTCAGCTCCCTACCGAGAGCGGAGACGGCCAGAGATAGCCGCGGGGCGAAGCCCCGCGCGATAATCTCACCCCGCGATGCGTCAGGCAATCCTGCGGGCTCCGCGCACCCTCGACCTGGTCGATCTCCCTACGCCCGAGCCCCGAGCCGGAGAGGTCGTCGTCCGAATTCTCGCCGCCCTGACCTGCGGCACGGATCTGAAAACGTACAGAAGGGGCCACGCACGCCTGCGCTTCGGACCGTTCGGGCACGAGGCGGCGGGCGAGATTGCGGCCCTGGGAGACGGCGTCGGCGGGTTCGCCGCGGGGCAGCCGGTCGTCTTCACGCCGACCGCCGCCTGCGGGGAGTGCGGGCCGTGCCGCCGGGGCAAAGACAATCTCTGCACCACGCTGTTCGACGAGATGGCCATCGGCGCGTACGGCGACATGATGCGCGTGCCGGCCCGGATTGTGCGCCGGCACCTGTTCCCCAAGCCGCCGGGCCTGTCGTACGTCGAAGCGGCGTTCCTCGAACCCCTCGCCTGCGTCGTCCACGCGTGGCGGCGGTTGGGCGGGGTCAACGGCGATCGCGTGGCGGTGATCGGGGTCGGCGCGATTGGGCTGCTGCACGTGCAGGAGGCGACCCGGCGCGGTCTCGAGGTCATCGCGGTGGGCCGCCGCCCGGACGGTCTGGGACTCGCCGCGCGCCTCGGCGCCCGTCACGTCGTCAACATTCGTGAGACCGAGCCGGGAGAGGCGCTGCGGGCCCTCACCGGGGAGGGACCCGAGATCGTCGTCGAGTGTACGGGCTCGGAAGACGTCTGGCAGGCCGCGCCGGCGTGGGCGGCTCCCGGCGGCAGCGTGTTGCTCTTCGGCGGCCTGGCGGCCGGCAGCCAGCCACAGTTCGATGCCACCCGACTGCACTATGCAGAGGTGGATCTCGTGAGCGCCTTTCACTATCGTACCGCCGACGTCCGCGATGCGTTGACGCTGCTGGCTTCGGGCGCGATTCGGCCCGCCGCGCTGATCACCGGCCTGCGGCCGCTAGACGACATCAAAGCAGTGTTCGACGAGCTCGACCGGGGCGCCGGCATCAAGTACGCTATCCTCCCGGATGGTGGCACATGGCGGTAGCGCGGCCCGCGACGACGCGCGCCGTGGTCTTTCGCGCGCCCGACGATCTTCGGCTGGAAGAGCTCCCGCTGCCGCCGCTGCGGGACGGCGAGATGCTCCTGCGCATCACCGCCTGCGGCCTGTGTCCCGGAGAGGTCATGGACTGGTATATGGCGCGAAAGGCGCCCGTGCCGCTGGGGCACGAGCCCGTGGGCGAAGTTGTCGAGGTTGGCCCCGGAGCCCCATACCGCACCGGCGAGCGCGTGTTCGTGCACCATCACGCCCCGTGTCTGGCCTGCCGGGCGTGCGCGAGGGGCGACTACG
This sequence comes from Armatimonadota bacterium, assembly GCA_052386995.1. GTDB lineage: Bacteria > Sysuimicrobiota > Sysuimicrobiia > Sysuimicrobiales > Humicultoraceae > JBQTJP01. The sequence goes on from JBQTJP010000213.1 coordinate 24,394, forward strand.
TGCACTGTGTGACGTGGGGGCCGCGGCGCCTGATTCCCGGGGGTCTCGCAACCTATGCCGTGGCCGCCGGACCGGCTCCCGCGACCGATACCCTGCGCCTGCCGCCGGGCCTTTCAGATGAGGTCGCCACGTTCATCGAGCCGGTGGCGTGTGTGATCAAGTCGGTGCGGCGGGCGCGCATCCGGCCGGGTGATCGTGTCTTGGTCATAGGACTGGGAGTCATGGGGCTGCTGCATCTGCTCGTGCTCCGGCGTGTGGCAGCGTCCCTGCAGTTGATTGCGGCCGACCGGGTGGCCGAGCGCGTGACGTTTGCGCAGACCGCCGCTGGCGGGTTCGCCGATACCGTCATCGATACTACAAAGACGCCGCTGGTCGAGGCGGTAGCTCAGGCCACCGGCGGCGAAGGCGCAGATGTCGTTGTGGTCGGTCCGGGAACCGTCGACGCCCTGGAGGCGGGACGCCTCGCCGTGGCGCCGGGCGGCACGCTCGTGGTGTTCACGCCGACGCCACCGGACGCGATCTGGCCGCTACCAGCGCACGACCTGTTCTTCAGGGAAACGACGATCGTCCCGAGTTACTCATCCGGCCCCGACGATACACGGGAGGCCTTGAGGCTTCTCGTGGAAGGATTGCCGGTGGGGACGCTCATCACACACCGGCTGTCCCTCGAGGACGCTGCGTCCGGTTACGCGCTCGTGCGCGCGGCCGGCCCGGCCCTCAAGGTCGTGGTGCGTCCGTAAGCGCCTGCAGTTTCGCCAGCCACTCCTTCGACGGGATTACGCAGAGAAACCCGAAGGGCTCGTCACTCACACTTTCAAACTGATGCTGTTCGTTCTGGGGGATATAGATGGCGTCTCCCGGTCCGACCTCGTGCATCTCCCATCCGAGGAGAACCCTGGCCCGGCCTTTGAGGATCACCACGCCCTGGTCGTGGAGGTGGTCTTCAAATGACGATTGACCTCGCGGAGGAATCTCGAAGTAGCGGATGGCGAAGTGCTGTGCCCCCTCCTGCGGACCGATCAGCACCGCCCGGCAACTGCCTTCGCTCACGCCGCCTCCGCGATAGGGCTCGACCGGGATGCCTTCCCAGAGGAGGTTCCCGTCCTTGCCGATCTGTTTGTGAACGACGCCCATGCCCTCGTGATCCTCACATGAAGTTGGGAACGGCCCCGCCATGCAGGTTGGAGATGCGCTCGGCGCCCTCCCGATCGAACCCCACCTGAAGCAGACGCCTGACCCGGGTCGCGTGCATCTCACGATAGAGATCTTTGATACGTTCGCGGCCGTGCGCAAGTTGCTCTGGTGACGAGCCGCCGCCGGCGAGCACGGCGAGCGCCTGTTGTACGAAGGGGCTCGCCCCCGCCGCCTGGCGAAGGAATGCAGCCCTGGCCTCGGCCGCCTGATGCAGTTTCGTCAGCAGATCGGGGTCGTGCTTCAAATGGTAGGCGATGTGCGAGACTCCATAGCCGACGTGCCGCCCTTCATCCTGCCGGGCCATCCTGAAGATTGTGGCGGTGACGGGATCCGGTGAGACATCCTCGAGGAACTTGAGGAGCTCCATGAACGTGCCTTCCCCCAGGATGTGGAGCAGGAACGAGGCGCCCGTGAAATCCTCCTGCTCAAGCAGGCTCTTGAGGGACCACTCCGTGGCGGCCGACACATACTGGAGCCCGCCGCCGTTGGCCAGCGCCCGCTTCGTGAAGACCTCCACGTGGCGGGCTTCATCCTCCACCTGGCTGGCCAGAAAGAGCACCACCTCGGTGAAGCGGGGGTCGACCCGGCCCAGGAGTTTGGCCGGAAGGTAGAGGGCCAGATACTCGTTCTGAATCATGAACGTGCAAATCTGGCAGACGGCCTGCTCCAGGTCGCCGGGCAGCGGTTTCAGGTCCCGCCAGGGGATGTCGGTCGACGCGTTCCACTGTCCAAGCTTGGCCTGTTCGACCAGGTCGGCGATGTTGTCGGCCCAGACTTCGACCTTCTTGTTGACGGGAAAGTCAAATGGCGGAGTAGCGGGGTCGATGACCGACCCCCGCTGCGCCAGACCCCAGCGGGCCGGTACCTCCTCAGGGATCAATCCGGCCTGACCGATGAAGCAGTCTCTGAGGTCAACGCCGGAACCATCGCGCGGCGGAACCCGGATACCCCAGTCGGGCTTCCCCCAGGCCGAAGTATCCGGCAGTTTGATCTCCATCCTTCGCCAAACCTCCCGCTTGGGTATAAGTCAGTTGAGTAGGTAGTTGACCACGGTACGAGGCTTTACCTCTGCCATGCCGAGGTGGTCTTGTTCGGACCACACGCGCAGGATGTGTCAGCGGCCCGTGGAATCGTCTGAGAAATTGCGGAGTATCACTGGAGGGACTCAACCGTGAGGCTTGCGACGAGGATACTGCGGCTCTGCTTGGTGGGGTTCCTGGCGGCGCTCTTCGCGCTGCCGGGCTCCAGCGTTGCCCAGACCCGCGCCGGATGGCCGCGATCGGTCACCATCGGGTCGGCGTCGATCGGCGGTGTGTACTTCGTCGTCGCCGGTGGCTGGGCGAGGGTGATCGGAGAGAAGATGAGCCTGTCGGCCACGAACCGGGTCACGGGCGGCCCCGTTCAGAACGTCCAGTTGGTCCAGACCAAGGAGATCGAGCTCGGCATGACGACCACCGGTCCACTCCACGAGGGCCTGCTTGGCATCGGCGACTTCAAGGGCAAGAAGATGGACGCCGTCCGCGTGGCGTTCCCGATGTACACGTCTTTCGGCCACTGGATGGTCAGCGCGGACTCACCCATTCGCTCGGTGGCCGATCTTGGGGGCCGGGTCGTCAGCCTTGGCCCGCGGGGCAGCTCCGGCGAGTTCGTCGGCGAGCGCGTCTTCGAGATCTTCAACGTCAAGCCACGTCGCGTTGTCTTTCTGGGCTTTGCCGATGGCGCATCCGCCATTCGCGACGGCGCCGTGGACGCGAACTTCGGCGTCATCGGCCTCCCGGTCCCCGCATGGGTGGAAGCTTCGGTCACCAGGCCCGCCCGGTTCTTCGGGTTCACGCGCGACCAGATCGAGACGCTGGCCGAGCGGTTCCCCTACCTGGCGCGCGCCGCCATCCGATCCGGGGTCTACCGAGGCCAGGACGCGGTGATTCCGACTATCCAGATGTGGAACACCGCGATCGTTCACAAAGACATGCCGGAAGACTTCGTCTACCAGCTCGTGAAGACGATGATGGACAACCGCGACTTTCTGGCGACGGTGCACCCCACGGCGAACGAGCAGTTGCCGGTCAACACCTTCTACATCAAGATGCCAATGCATCCGGGGGCCGTGCGCTACTTCCGCGAGCAGGGGGTCAAGCTGGCCGACGAGCACATCCCGCCAGAAATGAAGCGGTAGTGCAGCGCAGGCACTTCGCGGTCCCGTGAGCGGCGAGACGACCGGCCTCCCGGTCGACACCTCGCAGCTCGGCGACGCCTCTGAGATCAGCACACGAACACTATATGGCTCGCTGCGGGCGCTGGTGCAGGCCGTTGCGGCTGCAATGGCCATCTACCATATCCTGCAGCTGGGGCGATTCTTCGGCGTCGTCACCGATCCGCAAAAGGTCTACGCGATGCACGTCATGTTCGTGACCGTGCTGGCCTTCTTGCTCATCCCCGGCCGCCGGGGCGAAGCGCGCCCGACACTTCTGGACTGGCTGCTGGTGCTCGCGTCGATCGTTGTCGTCGCCTATGTCTTCATCACGTTCGAGGAATTGACCGGGCGAGCGGGGGTCTTCCCAACTCGCGAAGACGTCATCTTCGGCATCCTGCTCGTAATCGTGACGATCGAGTCGTCACGCCGGGCGACGGGTCTCTCACTACCGATCCTGTGCGCGCTCTTTGCGATCTATCCGTTTATCGGCCCGTACCTGCCCGGCCTGCTATCCCACAAGGGGTTTTCGTTTGGCACGGTCATCTCGTTTCTGTTCAGCGATAATGCGATCTATGGTGTGCCGATCCAGGTCTCGGCGCGCGACGTCTACCTGTTTATCCTGTTCGGCGCGTTCCTCGAAGCCTCCAATATCGGAAAGTTCATTGTCGACGCCGCGCTCGGCGTAGCGGGGACCCTGCGCGGCGGCCCGGCCAAGGTGTCAATCCTGACCAGCGCGCTGTTCGGCACGGTGAGCGGGTCCTCGGCGGCCAATGTCATGGTGGACGGGGTCATCAACATCCCCTTGATGAAGGCCACCGGTTTCCGTGCGACCGTTGCCGGTGGCATTGAGGCCATGAACAGCACTGGGGGACAGATCGTGCCGCCGGTCATGGGCGCGGCCGCGTTCCTGATGGCCGACATCCTCGGCGTGCCGTACTCCAAGATCGCGGTGGCCGCAATCGGACCCGCGCTGTTGTACTACGTCGCTGCGTACTGGATGATCGACCTGTATTCGGCCTCGAAGGGCCTGCACGGGCTGCCGCGCAAGGACCTGCCGCGTTTCGACGAGGTGATGCGGCAGCACGGCTACATGTTTCTCCCCCTCGTTGTCCTCCTGTACATGGTCATGGCGCTGGGCGCTTCGCCGTTCCGGGCCGCCCTGTACGCGCTGGCCACCACCATCATCGTTTCGCTGTTCCGGGCCGATACCCGCCTCACACTCCGTAAAATCGTCGGCGCGATGGAGGAAGGGGCAAAGCGCACGATCGAGATCGGCGTCTCCTGTGCGGCCGCCGGCATCATCGTCGGCATCCTGTCGCTGACGGGCCTGGGCGGGAAGTTCTCCGAGGTGCTGATCGATCTGGCGGGCGGGAGTCTGATCCTGGCACTGATCGGTACGATGATCGCCGCCATCGTCTTGGGCACCGGGCTCCCGACGACCGCCGCCTACGCCATCGGCGCCAGCGTGCTGGCCCCGGCGCTCATCAAGCTCGGCACCCCGCCGCTGGCCGCGCACATGTTCCTGTTCTACTTCTCGGTGATCTCTGCGGTGACGCCGCCGGTGGCTTTTGCCTCGTTCGCGGCGGCCAGTATCGCCAGGGCCCCGATGTGGGAGACCTCCATCGAGTCGATGCGCTTTGGCATCGCCGGCTATGTGGTGCCGTTCATGTTCGCGTACGGATCGGCCCTGCTGGTGGGCCAAAGCCCATGGCCGGAAACCGCGCTCGCGCTGGCGACAGGGACGGTCGGCACGCTGTGCCTGGCCGCTGCGGTCGTCGGGTACCTGGCCCGGCCGGCGACGTTGGCGGAGCGGGTCTTGCTGGCGGCGGCATCGATCCTGCTCATCACGCCGGGACTCCTCACGGATCTGATCGGCCTCGCGCTGCTGGCGCTTGTATTCGGCCTTCAGCGTCTGTGGCGTCCGGCGGCGCCCGCGCCCGCGTAAAGGCACGCCGTCCCGGTCTGACGACGGCGTCGACGCGCCGCGATTGTGGTACAATGATCCCCGGACATCATCGATCACGGAGGACAGGATGATCACGATCACGTCGCAGGCGGCGGTCAAGCTCGCGGAGATCATCAAGCAGCAGGAGGACCCGCAGACCCGGCTGCGTCTCTTTGTCACCAAGGGCGGCTGCCACGGGTTCAGCTACGGGATGGCCTTCGACCGTGAACGGCGCGAGGGCGATGAGGTCGTCGCGCACGACGGGGTCGAGGTGCTCGTCGATCCAACGACGTCCAGAGTCTTGGCCGGGGCGCAGATCGACTTCGTGCGGTCGGTGACCGGCGAGGGGTTCACGGTGCGCAATCCCAATGCGGTCGAGACCTGCGGTTGCGGGCACTCGTTCCGCACGAAGGACGAGGCCGGTGAGCCCGATCCCTGCGAGGAGTCGACCTCGCAGGCGACCTCACATTAGCGGAGGCTTCTTGATGACCCAGGCACAGGTGACAGACCAGAACCAGGATATGCGGGCGCGCGTCGAGCGGGTGCTCGAGACGATCCGGCCATCCGTGCAGGGTGACGGCGGCGACATCGAGCTGGTCGACGTCACCAACGGTATCGTGCAGATCCGGCTGGCCGGCGCCTGTGTGGGATGCATGCACTCGATGATGACGCTGCAGGCCGGGATCGAGCGGATGTTGAAACAGGAGATCCCGGAAGTTCGCGTGGTGGAGGCAGTGCCCTTCTAGACGGCCACCACCGTTCGACCGACCGGGGCCCCGATGGTGCACGCGGGGCCCTTTTTGGTGGAGGCCGCGGGCGCGGAACGCGGCGCCGCGGGGACCGAGAGCATGGCGGAATCCTGGACGCGAATCCTCAAGAAGATCGACGACTGGCGATGGGAGATTCCCGTCTCCTACAAGCCGGGCATGCGCGTGCCCGGGCGCATCTACGCCGACGAGCGCATGCTGCGCATGATGGGCGAAGGCGAGGACCAGGCGTTCGAGCAGGTGGCGAATGTCGCGACGCTACCGGGGATCGTCGGACATTCGCTGGCGATGCCGGATATTCATTGGGGCTATGGCTTTCCGGTGGGCGGCGTCGCGGGGTTCGACGCGGAGGAAGGCATGATTTCGCCGGGTGGCATCGGCTTCGACATAAATTGCTTGTACGGAGATGCGACGGTTATCCATGAATTTGGATATCATCGGAGGATCGCTGACTTTCACTCATGCTGGCGTGCGGAGCGTATACGGTGCGTTAACCCTCACACCGAGCTCAAGGATACGGAGATCCTGGCTTTCATCAAAGTGCCCAATCCGGCGGCGCAAGTATTCAAACTCGTCACGGAAACGGGCAGGGAAATCGTGGCTACCGGTGATCATCCGTTCCTCACACCCTCTGGCATGGTTCAGATCAATGATCTTTCTCCCGGTCAACATGTATCTGTGTACCCCTTTGAGGGTGTGCCCTACGAAACGCCTTCTGACGAAGTGCTCATCACGGAAGACGATGTGCGCGCGGTCTATCCCGGTCATCCTAACGGTCTAACCCAGCTCCTCAAGGTGCTGCGAGCGAAGGGCCTACTCCCGATGCGGATGAACCATCCTAAGCTTCCTAACCTCACCAAACTAGCAGGATTCGTGCAAGGCGATGGGAGCCTACAGTTCCTGAAGAACGGCGGCGCACTGCTGGCGTTCTACGGTACCCCCGAGGACTTAGAGGCAATTCGCTGCGACATTAAGGTGGTTGGTTTCATACCGTCGCGGATCTACCGGCGGAACCGATCTCATACCATCCAGACCAAGTATGGCCGTGTGGAGTTTGACAGCACCGAGTCGTTCGTTCACACGGGATCTTCGAGTTTGGCGGTGCTTCTCCATTGCCTGGGTACGACCGCTGGAAACAAGACAAGGACTGACTTTAAGGCACCGGCTTGGCTGGACCGTGCACCGCGTTGGATAAAACGTCTGTATCTGGCGGCCCTGTTTGGTGCCGAGCTGGCTAGCCCAAAGACCGTATCGGGCCACCCGTTCAACTTCTACGCCCCTATTCTCTCATTGAACAAACGAAAGGAAAACGTGGCCAGTGGGCTACGCTACCTGGAGAAGATTCGAGATTGGCTCTTGGAGTTCGGAGTGGAGAGCACCCAGCTTCCACAGGAAGAGAGCTACGTCAACAGAGACGGGCAGATCTCCATGCGTCTCAGAGTCCAAATCTCGAGCCGACCTGAAAACTTGATTCGGTTGTGGAGCCATGTCGGCTTCGAATACAACCGCCGCAAACACTATCTCGCGAACGTTGCTGCACAGTACCTTCGCCTGAAGTGTCTCGTTCTCGAAGAGCGAAAGGCAAGCGTCGAATCAGCGAAGATGCTTCACAAGAGTGGTCGTGGTGTTGACGACATTGTTGCCGCCATCGGATCGCCACACGTCGACGAGAGCTTTGTATCTCGCAGTCTCTGGAAGGTGCCGAGACAGGAAGTCCGCATCGGAACATCATTCCCAGATTTCGGGACTTTCCTAGAATTAGGGGCGCGCGGCCTTGGCGAGACGGGACAGGTCTGGGACAGGGTCGTGCGCAAAGAATCCGTTCCCTTCGACGGACCGGTGTACGATTTCACCGTCAAGGACCCTAACCACAACTTCATCGCCAACTCGTTCGTCGTGTCTAACTGCGGCGTCAGGTTGATCCGTACCGATCTCACCGAAGGCGACGTCAGGCCGAAGCTGACCGAGCTCGTTGACGTGCTCTTCCACACGGTGCCGTCCGGCGTAGGCGTGGGCGGGCGGGTCAAGGTGGGCATGGGCGACATCGACGACGTTCTGGCCAGGGGCGCCCGGTGGGCCGTGGGCAAAGGCTACGGCGTTGCGCGCGACTTGGATGTGATCGAGGCTGGGGGTGCATTGTCGCAGGCGGACCCGGGCGCGGTAAGTGACCAAGCAAAGAAGCGTGGGCGAGGCCAGGTCGGCACACTGGGATCGGGCAATCACTTTCTCGAGGTCCAGGTGGTGGAGCAGATTTTCGACGCGGTCGCCGCCGGCGCGATGCGAATCGCCGAACCTGGACAAGTCGTTGTGTTCATCCACTCGGGGTCGCGCGGGCTGGGACATCAAGTCTGTACAGACTACCTGCGGGTGTGCGAACGAGTCCAGACGAAATACGGCATTCGGCTGGTCGATCGCCAGCTGGCCTGTGTCCCGTTGAAGTCCGACGAAGGGCAGCAATACTTTGGAGCGATGAGCGCGGCGGCCAACTTCGCGTTTGCGAACCGTCAGTTGATCACTCACTGGGCGCGAGAGAGCTTCGAGCGCGTGTTCGGGCGCGGATGGGAGCAGCTGGGCATCGACCTGGTCTACGATGTGGCCCACAACATCGGGAAGCTCGAGGAGTATGAGATCGATGGGAAGCGCAGGCGCGTGTGCGTTCACCGCAAGGGTGCCACGCGAGCGTTCCCGGCCGGACATCCGGAGGTGCCGGCGCGCTACCGCAACGTCGGGCAGCCGGTGTTCGTACCGGGTGACATGGGCCGTTACTCCTTCGTTGCCGTCGGAGCCGAGGGCGCGATGCGCGAGTCGTTCGGGTCGACGTGCCACGGCGCCGGGCGCGTGATGGGACGAAAGGCCGCGGTCCGCAAGCTCGCGGGACGTGACATCGCTGAAGAGCTGCGGCGGGCAGGCATCATCGTCCGCGCGCAGGACCGTGGCCTGCTTGCCGAAGAAGCGTCGGACGCATACAAGGACGTCGCCGACGTCGTGGGCATCTGCCACGCCGCGGGGCTCTCCCGCCGCGTTGCGCGGATGCGGCCGATCGGCGTGATCAAAGGCTGACGGAGGAATACCACGTGCTGGCTCTCGCAACGGAAGAACAGCGGCTGATCCACCAGACCGTGCGCGAATTCGCCCGCGACGAGCTGCGGCCCCACGCGGTGGCGTGGGACCGTGAAGGCCGCTTTCCGACTGAGATCGTTCCACGCCTGGCGGCCCTGGGCCTGATGGGCATGACCGTGGCGCTCGAGTACGGTGGGTCCGGACTCGAGATGAAAGCCATCGCCACCGCGATCGAAGCGCTGGCCTGGGGCGACGGGGGTATCGCGCTCAGCGTCGCTTCGCACAATTCCTTGTGTGCCGGACACATCGCTGCTTTCGCGAATGACGCCCAGCGCCGGCGGTTTCTGCCCCGACTGGCCAGCGGCGAGGTCCTGGGTGCGTGGTGTCTCACCGAGCCGGCTGCCGGCAGTGATGCCGCGGGGATTCAGACCCGGGCCGAACGGCGCGGCGAGCGCTGGGTCTTGAATGGGACCAAGGCCATCATCTCCCAGGGCAGCATCGGCGGGATCTACGTGGTGATGGCGGTGACCGGTCCGGGAAAGGGGCGCGCCGGCATCAGCGCCTTCGTGGTGGAGCGCGGCACGCCGGGCCTGGAACCCGGGCGGAAAGAGGACAAGCTCGGAGTGCGGAGCAGCGATACCGCCGAGGTTCGTTTCGTCGATTGCGCGGTGCCCGACGAGAATCGTCTCGGCGACCTCGGCGACGGCTACCGGCAGGCGATGCGCACCCTGGACCGCGGCCGCGTGGGGATCGCGGCGATGTCCGTTGGGTTGGGCCGGGCCGCTCTGGATGCAAGCCTGGCGTATGCGAAGACGCGCATGGCCTACGGCCGGCCCATCGCGGACCTCCAGGGGATCCAGTTCATGCTGGCCGACATGGCGACCGAGCTCGACGCGGCCTGGCTGCTGACCGAGCGGGCCGCCGATCTGGCGGACCGCGGCGAGCCATTTCGGCGCGAGGCGTCCATGGCCAAGCTCTTCGCGTCGGAGGCCGGTGCCCGCGCCACGGCGAAGGGTGTTCAGATTCACGGCGGCTATGGATTCATCAAGGACTATCACGTCGAACGCTTTTACCGCGACATCAAGATCTGCGAGATCGGCGAGGGCACCAGCGAGGTTCAGAGAGCGATCATCTCCCGCGCGGTGCTCGAGGGCGGGGGAACCCCACGATGACCGCTGCGACTGACCATCCGTTTCATGCCCGGCTGGCCGAGGGGCCCATGCTCGCCGACGGAGCGATGGGCACGATGCTGTACGCGCGAGGCGTCCCGTTCGACCAGTGTTTCGACGCGACGAACCTCACCGATCCTGATCTCGTGCGCGGGATCCACGAAGCCTATGTGGCCGCCGGCGCTGAGCTGCTCGAGACCAACACATTCGGGGCCAACCGCCTGAAGCTCGCCATGCACGGGCTTGCCGAGCGGGCCGATGCGATCAACAGTGCGGGGGCGCGCATCGCGCGCGAGGCGGCCCACGCGGCTGGTCGGCGCGTCTGGGTTGCGGGATCGGTCGGGCCGCTGGGCCGGCCCATCGCGCCGCTGGGATCCACGACCGGCGAGGAAGCGGAGGAGGTCTTCGCCGAGCAGGCGCGCGCGCTGGCGGGGGCCGGCGCGGATCTCTTGATTCTGGAGACGTTCATCGACCTCAACGAGCTCGAGGCCGCGGTCCGCGCGGCGCAGCGCGCGACGGATCTCCCGATCATCGCGCAGATGACATTCAACCCGGACGGCCGTACGGTGCTCGGCTATGCGCCGGAGGAGATCGTGGAACGCCTCGAGCACCTCCGGGTCGCGGTCATCGGCGCCAACTGTAGTGTCGGTCCCTATGCCATCGTTGAGGTGCTCGAGCGGATGGCGGCAGCCAGCCGCACGCCATTGTCCGCGATGCCCAATGCCGGGCTCCCCACGTACGCCGGAGGCCGGTTCGCATACGTGGCCTCCCCGGTCTACATGGCCGAGCACGCCCGCGCGCTGGCAGAGCTGGGGTTGGCCGTCATCGGCGGATGCTGCGGGACGACTCCCGAGCACATCGCCGCTATGCGCGAAGCGATTGCGGGTCGTACGCGCGCTACCCTCCCGCCGCGAGTCGCGGTGCCGCGTCCGGTGCCCGCCGCGGCGCCATCTGTCGAGCCACCCGGCTCGCTGGCCCAGAAACTGGGCAAGCGATTCGTCATGACCGTGGAGGTGACTCCGCCCCGGGGCGTCCAGGATTCCGATGAGCTCGAGCACTGCCGGCGGCTGCGCGCCGCGGGTGTCGACGCCGTCAACGTCGCCGACAATCCGATGGCTCGCCTCAGGATGAGCCCGTGGGCGATCGCCGCACGCATTCAGCGGGAAGTTGGCGTGGAGACGATCCTGCACTTCACCACGCGAGATCGCAATTTGATCCGGCTGCAGTCCGATCTGCTGGCCGTACACGCCCTTGGCATCCACACGATCCTTGTGCTCCGGGGCGACCTCCCGCAGACCGGCGATTATCCTCAGGCCACGGCCGTGTCCGACATCCAGCCCTCCGGTCTGGTCCGGATGGTCAAGGGATTCAATCAGGGCCGTGAAGTGGGGGGACATCCCATCGGCGCGCCGACTCGGTTCATGGTCGGGGTGGCGCTGAACATGGCGGCCCCCAACCTCGATCGCGAACTACGCGGGCTGGAGCGCAAGCTGGCGGCGGGCGCCGACTTTATCTGCACGATGCCGATCTTCGAGCCGCAGATCCTCGAGAGGTTTCACGCACGCGTCGGCGATCTGCCGGTGCCGATGCTGATCGGCGTGCTCCCGCTCCACGGCTCGCGCCATGCGGAGTTCCTGCACAACGAGCTTCCGGGCATGGTGATCCCGGAGGCGATCCGCACCCACTTACGGAGCGCCCGTGACGGCAGAGAGGCGGGACTCCGCCTGGCGGCGGATCTGCTTCGGGCCGTGCGCGATCGTGTCGACGGCGCGTATCTGATTCCGTCGTTTGGCCGATACGACCGGATCGCCGATCTCGTCGGAGAGATGCGCGCCACAATGCCGGCGCGGTAATGGCCGTGATCCGCGCGGTCGCCGTCGAAGGCCATCGGCTGGTCCGGGCTCCCCTGCAGCGCGTCTGGCACCTGCTCAGCAGGCTGGAGTCACACCCGCGATACGTCACGCTCTGGATGGCCGCCGACGTGCACGACCGATCGCCCACGGCGGCCCTGGTCGAATTCCGCGGCTTCTTCGGCGGCCTGCCCATCGCCTCGGTGCAACGGATCACGCTGAGGCCGCCGTCGCGGATCGAGTTCCGTCAGGTCCGCGGCGAGCTGCGGGAGCTGACGGGCACCTATATCCTCAAAGAGATCGACGGCGAGACCGATGTCACCATACAGGTGTCGGTTGACGCGGACATTCTGCTCTTTCCCGATGCGTCGGTGCAGCAGATCATCGTTGGCCACATCGACGGGACGCTCAGCAGGATCAAGGCCTCGGCCGAGCGCGACCTGGTCCGCCTGACACCACGCCGCGTGCGCGCGGCCGAGGCGACCGGCCACGAGGCCGCCGCGCCGGCCGAGGGCGAGCCGTCCGCCGCCGCTCTCTCGGTCCTCGGACCCGATGCCCCGGCGTCGGGACTGCCGCCTGCACCGAGCCACCCGCGCGCGGGTCCGGCGGGACCGGACAGCGCCGGCGGGACGGGAACCGGGCCACGTGGGTCGCCTCAGGGGCCGTCGGCCGGAACGCCGGGGTCGGACCGTGGACCACACAGATCGGACCGGCGCGGGCGCCGGCGCCGACGCCGCAGAGGGCGGGGGGGTGGACGTGTCCATTCCGGCTCCGGAGAGGGCGGCGATCGCCCGCGTCCGTAGCGACCCCATCGGGCCGGTGTTACACTTTTAGCGAAGGTCCGGTCGTCCGCGGACGATCGCGCCGCGGGCGCGGCAAGGCGTTTGCGCGAAGGAGGTTCGTGATGTTTCGCCGGTCATCTGGCCCAACGCGCGAGCAGGTGCTCGACGCGCTGCGGGACGTGCAAGATCCCGAGCTGCACAAGAGCATCGTCGATCTCGACATGGTGCGTGAAATCGGCGTGAACGATGGGGGCGTCACCGTCGAGGCGCTGCTCACCATCAGCGGCTGCCCACTGCGCGAAACGATCGAGACGTCGATTCGGGACCGCGTGCTGGCCCTGCCCGGGGTGAGCCGGGTCGACGTCAAGCTCGGCGTCATGAGCCCCGATGAGCGGCAGGCCCTGGTCGGGAAGCTGCGCGGGGGCGAGATGCATCCCGCAAAGAAATCCTCGTTCCTGACTGCCGACTCGACGACCCGGGTCATCGCGGTAGCCAGCGGCAAGGGCGGCGTCGGCAAGTCGACCGTGACAGCGAACCTCGCGATGGCAATGGCGCTCGATGGACGGCGCGTCGGCGTGATCGATGCCGATGTGTACGGATTCTCGATCCCGCGAATGCTGGGCGTGTCCGGCCGGCCGACGGCCATCGATCAGATGCTGATTCCGCTCGAGCGAGATGGCATCCGCGTCATGTCGATCGGGTTCCTCCTGCCCAACGAGAACGACGCCGTCATCTGGCGGGGCCCGATGCTGCACAAGGCCTTGATGACGTTCATCTCCGAGGTCCACTGGGGCGATGATCTCGAGTACCTGTTCATCGACCTGCCTCCCGGAACCGGCGACGTGTCGTTGAGCATCGCCCAGACGCTGCCGGCGGCCAGCATGATCGTTGTGACCACGCCCCAGCCCGCGGCCGCCTCGGTGGCCGAACGTGCGGCGAAGATGGCCGAGAAAGTGAACATGGATGTCGTCGGCGTCATCGAGAACATGTCGGGATTTACTCCCGCGCCGGGCGCTCCCGCCGTGGACCTCTTTGGCCGCGGCGGCGGTAAGCAGCTGGCCGCGCGGCTCGGCGTGCCGCTGCTCGCCGAGATCCCGCTGGACATTGCTATGCGCGAAGGCGCCGACATCGGCGAGCCCGTCGTCAAGAGCCATCCGGACACCCCGGCGGCCAGGGCCTTGCACGCGGCCGCGCGCATGCTCGCCGAACGTCTACCGGTGCCCGTGCGCGCGTAGATCCCGCATGGACGAGACCACCATCACGCAGGGCCGCAACTTCATCGGTGGCCGGTGGGTGGACGCCGTCGGCGGAGCCACGCTGCCTTCGCTGAACCCCGCGACCGGGGGCACGCTCGGCATCGTCGCGGACTCGGGCCCGGCCGATATCGATCTCGCCGTCCGCGCCGCGGCCGACGCATGGCCGCGGTGGCGCGCTCACCCGGCTCCGCGGCGCGCGGAGATCATGTTTCGCGCGGCCGAGCTCCTCGTGCGCCGCAAGGAAGACCTGGCGCGGCTGATGACCCGGGAAATGGGCAAGATCCTGGCCGAGACCCGCGGCGATGTGCAGGAAGCGATCGACATGACCTATTTTGTCGCGGGGGAAGGGCGGCGCCTGCACGGCTACACCACGCCGAGCGAGATGCCGCGAAAGGCCGCCTACTGCGTGCGGGCACCGCTCGGGGTCGTCGGGATCATCACGCCGTGGAACTTTCCCGTGGCGATCCCATCCTGGAAGATCATCCCGGCCCTGGTCTGCGGCAACACCGTCGTCTTCAAGCCCGCGCCGGAGACCCCGCTGGTCGCCGCCGCGTTCGTCTCCATTCTCGAAGAAGCGGGCGTCCCGCCCGGCGTGCTCAATCTGGTGAGCGGTGGAGATGCCGCGGGGGCCGCGCTGGTCGACCATCCCGGCGTCGCGCTCATCTCGTTCACGGGCTCGACAGACGTCGGTCTTCACGTTGCGGCGCGCTGCGCCGCCCGCGGCGTCAGGGTGTCGCTCGAGATGGGCGGAAAGAACGCCGCGATCGTCCTCGACGATGCCGATCTCGATCTGGTGGCCGATGCGTTGACCTGGAGCGCGTTCGGCACGACCGGGCAGCGCTGCACGGCGTGCAGCCGGATTCTCGCGCACCCGGCGGTGCGCGCGGAGGTCTTGGATCGTCTGGCGTCCCGTGCGTCGCGGCTGCGCGTGGGTGACGGGCTCGATCTTGCCACCGAGATGGGCCCCCTGGTCAGCGCCGCGCAGCGCGAGCGTGTCGAGCGCTTCGTGGAGGTTGGCCGCGGTGAAGGCGCGCGTGTGGTGCTGGGCGGGGCGCGGCTGGCACCGCGCGGCTTTGAGGGCGGGTTCTTCTACCCGCCGACCGTCCTCGAGGGCGTGCGGCCCCAGATGCGCGTGGCGCAGGAAGAGATCTTCGGCCCGGTAGTGGCTGTGTTGGAGACCGCGTCGCTGGACGAGGCGATCGAGATCACCAACGGCGTGCGCTACGGGCTCTCCGCATCGATCTTCACCCGTGATGTGGGATCGGCGATGCGGGCGATCGAGGAGATCCGTACGGGCATTGTCTACATCAATCACGGGACCATCGGCGCGGAGGTCCACCTGCCATTCGGCGGCACGCGCCAGACCGGCAATGGGCATCGTGAGGGCGGTCTGCAGGCCCTCGACGTGTTCACCGAATGGAAGAGCGTGTACATTGATTACAGCGGCCGCCTGCAGAGGGCGCAGATTGATCGGGATTAGCCCGGCGCGCTTCGCCGCCGTGCTGACGGCGCTGCTCCTGATGGCGCCTGGCCGCCCCGCTGCCTTCGCCGGCCCGCCCCCCGCAAAGACGTCGGCGATTACCATTACCGCGGATGCGATGGATATTGACGCTCAGAAGAGCGTCGTCACGGCAACCGGCCGCGTGCGCCTCAGCGACGGCAGGATCACGGCCGCCGCAGGGCGGGGGACACTCTATCAGAACGAACAACGAGCCGTGCTGACTGACGGCCCCAGGATGACAGGTCCGCAAGGCACGCTGCAGGCCGCCGAGATTGTCATCACGTACACGGCGCGAAACATCACGCGGGTTACCGCCCGCGGCCAGGCCACGCTGGAGTCGCGCATCGGCCGTCTGTCGGCGCCGACCATCGCGATTGCCCTGGCGGATGAGACCGCTATCGCCGAAGGAGGGGTGAGTGTCACGGCCCCGCCCGACGCTCGAGCCACGGGCCGGCGGTTGACGTACGCGTGGAGGCGCGGCATCGCGGTCCTCGAAGGCGACGCACGCGTGCAGAACAGGGACGGATTCGTCAGCGGCGACCGTATTCACGCGGAGGACCGGAGCAGGCGTGCCACCGTCACCGGTGCTGTGCTGGCTCGCTTCCGCGATATCGAGGTCCGCAGCCTCGCCGCCGAGGTCTTCGGTGCTGAGAAGAAGGCCGTGTTCACCGGCGACGTCCAGGTGAACCAACCCGGCCGCCAGATGACCACCGAGAAGGCGACGGTCTGGTACGAGGCACGCCGCGTCGTGGCCGAAGGCCAGACCCGGGTGCGGCTGGAAGGGCAGCCGTAAGTCAGGAGGCAGGCATGGTTGTCGAGCGAGTCCGGCGTCCCGCTCTCGAGACGGTTTCCCTTGCGCACGGCAAACGGGCACGGCTCTATCGGATGCTGCACGAACACGGCCCGGGTCACGGGACGATGCTCGCGCTCCCGGTCGATCAGGGCCTCGAGCACGGTCCCGTGGATTTTCTCTCCAACCCTCCCAGCGAAGACCCCGGGTTCCAGATCCGGCTGGCGATAGACGGCGGGTACTCGGCGGTCGCGTTCCATTACGGCGTCGCATCACGCTATCTGCCGCCGTTTGCCGGGAAGATCCCGCTGATCCTCAAGATCAACGGCAAGACCGACATCCCGGCTGCGGATCGTCCATTCTCAGGCCTGACGGCGCGGGTCGAGGACGCGGTGCGCCTGGGCGCCGACGCGGTCGGCTACACGCTCTACGTGGGCTCGCCTCGGCAGGATGAAGACTTCGCGCAGCTGACGGCGGTGCGGGCCGACTGCGACCGGTACGGGATGCCGCTCGTCGTCTGGGCGTATCCGCGCGGCGAGGCGGTCGAGAAGAAGGGCGGCAGGGACAGCCTGTACGCCGTGGACTACGCGGCGCGCGTTGCGGTCGAGCTCGGCGCCGACGTGATCAAGGTGAACGTCCCAAAGTTCGATCAGAAAGCGAAGGAGACCTCACCGCCACCGTACAACGAGATGGTTCTCGAGTATCGGACGGGGCTGGAGAAGGTTGTGCGCACCGCCGGCCACGTGTTTGTGCTCTTCAGCGGCGGGAGCCGGACCTCCGACGCCGACCTCCTGGAGAAAGCCCGCCTGGTCATGGACGCCGGCGCGACCGGATTGATCTTCGGCCGCAACATGTGGCAGCGGCCGATGCCGGACGCCCTGCGCCTGACCGGGGAGATCAAACGCGTGATGGTCGCGGCCGCGACGTAGCGGCGGTCTGAGAGAACCCCCCGTGAGTGCGCAAACACAGGCGTCCGCGTGGATGCCGCCGCTGCAGGCGCTCGTCGAGAACTCCCTGCCGCCAACGTCCTGCGGCCGGGTCATCGGTCTGATCGGCGACCATCCGTCGACCTATGCACGCAGCCCGCACATGTGGCAGCCCGCGCTGGCGGCTCTGGGAATCGACGCCAGCTACCTACCGCTCGATGTCCGGGCAGAACGCCTCCCGAAGGTCGTGCGGTTCCTACGGCAGAGCGAGGCGTGCTTGGGCGCCAACGTCACGGTGCCGTACAAAGAGATGGTGGTGCCTTTGCTCGATGAGATCGACGGCACGGCGCGTGCCGTCGGAGCTGTCAATACCATTGTCCGCTCACCCGATGGCCGGTTGATCGGCGCTAACACCGACGGCACTGGTTTGCGTGACGCGCTGCTGCGTCCAGTCGGCGGTGCTCCGGTGGTGAATACGCTGGCGGGCGCAACCGTTCTTGTGATCGGTGCGGGCGGCGCCGGCCGGGCGGCAGCCATCGCCCTGGCGCCTCTGCTGTCGCCCGGAGACTTGCTGGTGACCAACCGGAGCGTCGAACGTGCACGCGCGGTGACTGCGATCGTGTCGAGTCAAGGCCATCGTGCGTCCGCGATCCCAGACGCTCTCCTCGACCGGCATCTTCCTGGCGTGACGCTGGTGATCAATGCCACGACCCGCGGCCAGGCCGGCATCTTCAAAGAGAGTACGGCAGGCGGTCGGGAGACGTGGACGTGCCTGGAGCCGTATTCCGCGCTGGCCCCGGCCTCCCCGGCCAGGCTACCCGCGATGGCCGAGGACGCCTTTCTCGCCCGCTGGTTGTCGAAATCGGCCGCGGACATCGCCGCGAATCACGCGCGCTCGCGCGAGCGCATTCGGCTGCTTCCGCGAACCGCGGCGGTTTTCGACATGATTTACGCACCGTCGGAGACGGTCCTGCTGCGGCACGCGCGGGAAGAGGGTCTTGCGACCGCCAACGGACGCGGCATGAACATCGCTCAGGCCGTGGCGGCGTGCGTCGATCACATCTGCCGCCCGATGCTCGTCCACCAGGGCATCGACCCGGACGCGGCCCGCGGCCTGGTGCTGCACGAGATGGCGCGGGCCTGGGACGGCTGATGCGCGCCGTCCTGATGCACCGGCACGGTGGGCCCGAGGTCCTGGGCTACGAAGACGCCCCGCAGCCCGTGCCAGGACCGACCGAAGTCCTGGTGCGTGTGCGCGCGGCCGCGGTCAACCACATCGACCTCTGGGTGCGCGGCGGGTTGCCCCGCCTGCGCCTGACGTTCCCGCACATTCTCGGCGCCGATATCGCCGGGATTGTCGCGGCCGTCGGCGAGAAGGTTCCCGGCGTTGCGGTGGGTGACGAGGTGGTGCTCGCGCCGGGCGTGTCGTGCGGACAGTGTCGCGCGTGCGCCGAGGGGGACGACGTGCTCTGCCCGTCTTACAGCGTCCTGGGAGAGCACATTCCCGGCGGCTATGCCGATTACGTCGTCGCGCCGGGCGTCAACGTGGTGCGCAAGCCGGCCCACCTGAGTTTCGAGGAGGCGGCAGCGGTGCCGCTCGTGTTTCTCACTGCATGGAACATGCTGGTGACCCACGCCCGTATCAGGTACGGCGAGACGGTGCTGATCTGGGGCGCCGGGAGCGGCGTCGGGAGCGCCGGAATCCAGATTGCGCGTCTCTTCGCCCCGCGGATCATCGCGACGGCGGGAGCGGTCTGGAAGCTGGATCGGGCCAAAGCCTTAGGCGCCGACGAGGTGATCAACCACGCCGAGCAAAACGTCTATGAGGAAGTGCGCCGCCTCACCGGCCGCCGCGGGGTGGACGTCGTCTTCGACCACGTCGGAGCGGCCACATGGGAGACGAGCCTGAAGGTGCTGGCGCGCGGCGGGCGGATGGTGACGTGTGGAGCGACAACCGGGCCCGAAGCGACAACGGACATCCGCTACATCTTTGGCCGGCGGCTGAGCATTCACGGCACGTGGCTGGGGACCAAGCGCGAATTCTACGACGTCATGCGCCTGGTCGACGCGGACCGGCTGCACCCGGTCGTGCACGCCGTGCTGCCACTAGCGCAGGCCGCCGACGCGCATCGCATGATGGAGCGACGCGAGCACTTTGGAAAGATCGTGCTCGTGCCCGGCGATTAGCGCGCGGGAGGGACTCGCTTGCGGGCCGGCGCCGGTCGGTCTTCCTCTTCGCCGATCCACTCGGCACCCTCGGCCCAGACCTCCTTCTTCCAGATCGGCACGGTCTGCTTGAGGGTGTCGATGGCGAACCGGCCGGCCTCAAACGCGTCCCGCCGGTGAGGCGCGGCAACGGCGATGGCCACGCTGATCTCGCCGATCGCCAGAGTGCCCAACCGGTGGACGATCGCGATGCGTACGCCCCACTGTTCCGCGGCGCGTTCCGCGATGCGGGTCACTTCGGAGCGGGCGAGGGTGTCGTACGCTTCATACTCGAGGTGATGCACGTCGCGGCCGCGAGAGTGCTCCCGCACGGTGCCGAGAAACAGCACCACGGCGCCCGCCCAGGGATCCCGGACGGCGTCGAGGAGGGCATCGACCCGAATCGGGTCGCGCACCAAGTCGAGCAGCACGCCCCCGCTGACCGGGGCCAGCAGGGCGACATGATCGCCTTCGGCGAGCGGATGTTCCGGGGGATGGACAGAGTCGTTTACCGCGACCGTCGTGGGCCGGGGCAGCCCGTTCAAGGATGGATGCCGGCGGGTAAGAATATCCCAGACCTGGCCCGCGGAGGTGCCGTCTGGTACGGTGACGTCGACGGACGGCGCGCCGAGGGCCTCACGGTGGGCGGCAAAGAGACGGACGGTGATCTTCATGGGATGGAGAATCGCGCACGCGCATCGTAGCACGGCGTGGGCGCTGGCTGCAATCATGCTGGTCGCCACGCTCGCGCTCCCGGAGCCCGCGACCGCGGCGCTCCTGGGCGAGGCCGATGAGATTCGCATTGGCCGGCAGGCGGCCGAAGAACTCGAGGCTGAGATCGGGGTCGCCACCGACCCCGCGATGACGGCCCGCCTGGCCGGGATTGGGCGGCGGGTCGCGGCGGTCTCCGAGCGCCCGGGACTACCCTGGACGTTCAGAGTCCTGCGCAGCCGGGAGGTCAACGCCATCTCACTGCCTGGCGGGTTCATCTATGCGACCGAGGGCATGATGCGCTTCGTGCAGTCAGATCATGAGCTGGCGTTCGTCATGGCCCACGAGGTGGGTCACGTCTCCGCGCGGCATCATGTGGCGATGATCGAGCGGCACTACTTCTATGTGATCGTCGCCCGGGTGCTCTTCGGCAGCGACCCCACGTCGTCGCAGATCGCGGACATCGTCCGCTTCTTCCTGTCGCGCGGCTTCTCGCGCGACAACGAATTCGAGGCCGACCGTCTCGCGGTGTCGTTCGCCCATCGGGCGCGGTTCGATGCGGCCGCGGGCCTCTCATTCATGCAGCGGCTGCGCGCCGCGGAAGGACGTGACCCCAGCCAGTTCGAGACGCTCTTTCGGACGCACCCTGGGCTGAGCGACCGCATCGCGCGCGTGCGCGAGCATCTTCGGGGGTTGGGCTACCGGGTGTTGAGGGGGCTGCTGGCTCTGGTCTCGGGCCGGTAGCCCGGCGTGCGCATCCTCGATCCCTACGCCGTTCCGGGCGCATACCGGAAAGCCCAACTGCATTGCCACACGCGGCGCTCCGACGGCGCATTCGAGCCGGCCGACCTGGCGCGCCGTTATCGGGACGCCGGCTATTCGTTCGTCTGCTTCACCGATCACGATCGCATCACGCGCTGCGACGAAGTCTCGACCGAGACCTTCCTGGTGGTCCCCGGCATCGAGGAGACGATCGTCTGGTGGATCCCGCCGCTGGGGCCGCATCTGGGCCGCCTCGTCGTCGACGAGCCGCTTTTTCACGGCTCGGCTGAAGCCCGGATCGTCCGGACGCTGGCGGCCGGGGGCGTGCCCGTTCTGCATCATCCCTCATGGAACGGCAACCTGTGGACCGGTGCCTGGCCTGAGCGCGTCATGACCGCGCTGCCCGGACCGTATCTGGTCGAGATCTGGAATCCGCACTCCAGATCAGAGGAAGACGTCCGGCGATGGGCGCAGGCCGTCCGTACCCACGGGCCGGGCACCCGGATCGGTGCAACCGCGAGCGACGATTTCCACGACGGCGCACAGTTCAACCGTGCGTGGGTGACGGTCAAGACAGAGGTGATTTCCGCCGGCGCGCTCCGGGACGCGCTGCTGGGCGGGGCATTCTACGCCAGCACCGGGGTGGACGCCGAGTTCGGCGCGGAGGGCGACATGCTCGTCGTGCGGACCACGGCGGATGAGGCGCTGATCATCGACGCCTCGGGACGTGTCCGGGCGACGATCAGCGGGGGAACCGGACGGTACACTCCGTCCGGGGATGAAGGCTTCGTGCGCGTCGAATGCCGCGCGGGCCCGCGGCGGGCCTGGAGTCAGGCTTTCTGGATCATCTCGACCAGCGCGTCGGCGATGCGCTGAGCCCCACCCGGCGCGCCCATGCGCGCGCGCCCGACGGCGCCTCGGCGCTCACGCTCTTCGGGGCTGCGCAGCAGCCGCACGACCGCCAGCGCCGCCTCCTGCCAGCTTGGGGTTGGAACGAGGGCTTCGCCCAGCAGACGGTGCTGCGCGTGGAGGAACGCCGGTCCGAACTGCGGACCCGGAGCCGGGAAGGCCACGACCGGACGTCCGACTCCGACGGCCTGCTCGTTGGCCGTGCCCGCAAGCCCGATGACGACACTCGCCCGTTCGAGGGCATCGGCGAACGCCGAGGTGAGATGAATCCGCGCGGGGCCGATCGCGACCACGTCACCCGCGTGCGCGACGGCGCCGTCCGTCGCGCGCAGCGCATGCGCGATGGCGTCGCCGGAGACCGTGGGCGCGCGCGCGAGCAGGAACCGCACGTCGGGGTACTCCCCCGCGATCGCCCGAGCGGCCCTGGCGAGCAGCGAGGCGTTCACGGGCGCGTCGCCATGGCTTCCCGGCAGCAATGTGACGACCGGCGCACCGGGGGGCAGGGCGAAACGTTCGCCCGACGGGCGCATCAGATCCATCATGACGTTGCCGACCGCAACCGCGGGCAGCCCCTGCGCAACCAGCGCCCGGGCGGTCTCGGGATCGCGTGCGAAGATCCGGCGGGCATACCGCCGCAGTCCGACGCGGGCCAGGGCGCCAAACGGGGCGATCCGCACCGAATCGGCGGTGGACACGAACGCGACACGTGGTGAGGCCAAGCCGGCCATCCAGAGGCAGTAGGTATCGCCCACAGCCACCACAACATCGAATCGCCCGCGCTGGCCGAGTAACGTGCGGCGCTGCGCGATCCAGAGGCCCACCAGACCTCCGGCCAGATCGGCTCCCAGACCGCGCAGCCCGGCCCGCAGCGAAAAGCCGCCGCCCGGAAGCGCGCGCCTGGGATCCAGCAGGGGGATATGTGAGGGATACGCGCCCAGACCGACCAGCGGATACGCCGTGAGCGCGATCTCCTCGCGCGGCAACGATTCGACGATGCGCGTGGCGATGAGATCCTCGCCGACACCGTTGCTGACTACGAGCATCCGGGGCAACTAGCGGCGGTCCTCCATGGCGGGGGCCTGACGCTGGCGGGCCGCGAAGACGCCCTCGTAGTACGAGCTCCACACCAGGAAATTGTCGATCTCGCGCAGGAGGAAGGTGACGCCGGAGCGCTCCGCCAGACGGCGCAGCGGCAGCAGCGCCGCGGTCACGACGCCGCTGCGGTAGACAAACCATTTGAGCGGGAGCAGCACGGGGAGGATTTCGAGAAACAGGCCCAGCGACCAGCTGCGGCCGTGCTTTTCCCAGAAGTACACGGCGCCTTCACCGGCCTGCCGCAGTTTCTCCCGGGCCTCGCTGAGCTCCTGGATGTGAAAGTGGAACGCCTCGGCCTTGGGCTCGTAGCGCAACGAGACGCCGTCGCGCTCCAGGCGCAATCCGAGCTCCATATCCTCCCACCCGTAGCCCGTAAACTTCTCGTCGAAACCGCCCGCCCGCCAGAAGGCCGCGGTGTCGATGGAGAAGTTGCGTGTGATCACGTGGAAGGGCGACAGCCCTTTCCGGCGCCGGAGCAGGATGTCTGGAATCATATGGCGCGCCCGCATGTACATGTTCACCAGGCTGTCTGGGTGCGGGAACCACGGTCCCTGCACGCCGATGTTGCGACCCTCGGCGTGGTGCGCCAGGTGCGCTGAAATCAACCCGGGCTTCGCCCAGATGTCGGCGTCGAGGAACAGGACGGATCGCCCGCGCGCTTCGCCCACCCCGCGGTTGCGTGCCGCCGCGCGCCCCTTGTTATCCTGCGTGATGAGGCGCATATCCACGGGACCGTTCCGCCGGTCGACGCCGTCGGTTGAGCCGTCGGTCGAGCCGTCGTCCACGACGATGACCTCGAACCGATCCGGCGGCGCCTCCTGAGCCCGCAGGGCTTCCAGCGCGCGGTGCAGCACATCACCGCCGTTGTGGGTGGGGATGACGACGCTGAGTTCGGGAGAATGCTTCATGAGACGCCCACGGGCGGAGCTCAGCCGTTCCCTTTCTCCATGCGCAGCCGGTCGAGGGACTGGAGGTAGTGACGGTTCAAGATCCCGCGCGTGATGAAGAACGCGAGCGAATGGAGGTTGCGCGCATGTAGCCACCGGGCGACGCTCAACGCGCGGCGGGGCGAGAGCAGCCCGGCGCCGCCCCAGACGAAATGCCCCGCCCGCTGCAGCACCGTGTCCTGAATGAGCATGCGGGCCTCGCGGCTGGGATGCTTGCGCACCAGATACAGGGCCGTGCGCGCCCGGTCTTCCTCCTTGGCCAGGAAGTGGCCGAACGAGTCTGTCGTCGGGTGAGGCTGCACATGGAAGGCGACGGCGGCCGAGGAGTAGGCCCGGGGAAGCCCGCGGGCCTTCAGCCGCAGACCCAACTCGAAATCCTCCCACCCGTAGGCCGGAAAGCCCTCGTCGAACAGCCCGGCGTCGATGAGAGCCTGCCGCATCACCGAGGCGTTTGCGGTGTCGATATAGGCCGGCGACATGCCGATGATCGGCGGCCGCGCGGGAATCTCGGGCTCGGTGATCAGCACCACCGGGCCACGGCCAACGACCGGCCGGGCGGCGGATCGGTGGATCTCCATGTGCTGCTGCAGGAAGTCAGGTCGCACTAGAACATCGCTGTCGACAAAGACGATCAGCGGCGCCTCCGCGGCCCGAATGCCGGCGTTCCTGGCGGCGCTCCGCCCCCGGTTGCGGTCGAACCGGACGCTCCGGACGCGCGCCTGCCCCGCTCCGGCCGCCGCGACGACCTGCGGCGTCTCGTCGGTCGAGCCATCGTCCACGACGATCACTTCGAACGCACTGGGTGGCAGGGCCTGGCGGGCGAGATGCGTGAGCGCGTGCCGCAAGATCGCCGCATCATTGTACGTCGGCAGCACGACGCTGACGTCCGGGCGAGGCGGAAGCGACATCATCTGACCTTTGAGGCCGACAGGGATGACGCCGGGCGTTCGGCGGGAACAGGATCGAGCACCTGAAGGCGCAACAGCCGCGCATACGTACCGTCGCGCGCCAGGAGCTCGTCGTGCCGGCCCTCTTCCACGACGGTTCCCTGATCGAGGACGATAATACGGTCCGCACCCCGCACGGTCGAAAGCCGATGGGCGATGATGAACGTCGTGCGGCCGCGGGCGACGCGATCGATCGCGTCCTGGATCAACGCTTCGGACTCGCTGTCCAGGGCCGAGGTTGCTTCATCCAGGATCAGCAGCCGGGGGTTGTTCAGCAGGGCCCGCGCGATGGCGAGCCGCTGCCGCTGGCCTCCCGATAGCTGCATCCCATCATCGCCCAGGATCGTCTCGTAACTCTGGCTCATTCCGACGATGAAGTCGTGGGCGTTCGCGGCTTTGGCCGCGGCGACGACCTCGTCCAGCGAGGCATCGGGCCGTGCGTAGGCGATGTTGTCACGCACGGTGCCGCGAAACAGGATCGTCTCCTGGGGCACCAGGCCGATCTGACGCCGCAGGGTTCTGACCGTCAACCGCCGCAGGTCCCAACCGTCGATCTCGACGCGGCCTGTCGCGGGCTCGTAGAACCTGGCGATCAGATTCACCAGCGTCGTCTTGCCCGCGCCGGAGAGGCCGACCAGCGCAACACGTTCGCCCGGCGCGACGTCGAGATTCAGATCGCGCAGCACCCACTGATTCGGTTCGTAGGCGAACGAGACGTCCTCGAAGCGGACGTGCCCCGCGATCGGGGGCATTGGCACCGCGCCCGGCAGGTCATGGATCTGCGCGGGTTCATCGAGGAGCGCCCTGATTCTGCCGAAGGCGGCGAGGGCCTGCCGCAGCCCGGCGTAATGTCGCACCAGATTTTGCGCGGGCTGGATCGCCAGCGCGATATAGGCCAGGAAGGTCACGAGCGATCCGGTGGTCAGGCTGCCGGCGGCCACCCGCTGACCGCCGAACCACAGGACCAGCAGGATCCCGCCGGCGGTGAGAAAGTCGGCGGCGGCCACCTGAATGGCCACCATGCGGCCAATCTTGAGGTTGGCCCCGAAGGTCTGCTCGTTCTCCTGGCGGAACCGCCCGATCTCCCGGTCCTCTCGCGTGAACGCGCGGATGATCCTGGCCCCGGCGAACGCCTCGCGGATGAGCCCCGCGAGCCCCGCCACATGCGCCTGCGCCCGCGCGGTCGTACCCTGGATCTCCCGGCCGTAGGCGCGCGCCACGCCAAAGACGATCGGGATGACCAGACCGATGATCAGCGCCAGCTGCCAGTCGAGCCACAGCAGCATGCCGACAATCCCGATTACCGTCAGCGCCGCGGCGATCATGTCCACCAGTCCGGTCATGAACTCGGTCTGGATCACCTGTGTGTCCTGCAGGCTGCGGGCGATCGCGTCACCGCTCTGCCAGGCCGCGACCCGATCGAGGGACCAACGCTGTATGCGCGCGAAGAGGTCCTGCCGGATGTCGGCAATCGTGCGATGGCTCAGGAAATACGTCAGGTAGACCTGGGCGAACATCCCGACGCTGTGCATCGCGAACAACAGGAGCATCACCCCGGCCGCCCGGTTGATGAGGCCGAAGTCACGCGTGGTGATGAGGCGATCGATCAGACCGCCCGCGTAACTCGGCACGACCAGGTTGACCACGGTCACGACCAGCATCGAGACCATCGCGCCCGCCAGGGTGAGGCGATACGGAAGGACGTATTCGGCGAGCCGGCGGGTATCGTTCATCGCCCCTCCCAGGCGGAGCCCATCGCGGCGATGATGCGGCGCGAGGCGCCGGTATCGTTGGGAATCGTCGACAGGTCCTCGGTGAGTCTGCGGCGGGCCTCCCGGTCGTTGAGCAGCTGGGCGCTCTCGGTGGCCACCTGCTCGGGGGTCACATCCCCGACAAGTTCAGGCATGATCCGGCGCCGGGCGCGCATGTTGGGCAGCGCGACGTACGGGATCCGCCGGATAGCCTCGCGGATATACAGTCGTTTCAGAGCGGGCCCGAGCACCGGTGCCCTGGTGATCCATTCGACGACGCCCTCGGTCGGAATGGGCAGCGTCCGGTTGGTGGGCAGCACGACAATGCTCGGGATGCGCATGAGGGCGAGCTCCAGCGTGTTCGACCCAGGAATCGTCAGCACGAGGTCCGACCCCAGGATCCCGGAAATGCCTCCGTCTTCGACATCAATCTGCTCCGCACGTAGGGTGCTCTGGTGACGCGCGATCATCGCCGTTCGCACGCCCGGCGAGACATACGGCGAGACCGCCACCGAGAGGTGGGCTTCCGGCAGTCGTGCGCGGAGCGCCGCGGCGGTCTGGACCCAGAACGGGAAGCACGCGGAAAAGACCGTATCGCGGCTCCCCGCCAGGAACGTGACCGTCGGACCCGAGCGATCACCATTGCGCGACGCACGGATCCCGTTGGTGCGTTCGGCCTTGGCGAGGTGTTCAAGCAGCGCGTCGTGGCGCGGATCGCCTGTGACGAGCACCTTGCCGGTAGGGACACCCCTGCGTACCAGCTCGTCGGCGACGTCGGCCGTGGGCACGAAGATGCGCTCATAGGCGTGGTGCGTACGGGCGATGTGCGGCCGCTCGACGAACGCGAAGGCTCGCGCGCCCCAGCGCCGCGCCAGTCGCCGCGAGTACCAGAAGTCCCCACCCACGTGAAGCACGACCGCCGCGGGCGGCGTCCACCCGGGCAGGCCCAGCCCGAGGCGCAGCGTGGCCCCCGGCCCGACGATGTGGTGGAACAAGCCGGCGGCCGCCGCGGCCGACTCCTCGCGTCCGCTCGCAAACTGACACGGAGGCAGGCAGAGGTCGATCTCGATCGACCGCTTCGCCTCAGACGCCCAGCGGTAGGCCTCGGCGGCGATGGGCAGGGCCCAACCGGCCACCTCACCCGGCCCGTTTCCAACGATGATGAGCGCGGACCGCGTCGCAGCGGACGTCATCGTGTTCAAGACACCCCATTATAATCTCCTTGACTGCGGGGTGCAATTTTCATGGCGGGCGGGGACTAGACTCGTCGGAGGCCCGTTCCCTTCGCGCCGGGCCGTGCCGCTGCGCGATCCGCGTTGCGCGCGGATCAATACAGGGAAGGCGTAACATCGGCAGAAGTAGGAACCCTAGTCTTCGCATCGGGGTGTTGCGTGCGTTGGAGCGTCATCATTGCCTTCGCGTCTGTCATTGTCTTCGCTCATACCGCCAGCGCACAGCAAGCCCCGGTCACCATAGAAGCCGATGTCATTACCTACGATGCCGTCCAGCAGGTCTCCACAGCGGAAGGTAACGTCCGGGCGGCCTTCGGCGGGTTCCGGCTTTTCGCGGACGCGGCGCGTGCCGACCTGCGCACCGGCGTCTTGACGGCAACCGGCCGCGTCCGGCTCCTTGATGCCGACGGAAGAGAACTTCGCGGGCAGACGCTCACCTACAACACGCGCACGGAGGAGGGCTTTCTCGAGCCGGTCGAAGGCCGCTTCGAGCGACGCGTGTACATCCGCGGCAGCCGTGTGGATGTAGCCCGGCGTATTTACGTCATGCACGACGCGACGGCCACGACCTGCGACCCGCAGCGTCCCATCTACCGCATCGCGGCACGGCGCATCGAGGTCATCCCCGGTGAGGAGCTCGTCGCGTACGACGCCTCCGTCTTCCTGGGAGGCGTCCGGCTGTTTACGATCCCGCGCCTGCGGCTCTCCCTGCGCCCTGGTACCCCGGGTCCCCGCCTCCCCAGTGCCGGCTACAACGACACCGACGGTTTCTGGATGGACTACAGGTTTGACGTCCGCGCAGTAGGCGGTACCGGAGACCTCTACGTGAAGTACGGAACGCTGTCTGGCCCGTTTGCGCTCCTGACCCTCAGCCATGGATTTCCATCGTTCAGTACAAGGCTGCGGCTGGGGCGCACGCAGCTCACGGAGGAACCGCGTCTGTTCGGAACGCGCATCGATCTGTTTCGCTACGACGTCGCAGAGATCGGCGCCGCAACAAAGCCGATCCGCCTGGGCGCGCTGCCACTATCCTTGACGGCCTCGGCCACCGCTGGCTCGTATGCTGAACATTCCACAGGCGTGGCGACTTCGCGACTGGACGCCGAAGTCACGATCGCGTCGGACGCGATCGTTTTGACTCCGAACTTGACATTCTCCGCCCAGGGCGCGTTTCGCGTCTCTTCCTACGGAACCGGTGCGTACAGGACGATCACGTCCTTCACCGCGGCGTTCAACTATGGCCTGGATCGCTACACCGGGGTCGGGATCGGGTACACGCATATCGGCGTCAACGGACTCACCCCGTTGACCATTGATAGCGTCAATCAGGCCAGCGCATTCGTCCTGAATCTTAGCCGGGCGGTCCCGGGCCGCTACCAGATCGCGACGACGCTGTTCTACAATGCCGCGGTCCCCGAGACCGGCGTGCTTGCTTTCGTTGGCGTCACTCTATCGCCGAGCCTGGAGATCGGTGTGTTCGCCGACTACAATTTCCGCCTCGTTGCTTTCAACGACCTGGACTACACTGTTCGATGGACCTGTGACTGCATCGACATCGTGGTCCGCTACCGGCAGATCCGGCGCGCCATTTCAATCACGTTCGGCCTGACCGGCTTTAGCGAGCGCGGGATTTCTTTCGACTTCCTCCGCAGCGGTTTCACCCAGCCCGGGGTCGTTCCTGTTGCGGAGCAGCCATCCATACCGCTCCTTTCGCAACCATGACCATCCCGCCCGAGATCTTCCGCGAGTACGATATCCGCGGCGTGGTCGGCTCGGAGCTGACCGCGGAGAGCGCGCGCCAGATCGGCCGGGCCTATGCCGCGGAGATGAGCACGCCCGGCGGTCCGGTGTGCCTTGGGCGCGATAATCGGGAGCACTCCCCCGCGATGGCGTCTGCGGTCGCCGACGGCCTGGTTGCATCGGGGTGTGCGGTGACCGACATCGGCACGGTTATCACTCCCACGTTCTATTTTGCGCGCGTGCACCTGGGCATCGACGGTGGCGTGATGGTCACCGCCAGCCACAATCCGTCGGAGTTCAACGGGTTCAAGCTCGCGGGCGGCTTCGGGACGCTGTACGGCGATCAGATTCAGACCGTCCGAGCCCGCGCCGAGACCGGACCGTTTCTCGACGGCCGCGGCTCCATCGCATCGCGGGAAGTCACCACCGACTATCTCCGCATGCTTGAGGATCGTGTTAGGCTCGGCCCGCGCCGGCTGCGCGTGGCGCTAGATTGCGGCAACGGCACCGCCAGTCTCGTCGCCCCGCAGGCGCTCGCGGCCTGGGGAGTGGAGGTCGTCCCGCTGTATTGCGACTCCGACCCGCGATTCCCCCATCACCACCCCGACCCGGTCGACCCGCACAACCTCGCAGACCTGATCAACCTGGTCAAGAGCCGCACATGCGACCTCGGCATCGGCCTCGACGGCGATGGCGACCGCATCGGGGTCGTCGATGATCGCGGTGAGATCATCTGGGGCGATCTCTTGATGATCCTCTACTGGCGCGAGATCATGTCCCGCTATCCGGGGTCGCAGGTCATCGTCGAGGTGAAGTGCTCGCAGGCGCTGGTCGAGGAGGTGACGCGCCTGGGCGGCCACCCCTTCTTCTACCGCACCGGCCACTCGCTGATCAAGGCGAAGATGCGCGAGATCGGCGCCGTCTTCACCGGGGAGATGTCCGGGCACATGTTCTTCGCCGACGAGTACTACGGGTTCGACGACGCGGTGTACGCGGCGGGCCGCCTGCTCCGCATTCTTTCCAACGCCGACGCGCCGTTGTCGGGGTTGCTCGCCGACGTCCCCCGTTATCCGATCACCCCGGAGACCCGTGTGAGTTGTCCCGATGCCCGAAAGTTCGCGATCGTCGAACGGCTGACCGCACACTTCAAACGAAACTACCAGGTCATCGACGTCGACGGCGCGCGCGTGCTGTTTCCCGCGGGGTGGGGGCTCATCCGGGCGAGCAACACGCAGCCCGCCCTCGTGCTTCGTGCCGAGGCCACGACCGCGCCGGCCCTCGAACGCATCAAGGCTGAGATCGAAGCGGCACTCCGTCAGTTCCCCGAGGTTTCCGCGCCGCAGTGGTAGCGGGAGGGCTGCCCGCGGCGGCCGGCGCCAGGTAGCGCTCACCCGCCGCCCCGATCGCAAAGAGCACGAGAAAGCCGAAGCCGCCATGCACGGTCAGCACGGTGCCGTCAAAGAGCTGGTTGGTCAGAAACGTCACGAGCGCAGCCAGCACGGCCATTGCCGCCGCCCGTCCCGCCGAGGCCGGCGGACTGCGGGCAAGCCAGCGCCACATAGAGAGGAGCCCGACCGCGCACAGGCCGACAAACGCGGCCACGCCCACCACACCCGTTTCGGCCGCAAAGTTCAGGAAGATGTTGTGAGCGGTCGGCGGGTCACGGTCGGAGGCATCCGCCGGACGATACCGGTGAAACGCCTGGGTGAAGGTGCCAAAACCCGTGCCCAAGAGGGGGTGATCGGCGACCATGCGCGGCACGGTTTTCCACAGTTGAAGCCGGTTTCGGTTCGCCTCGAGGCTACCCATCGATCGGATTTTTGTGGAGATCGGCCGCTCTACGGGCAATGCGCCACCCTCGGCTCCGGTGGCACCGGCGCAGGCGCGGGACAGGAGCGCGACGGTGAGCAGTCCTCCCGCAACGGCGCAGCCCAGGGCGAACGCGAGTCGAGCGCGTCCCTGAGTGCCCACAATGGCGAGCACTACGACGCCCGCGGCGGTTCCCAGCCAGGCCGCGCGCGACATCGCGGCGACCAGCCCGGCGAATATGACGGTGACGGCGGCGATTACCCACCAGCGGACTTTCAGCGTGCCGCCGGTCAGCAGCCCCAGCGCAACGATGAGCGAGGAGGCCAGCGTCGTGCCGAGCGGATTCGAGGTCGGCCCCATGGCGGCGGTCGGGAGGACCGTAAAGCAGCTTGACCAGGATTGGGCGAGGCCCCACACGGCGGCGGCAACCCCGCCGCCGACCCAGAGGAGCAGGAGCGCGGTGACCCTGTCAACTCTCCCTTTGACGTAGGCCGCGGCGGTCGGAATCACGATCGCCACGGCCAGGAGGAAGTACACGGCGGCCGGAAGCGAGTGCTCGCGCCAGGGCGACGCGAGCGTGGATCCAACGACCGCAAGCGCCAGCGCGCCAAACGGCAGATCGAGCGCCGTCGGCACCCATCGCCACCGCCGGGAAACCACCTCCCAGGCGACAACGATCAGAAGGGCAATCATCCCCGGGATGGCAAGCCCGACGGGATAGAGCGCCACCGTTAACAGGAGCGCCGCGTTCCTGACGCGACTATCCTGCATGACCGCACTCACGCGCTCGACCCGGACCGCCCCCCGCCCGCCGCCCCCAGCGCAAGGAGCGCGAGGAGGCCGAAGCCGGCGTGCACGGTGAGCGCAGTGCCCTCGAAGAGTTGGTTGACCAGGAACGTGACCAGCGCGGCGAGCACTGCCGTCGCCGCGGCGCGCCCGGGCGAGCCCGGAGGGCTACGGGTGAACCATCGCCAGGTCGAATACACGCCGGCCGCGCACAGACTGACGATCGCGAGGAAACCAACGACGCCGGTTTCGACCGCGAAGTTCAGGAAGATGTTGTGCGCGAATGGGGGGTTCACATCGATCGAGTCCGCCGGGCGATAGTGAGGCCAGACATGAGCAAACGAACCATAGCCGGTGCCGAGGATGGGATGGTCGGCGATGATCTTCGGCGCTGTCCGCCACAACGCGAGACGACTGCGATTGGCGTTCAAGTCGGTCATCGACCGGATTTCCTGGCGCAGGACCGGCCACCGCGGCAACGCGGCCCCCACGAGCCCGATCAGACCGGCGCAGGCCACAGCCAGCACGAGCCGCGCGCGCGGCGGCGCCCCCACCAGCATCAACGCAATGACACCCGCGGCCGCCCCGACCCATGCCGCCCGTGCCAGCGTCGCCACCAGGCCTGCGGCGATCACGACCAGGCCTATGCCCCATGCCCACCGACGCCGGAACGCGCCGTTCATGAGCAGGGCAAGGCCGAGGACAGCGGCCACCGCAAGCGTCGTGCCGAGGGTATTGGCATCGATGACAGGCGTACCGACGCCGGGAACCCACGCGCCGACGCCTCGTGGAGACACCCGCGCAAACGCCGCCGGCCGGGAATACGCGAGCGCCAGTACGGCCGCGGCGACTCCGCCGGCGCTCCACACGACGAGGAGCCGGACGACGCGATCGCCACCGCCGATCGCATAGGCCACCACGGGCCGGATCGAGACCAGCACCGCGAACAGAAGGTAGGCGACAAGGGTCACGGTTTGCGCGCGCCACGGCGAGACGACCGTGGATGCCAGGACGGCAATGATCACGGCCAGCAGGGGCAGGTCGATGGCTGTTGGAATCCAGCGCCAGGAACGGAGGAGCACCTCGACGACGAGGACCCCGAGCAACAGGACGAGAGCCCCGGTGGTGAATCCTGAGGTGTAGACCGCGACGGTCAGGAGGAGGATCGCGTCTCGAATCCGATCAATCCACACGGTTCTCCATTATAATAGGGCGGATAGTATTACGGGAATTTACGAGAAGATGCCACCGCCGACCCGAATCGCGCCTCGTGCGTACCCAGCCACCCTCACTCAGGGCGTGTTTCCCCGCCGATCGGTGTTGTCGCTTCGTTTGTCCGAGCGGAAGGTGCTCCTCTATGCCGCCGATATCCTGGCGATCATCGTCGCCCTGTCGCTGGTTCTCGCCTGGCGGTTCAGACTCCCCCTCGGATGGCGCACGGTCGTCGCGAACCCCATGTGGTTTGGGCTCCTGGTCGGTCTGTGGAGCGTCTTCGCACCTCTGCTGAACGCCTACGATCTGCGGAGGGCAGCGAGGGTCCAGAGCGGCGCAGCCCTCGGGATCGCCGTGGCCCTGGCCGTGGCCGGCATCTATCTGCTCATCCCATACCTGACCCCGCCCCTGCACACCTCCCGGCTGACCGCGGCAACGTTTGCCCTTCTCATGGTTGGACTGGTGGCGCTCGTGCGCATCGGTTACGCCGGCTTGTTGATGCAGCCGACCTTCCGCCACCGCGTGGTGATCGCGGGCGCGGGATGGGCGGGTCGGACATTGGTCGAGGCCGTGCAGACGCACGCCAGCACCGAGTACGATC
>JBQTJP010000214.1:0-14690 GCA_052386995.1 Armatimonadota bacterium
CCACCACCGAGCTGAACGCGGGGTCTACTGGTTCGTTGAAGACGGCCACCAGCCGTGAGGGCGGCACGGCCAGCGACGCGCTTGCGGGCGGCTCCGAGCGTTCGATGACAGCGTGGGCGAAGGCGAAGGGAGCTCCCGCCAGCCAGAGGACTGACGCCAGGATTACTATGGGGATATAAACCAAAAACATAGCTCGGTTGAGGGGAGAAGCGCCGTACCCTGCCGGATGGTCGGTTGGCCTCCCGCGCTTATCTGTCGGGCGGTACGCCGATCGAATCGGAGTCGATCCTTGCCTCGAACCTGTAGAAGGTTGCGGCCTCCCGGATCCGATCCGGGCCGACGAGCGTAGGATCGTAGCGGACGAGAGCGCCCCCCATCCAGACATCAGCGGATGTCACCCCTCGTAACCGGGTCAGGCGGGCCGTCACGGCCCCGATGCACCCGGGGCAGTACATTCCCTCAATACGGAGTGTCACTCGGGCGTCTCTCAGGGAAGGTATGCCCGCCGCGACCTGCACCGTACCCTGGCCGCCCGCCTGGATACTAAGGACGGCGTTCAGGGCGGACCTGGCACCGTAGGTCATGAGGGCCCAGACGGCGCGACGAACACGAGCCCGGCGGGAACGATGCTCGCCCGCAGCCGCCACAATGCCGCGAGTCTGAAGTCGCCTCCGAGCCTCCGTCGCGCGTGGAGGAAGAGGAGGCCCGCCATGGCCACCGCCGCGGCTACTGGGGCGAAGCGGACCAGGCCTGACGCTGCGCCAAGGCCCCCCAGCCCCACGGCCGCGAGCATAAGGGGGATCGTGCAGCATGCCGATCCCATCACGCCAAGGGCGGCGCCTGCCCGGCCCAGCCTGCTCGCATCCTGAGCGTGGCAAGTTTCGTCCAGCGGGCCGCAGCGGCCGAGCCCTTCCACTGGTCAGTTCACCACTGGCTCAGCGCTCCTTGACATCCCCTCGCTCCTCGACCCGCTCCGCTTGACGTGGCTACTCCGTCACGGTCAACGTAGCCTTCATCCCCGCTTCCTCATGCCCAGGGATGTCGCAGACCACGGTGTAGGTTCCGTGCTTGAGGTCCACCCTAGCCTCCTTGGTCATCCCCGGCTGGAGGCCCTCCACGCGCACGTTCAGTTCCTTGATCACGAAGTTGTGCTCGACCGCGCCGTTGTTCTTGATCACAAACCTCACGTTCCCGGCCTTGACCGCAGCCCCGCCGAAACCGATGGCCCATTCCTCCTCGGTCACGTTCACCGCAGCCCCGCGCGCAGGACTCGGCTGGCCACCGGTCTGCTGTTCGCCCCTGCCGCCGCAGCCCGTCACGACGAGCGCGACGGTGAGGATCAGCAGACCGAGCCATACGTGCGTCCAGGCATTCGCAACCCTTAGCTCAAATAGCGTCAAAACGTTCCCCCATCTATCGCAGGAACAGCAGCGAGCGTCCGACGGTTACCTGATAGTAGATCAGATAACTGCCCGAAAGGATCAGGCCGACCGCCCCTAGCGTGCGTACATGGGGGACAAGGCTGCGTAGTCCCCGCACGATGACGCCCTTGCCGGTGGCGACCGCAAGAGACAATGCCAGCAGCATACTCCCCATCCCCAGACCGTAGGCGATGAACACCATGACCCCACCGAGAAGCCCCCCGGCAGCCAGGGCCTGCGTCACCACGACCAGGAAGATGGGCAGCGTGCACCCCAGCGACGCGATGCCATAGCCGGCGCCAAAGAGCAGAAGTCCGCTTACCCGCCGGTCGGTCACCACTTCAGGCCTGTAGGAGAAGGGATTGCTAAGGGCGAGTCCCACCTGGGCCGATCGACGGAGGAGCATCACGAGTCCAAGTACGACGATGGCCACGCCAATCGCGATGTTCGCCCACGGGAAATAGCGCAAAATCCCCCGGCTGGCCAGTGACAGCACCGCACCGATCGTCCCAAAGACGCCCAAGACCCCGAGCGTCATCGCAATGCCGCCCTGCAGCCCCCCGATGAGGCCGCGGAACGGGCTGGCAGCGTCTTCCTCACGCCCCAGGAAGTAGGCAACATAGGCCGGCAGCATGGCAAACCCACAGGGGTTCAGGGTCGCGGCTGCGCCGGCCGATACCGCGAACGCAAGAAATCCGGGGTCAGGCACCTAGCTTCACCGTCCGGTCGCGGTCACGCTCATGTCACTGACCGCTCCTACGACCAATCCCTACAGTCGCCAGGGCCCGGACCCACGTATTGTAGTCGGCGGGATAGAAGTCCGTGTAGTGAATCGTCCCTGAGCGGTTGAGCACGTATTTGGTGTCGAGATAGCGGAGACCATATTTCTTGACCATGTTGTCGCCGTCCAGCGCATAATACCAGGTCTTCGGAAAGCCAAACCGATCTCGATACTCGCGGAGGTCATTATCCGTCTGTTTGGGATCCACGAACACAACCAGCACGTTGAACGGCGTCCCACCGATGTCCCCCTGGAACTTCATCAGCTGCATCAACCCTTCGATGCATGGCAGGCACCACGTCGCCGTGAAGAACATGAGTCCGGGCCTCTCCGCTACAAGGCTGGAGCGGGTTACCGTCACTCGATTAATGTCTATCAAACGAAAGTCGGGGGCCGTGTCCCCCACCCGCGTCCCGATGACTCCCGAGGCCGCGACCGAAGGCGCTCCAGGCTGCCGCTGGGAGGCCATGCTGGTGAAGATCGCTGCGAAGATCGCAACGGCAAGAATGCCCAGGCCGGCCCAGAGAAGTCCATTGCGCCGGGACCCAGCAACCACCCGCTGCGGCTGTTGCTGCCGGTCTCTACCGGACTTTTGCGTCATCTTCTTCGCCCCCAGAGCAACGATCCTCGTGAGTCGCTCTCCGCGGTTGGCACTTCGCGCGGCCTTACCTGGACTCCGCGCCGATATGCACAAACCACAGGTGGTCAGCCACCACATCCCGGGAATCTTTCGAGCCAAGCACGGCCAGGGTGGGCCCGGCGAGACGGAGAAGGTGCGCCATACCTGGGAGCGTTCCCCGCCAGATGACCTGGCCCGCGGGATCCCGAATCTCAACGCGAGACCCTTCGGCGATCGCGGCCCGTCCATCGCTGGCCACGGTGACGGCCGCGCGTTTTGCGTCAGACCGCCATGCGATCTTGCCTGTGCCAGACACCAGGGCGCCCTGAGCGCCCATCAAGTCCCCGACGGCCACCCACTTCCCCCAGGCGTCCACCTGTACGAGCGGGATCGTTCCTTCTTGAAGGGTGTGCCTCCATACCCATCGCCCGTTCGAGAGCATGGCGACGACAACCCTGGCATCCCGGCTCTGCCATGGGTCGCGCTTCCAGGCAATGGCGATCCGGTCGCCCTTGACCGTTGGCGCTACGGCGACAGGAAGCGCCGGCTCTAAGGGGATGCGCTTCAACACCGAACCGCTGGCTCCGGCCAGGATTGAGACCGCCTCCAGCGTCGCCGCAACGACAGTCCGACCGTCGCCGGAGATCGCAAGGTCCAGCAGGT
This sequence comes from Armatimonadota bacterium, assembly GCA_052386995.1. GTDB lineage: Bacteria > Sysuimicrobiota > Sysuimicrobiia > Sysuimicrobiales > Humicultoraceae > JBQTJP01. Next base: position 3,485 of record JBQTJP010000214.1, read on the forward strand.
CTTCACCAATTTGGGTGCTCCACAGTGGCTCCGGCCGGCCTCGCTGGAAGGCCGTGATACGGCCGCTCGATTGCCCCGCGACGATGATCCGGCCGTCACGAGAGAGCTTCAGCGCCGTATTGAACGCTGGGTCCTTCAACGCGGCATCCATCAACTTCGCACCGCTGGGGCTGAAGAGTTCGACACGATCGGCCCCTCCAATGGCCACAACCTGTCCATCAGAGGTCGTGGAGAATACCGGGAACGCGCAGCAACTGACGGCCGGGAGAACGAGATGCGAATGAAGTCGCCGTGCCTGCAGATCCACCACATATACAAGCCGCTCCGGGAACCCTTTCTCACGGTCGAAGGTCACAGCGTTCGCTACGGCGAGCTGCCCGTTCTCGCTCAGGAGGACGTCCGCGACGCTACTGCGCGGCAGCCGCAGAAGTCCGTGGCCGGCTTCTCGCTCCAGATCGGTCGAAGTCCCACCGGCTGAAGCCAGCCCCACCATCACCACAAGGAGCCCTGCCAGAGCGATGATCGGATACCGGAACCTTACGGGCCAGCGCTGATTCACATCCATAGGGTCCTCCACGGCGTTATCGTGATTGCGCGCCCACAGACTGGCCCTGGGATACCGCTGACCGTCTGCGGACCGACTAGATTGGTGCGAGGATATCAGCGCTGGGAGACCTGGAAAAGTGCAAGCAGGGGCGGACCAGTAGCCCTGGAACGAGGCAGGAGCAGAGGCGACCGAAAGCCCTCAGGACCACTCAGACCCCGTCCTACGGTGGAAGTCCGCTGCCGATCTGTGGCCCAAACGACCGGCACCGTGACCGCGGCGATCCCAATGAGGAACAGACACCCGGCGACGAGCACGTCGGAGTCCGCAGGGTGAAAATCCAGGATGCTTCCTGCCACCGCGAACGGCGTCATGAGTGCAAGAAGGCCAAACCCGAGGAATTTCGGAGACAAGAACCACCGGTTTCGGGCAGCGACTCTGCTCACCGAGTGACCTCAACGATCTCGTATACGTATCTTAGTCTAGTTGCTCAGGATCGGAGGTGTCAACCAGCGACGCAGGCATGTCTCGACAGGTCAGCCGCAGCAGGACAGCCGACCCGGGCCCTCTACCAGGGTCTTCGCCGCGGCCCGCACCATCTCCGGAATGGTCGGGTGTGGATGAATGGTGTTGGCGATATCCATCACGGTCAGGCCCTTGCGGATGGCCAGGACCCCCTCCATGATGATCTCGTTGGCCAGGTGGCTTACTATATGCCACCCGAGAAGCTTGCCGGTCTTGTCATCGGTCACAAGCTTCACGAATCCCTGTGTTTCGCCGATGGCTGGGCCTTTGCCCATGTCCTTGAGATAGACCTTCACCGTCCGGACGTTGTACCCGGCTTCCTGCGCCTCCTTCTCCGAGAGCCCCACGCTGCCGACCTGGGGCTCGGTGAAGGTCACGCGTGGAACAGCCATGTAGTCAGCCTCGAGCGCCACCTCAGAGACGGCATTGTTCGTGGCGATCTCGCCTTCGTAAACGGACTTGTGGGTGAAGAGATAACCCCCCGCCACGTCGCCGGCGGTCAAGATGTGCTCCTGGGAGGTTCGCAATTCGCTGTCCTTGACCACAAACCCGCGTTCGACCACGACGCCGGCCGCCTGGACGCCGAGCCCCTCCGTCAGCGGCTTCCGTCCCGTGGCCACCAGGATCTCCTCAGCGGTGAAGGTCCTGGTTCCTTCTGTGGTCTCCGCGGTGACTACCTTGTCGCCGCCGCGTCGCGCCACACGGACGACCCGGGCGTTGGTATGGATCTCGATGCCCTCCGCTTCCATATACTCTTGGATTGCAGCCGAGATCTCCTCGTCTTCCTGGGGCAGGGCGCGAGGGAGCATCTCCAGGACGGTCACCCGGGAGCCCAGCGGGGCGAAGAACTCGGCGAACTCCAGGCCGACGGCACCGGCCCCGATGATCACAACCGACTTGGGTAGCGCCTGCAAGTCCAGGCCTCGTCGCTCGTAATAAAGCCGGTTTCCTTGAGCCCCTCGATCGGTGGGACGGCCGGAACCGATCCTGTCGCGATGACGAACCGTTCTCCCCGGATGACCTGCCCGTTCACCTGGAGCTCATGGGGAGAGGTAAACCGGGCGCTCGCCTCAAACAAGGGAATGCCGTTTTCTTTCAGCATCCGCAGGAACGCTTCGTTCTCGACCGACTTCTTCACGATGGCGTCCTTGCGGGCAATGATCTTCCGGAAATCTACGCCCAGATCGGACGCCCTGAGCCCGAACTCGCCAGCCCGGCGCATCAACCGCATAATCTCTGAAGACCTTAACAAGGCCTTTGTGGGGATGCACCCCCGGTTGACTCAGGTTCCGCCTAACTCGCCCCTCTCGATGATCGCCGCCTTCGCCCCCATCACCGCGGCCTTGCCGATGGCCGCAAATCCCGCCATCCCGGCGCCGATAACAACGACATCGAAGTCACGTGTGGGCATGACCGGGCCTCCCTGTAAAACCATCCACTACAGGTTCGTCTCAGTCCTCGACTCGCTCAACCGGATACCCGACCCCTTCGATCGCCTTCACGATCTCTTCCAGGGACACCTTATCCGGCTCGAAGGCCACCTTCACCGTGCTCTGGGTAAGATTGCCGCTGACCTTTTGTGTGCCGGGCAGCCGCTTCACGCCGCCGGCGATGGTGGTCACGCAGTCTGCGCATGTGATGCCGCGTACCTTGATCGTCTTCGTCTGCAGCTCAGATGCCATGGCTTGCTCCCTCCTACGATTCGGGCGCGATCGCGTGTGCTGGTGTCACTTCGCCGCCACGGCCCTGCTTGCCGTGCCGCCTCGCAGTCACGGGCACGCGGGCCTTCCTCATTGCCCTCTGGACGTTGCCCAAACAGCAGCGCCCCGACGGGTTCTTGATCTCGCACGCGCACAGCCCGGCTTTGACGTTCGCCGCAATTTCCTTGAAAATTCTGCCCTCCCCATGCCGCTCCACGTCCTCGATGATATCCCGCTCCGTGAAGTCAAAGCAGTAGCAGACAGGGATCGGATCTTCGGTCTCCTTTACGCCGACTCGCACGGTAAGGTCGTCCTTGTCGAAGTAGTGAAACGGTACGTCAGCGAAGTACACGATGTCGCACTCGGGCGTCTGGCAGAAGTAGTATGGCTCGTCGACCATCTCGACGCGCTTCTCCGACTTGAGCAGATGCTCCAGGGTCTCTCGCGGCACGGGGAGACCGCGCGCTCCACAGATCATGCAAGACCCAGGCTCGCCGGTCGCACCGAGGATACAGCAGCTAGCCATGAACCATCTCCTTCAAGCGTCCCGGCCCCCCTACCGGACGGTCACCGGCTCTCGTCCCCGCTCGTCCTCTTTGGGGCGAGCCTCCTCGGTCTTCTTCTCGACCCTGGTCTCTTCGGTCTCATCTTCCCTACGTATGACTGGACCGCAGCATCCACACATGTGCTCTCCCTCCGTCTCCTCTGTAAGTGGCAGAGTCCCTGGCGGGTCCCTTCGCTCCAGGGACTGGCGCGTCACTGTCCGCGATTTTCATTATATACGGCAGAACGTTTGCAATCTATTCCAACCTGCCTTGGGGCGAAACCGGTATCACCCAACGGCCGGCACGTTTTCTCCTCCAGCGCCGGTTTGACTAACCTCGGGTATGACCTGTCCGCCATTTTCAGCGCCGGAGGGGAGTTCTTCATTTTTGCCCCGCTGCTCGAACACCCGGTCCACTATGGGTGTGGCCATGGCCGCCAGGGGTGACGCGACGAAGAATCCGACCACCCCCAGGAGATGGCCGACACACCTACCAATAGCCTAACTGCTACCAGGCTTGAGGAACTGCTCACAACAGACGAGGTGGCCCAATATCTCAAGGTCAAGCTGCCCCGAGTGTACGAACTGGTGGCCGCACGCAGGTTGAAGGCATTCCGCGTAGGACGCCAGTTGCGGTTCCGGCATCGTGACATTGAGGAATTCCTGGAGCGTCATACAACGCTCAGGTGGGAGCCAGCGTCAAGGTGATCTGCGGCACGCTCTCGTGCGGGGTCGACTAACTGCACAGCGAGCGCCCAGCGCACCGTACGCGCACAGGTAGGGGGCCGCAAGAGGGTGAAACTTGCAGGCATGCACAACCGGGCACCAGGTGTGTACAAGCGAGGTCGGCGCTGGTGGATCGTGTACTACATCCACCGCCGTCAGGTACGCGAGTCAGTCGGCTTCAGCTACCGAGAGGCGGTCAAGGTCCGGGCCCAGCGCATCGCGGACATCCAGGCCGGGAGGCTCGGCCTGCGGCCGCACCGGAAGGCGTCGACATTGCTGGAGTTCGTCGAGTCAACCTGGTGGGATCAAGTGGCGACCAACCTGAAGCCATCGACCCGGCGCGGTTACGAGACGTACCTCAGGTGCCACCTCCTCCCCGAGTTCGGGAACTATCCACTGTCGGCGATCACGAGAGCGGCGGTCAAGGCATGGATCGCGAAGAAGGCAAAGGAGCAGCGGCACTCCAACAGCCAGCGTAAACCGAACCCCAATCGCCCGACCCTCTCAAAGAAGTCGGTCCTGAACATCGTGGCTCTCCTGGCCGCCATCCTGGAAACAGCCACGGTTGACTACGAGCTTCTCTCGGCCAACTCGCTGCGGGGCATCCTGCGACGCAGGAACTTCGCAGACTTCCGCCCGCAAGAACGCAGGGTCCGCATCCTGGAGCCGGAGGATTTCCGGCGAGCCGTCGCGGAGCTGAGGCCGCCAGTGCTCCAGATGGTCCTGTTCGCGTCACTATCCGGTTGCCGATGGGGCGAGCAGGTGGCGTTGCGCATCGAAGAGGACGTGGACTTCCGTCGGAACCGGCTGCGGATCACCCGGTCCCTCTACAAGCGGTCCCCTCAGACCCCCAAGACCGAGCAGTCGGTCCGCGATATCGTCATGAGCCCCGTCGTCCGCCGTGTCCTCCGGGCCGTGCCCTGGCACGAAGGGTACGTATTCTCGCCAGACCGCGGAAAGACTCCAATTGGCGACGGCTCCTGGCTGAAGCGCCAGTGGCGGAGGGCACAGGTACGGGCGGGCATCCGCAGACCCATTCGCTGGCACGACCTGCGACACCAGTTCGTCAGCCTCCTGATCGCGGCAGCGAAGGACGTGAAGTACATCGCCCAGCAGGCAGGTCATGCATCTGCGGGCTTCACCTTGGACCGGTACGGCCATCTCTTCGAGACCATCACGCCGACGCACGCGGAGTGGCCGGACGACCTCCTGTGGACCCCTGGCGAGGATCCCATGTGCACAATTTGTGCACAAAAAGAGGAGGACGCGGGCGGAAACCCGCATCCTGACTGGGAAATCTTTGGTGGAGGCGGCGGGAATCGAACCCGCGTCCTGAGTGGATGAGGGCAAAGCATCTACGAGCGTAGCCCGTGCTTTGGTCTCGCCACCGGTGCTCCCACGGACCGGATCATCCGGCGGCCAGCCCGATTAGTTTCCCCGGCACGGCCCCGGACCGAGACCGCGACGGGTAGCCGGCTTGTGTCGCTCAACCCCGGGCCGCCGGCCCTACCGGGGGAGCGTCGTCGCTATTTAAGCGGCGAGAGCGTACTGTGTGTTGGCGTTTGAGCGCCTGCCAGTTGATTAACGAGGACCTGACCACCTCGGCTCGCAGCTTCGCTGCTTCCCACCCAGTCGAGACCGTTCGCCCCCATAGTTTCGGTCGTGGTCACGACTGCGGTATTCATATTATACCACGATGGCCAAGGAGCTCGGCCGCCGACAGCCGGGCGGGCGTGCGCGACACGTGGGGCGTGGGTTGGAAATTCTATGACTTGAAGAGGCGGGCCAGCAGGCCTTCCTTTTTGGGCTTTTCGGGTTTGGTGACGAATTCCGGCGCTCGAAAGTCCAGCAATAGGACGACACGTGATTTGTCGCTCCTGTTCCACGCCTCGTGCTCGACGGTGTCGTCGAACACCATGCACTTTCCTTCTTCCCAGCGCCTGGTCTCAGTGCCGACGCGGATGCCAGTGTTTTCGGGGATGATGAGGCCGAGATGGCACCGCAGGACGCCTTCAGGGTTGCCGACGTGCGGCGTAATATGCGTATCGGGCTTCATGTGGGAAAACGCGGCCATCGTCAAGCCCGGGATTTGCTCCACCAATCGCGTGGTTTCCGGCACCAGCTTGCAGTTCTTGTCCAGTTTGATCCCGTAGGACATCAGGCCAAAGACGCTCCACCCTTCACCATAGAGCTGCTTCTCCGGCCAGTCCAGGAAATTCCCTTCTTTGAGGCGGAGCAGCTCGTCCCGAATAGTCTGCCAGTTCTGCTCCAATGTCTTTGTGAATGGAAACTGCTCATTCGGATAGAACATGTGGGGTCACCTTCTCAGGAATGCAATCAGCCGGCCAACGGCTCGCAGCTTTGGGATGAACCCTTCCACCTGCTTGATGTTCGCCCAGGCAAACTTGATCCAGTTGATGAACTGTCCTTTGACCACAGACGCCTCCACGATCGCGAACACAAATTTTTCAACAGGTACTACGATAGCGGCTGTGTGAAGTCCTCCATGCCCAAACGTGGGGGCACGTCTCGATATTTCCGTCACTATCCTGTGCTCGCGGCGCGGCGGAGACGGTCCATCACGGCCCGGCCCACGCCGAGCTCTGCGATGCCCTCCACGACGATAACGTCCAGACCGGCATCGTCGAGCTCGCGCATCTGCGCGAAGAGATTCGCGGCGATCGCCGCCGGATCGGCGCGCGATCCCATGATGCGCACGACCGCGCCCAAGGGCACGCTGGCCGCAGCCTCCGCGGTCACCATGACGCCGACGCGTAGACCCTTGTCCCACAGCCGATAGACGGCGGCCGCGAGTTCGGTCGCGACGCGACCCGGTTGTGCCTCGATGAGCACAACCTGCGCGCGCGGGGCGTAGTGCCGGTACCGCGTCCCCGGCGATCGACTGAGCGCCGACGCCCATGCTCTCGGCGCCACCACCACCGGACCCAGCAGGTTCTCCAGAGTCTCGAGCGGGATGCCGCCCGGACGCAGCAACGTCGGCGACTTCTCTGTGAGATCCAGGACAGTCGACTCCACACCGACCGGCGTCGGGCCGCCATCGAGGATGATGTCAATCGCGCCGTCCAGATCGGCTACGACATGCTGGCCGGTCGTCGGGCTGGGACGGCCTGAGCGATTGGCACTGGGCGCGGCGATCGGACGGCCGGCGGCCCGAATCAGCGCGTGCGCGACGGGGTGCGCGGGAACGCGAACTGCGACGGTCGGCAGTCCACCGCGCGTCACCGCCGGCACAGCCGGGGCGGCGGGCAGCACGAGAGTGAGAGGACCGGGCCAGCAGCGAGAGATGAGGTTCCTCGCCACTTCCGGCACCGACGCGACCACGCTCGGCAGTGCCCCCGCATCGGCCAGGTGCACGATGATCGGGTTGTCGGCTGGCCGGCCCTTCACTTCGAAGATCCGCTCGACCGCCTGCGCGTTGAACGCGTCGGCACCGAGTCCGTACACGGTTTCGGTGGGAAAGGCGACGAGCCCGCCGGAGACCAGCGTGGCCGCGGCGTCGCGAATGACGTCGGGATCAGGATTGGCAGAATCTACCGCGATCAGTCGCGTTGGCACTTCACGACGGTTGCGCAGCCCCTTCCGCGCGATCGGCCTCCCGTATTTTTGCTGCCAGCGCCTGTTGATGCCGACGCACGCGTTCGCGGATTGCGGCATCGCTGACACCCAGGATGCGAGCGGCCAGCAGCGCCGCGTTGGCTGCCCCCGCCCGCCCAATAGAGACGGTCGCGACCGGGACGCCGCTGGGCATCTGAACAGTCGACAGGAGCGAATCGAGACCTCCCAGATGCTCCGTTGCCATGGGCACCCCGATGACCGGAATCACGGTTTTCGCTGCCGTCACTCCGGCGAGGTGTGCGGCCCCACCCGCGCCCGCGATGATGACTTTGATGCCGCGGCGCTCGGCCGATGATGCGTACTCGATCGCCCAGTCTGGCGTGCGATGGGCGGAGACGATCCGAACCTCATGCGAGATCCCGAGCTCGGTAAGAATTGCGGCCGCAGCGTCCATGATCGGACGGTCCGATGCGCTGCCCATGATAATGCCAACGACCGGTCCAGTGGCACGCTCCTGCTCCTCGCGCTCCTTGGGCGCCCGGGCATGCGGGTCCGCACGCTTCGAGACCCGAGCGCGCCCTGGGGCCTTCGCCTTCGCACCGGCGGCCTTTCCATTTCGTGGGGTCATTCGCGCTCCTTACGAGAACCCACATGCCGCTTCACCGCGCGCTCCGCCGTCCGTCTGGCCTCGCGTTCCTCGATCGCCGTGCGCTTGTCGTAGAGCTTCTTGCCGCGCGCCAGGGCGAGCTCGACCTTGGCGACCCCGCGCCGGAAATACAATCGCAGGGGCACGAGCGTGTAGCCCTTCTGCTCGGCTTTGCCCGTGAGCCGCTGAATCTCACCGCGGTGGAGCAACAATTTCCTCGGGCGCAGCGGCTCGTGATTGTGGATGTTCCCGGCCTCATAGGGCGGGATGTGCAGATGGTGCAGCCAGACCTCGCCCCGCTGGACGCGTGCATACGAGTCGCCCATGGTCACACGACCGCTGCGCAGTGACTTCACCTCGGTCCCGGTGAGGGCCAGGCCGGCCTCGAGGGCCTCCTCGATGTGATACTCGTGCCGGGCGCGTCTATTTGTGGCGATAAGCTTCTCAGACATGATCGGGTGCGTGCAGCAATGTCGCCTCGGCCTCGGCCACGACCTGACCGTCGTCCGTCCGCAGCACGGCGCGTCCGTGGCGCAGCGCTCCGCGCCGGCCGGTCTCCTCGGCCTCAACGCGCAGCCGCTGGCCGGGCCGCGCCGGTTGCCGGTACCGGATCGCCAGGCGCGCGGTCACCAACTCCTCCCCGACATAGTACCCCAGCCAGGCAAGCGCATCGTCAAGCACCGCGGCGAGAATCCCTCCATGGACCAGACCCGTGAATCCCACGTGCAGGTCGGTTGGGACGAACTCGCCGACGATACGCTTCCCATCCAGGGTGAACTGGGCGTGGAGCCCGATCGAATTCTGTGGGCCGCACACAAAGCACGACGAGGCGTCACGCATCGATGGTCCTGGATTGCTTTTGAATCACCGCGATGTACATCGGGCCCTTCGAAAAGAGAAAGCGGCTCACCTTCCAGCCGGTTCCCTCAAGTATCTTGCGCATCTCGTTTCTGGAGACAAACAAGTAATCAAACCATGGGGTCGCGTACTTCTTGTATCGAACGCGGATCCTTACCTGCCCCGCCATTCTGCCCCGACTCCTGTTGAGTCTGTGGTACGTCAAGTGAAACGGTTCAGTCGTCTTATAGGGATCCCGGCTCTCAGCGACGATCCTGGCCTTCTCGACGGTCGCGCTGTGAAGCCTTCGGAGCAGCCACTTCGCCTTCTCGAAATTCTCGAACAGCCCAAAGTTGGCCCCCAGCATCAGCACGGTGTCGAATCTGCCCAGTACGCTAAAGCCCTTACGTTGAAGATACAGTGAGTGGCGGCCGGCCCCACAGCCAATATCGAGCACGTTGCCTCTAACGTACCTCATCGCATGTTTGTGATGGGCGGGCCGCCTCTCGTAGTCGGCCAGGTACGTGTTCCGGTTCTCTGAGACGTCGAGATATCGGTCATCTCTCTTGACAAAGTCTACAAGACTCCCTCTGCCTTTGAGATAGTCGAGAAGCGCGTGACCAAATGCGTCTTGATGGCTTTTCATTCTCACGGTGACGCCACCGTCCGCTCCTGCGGCCCGGCCAGGAACTCCCGCTCGCCCATCACCAGACGGCGACCCTGACCGACCAGCCAGCGGCGCGCGCCGCCGGGCATCATCCCGATTGCAAACGCGGCGGCGTCGGCTTCGACTCCCTCAAGCCTGGCGGGACCGGCGTGGCCCGGCCGCCGGAAGCCCACAAGGTCGCGCCGGCCGTCCGGCCAGATCAGCGAAACGCCCAGCGCCCCCTCTCCCTCCACCCGGCTCACGCGCGGCAGATCTGCCGTCTCTCCGGCGCGGTGCGGCATCAGCACGACGAGGAAGGCCGCTGCTGGCCGTTGCGTCCGCATGGACGCGACCACGTGCCACTGGTTCGGGCGACCGTCCTCGGGCGGCACTGCAAACCTGTCGGTTTGCATGAACGCGAGATCGCCGGGCTCGAGATAGCGCGCGATCATTCCCGCGCGGCCTTCGTGTATCCGCACCTCGCCCGCGCTTGACCCCGGGCCGGATGGGGCGACCTCCATGCGCGAGAGGGCGTGCAGCCACCACTCCCACGTCACCGGCTGCGGCGCGGCGAGGTCATCGTACAGCACGAACACGCCCGGCCGCACGTGCACGATCCGGCGCACCGCGCGCAGCAGACGCTCGCCATACGCCGCCGTTGCGTCACCGGAGGCGTAGTCGTAGCCGCTGCCGGTCGCAAACGCTTCGATCTGCCCACGGGCCCGCATGCTCCGTTTGGCCTGTCCCTGCCCGCCGTCCACCGTGATGCCGTTCTTGGCCTTCGTCTCCCGCGTCCACTGCTCGTGGTGCGGTGAGCCGTACCAAGGGTAATAGCCTGAGGCGATCGCAAGCGCTTCGCCGTATCCCTCGATCGCGAAGGTGTTCTGATCCGCATGCCCATGGCTGTACGACCCATACGGGCTGCTGCGGAACAGCAGATAGACGTCGTTGTCCGCCTCGCCCAGTGCACTGTGCATTGCGACCAGGCCTATCGACGGGAAGGATCGGCTCAATGGCATGCCCGACGGCGGCCGCGGGGTCAGCGACGGATCGGCGAGCACGACGCCCATGATATCGGCACTCGGCCCGCGGTTGCGTGCGTCCGCGTACCAGCGCGCGACCGGATCGCGCAGTGCCGATGAGAACCAGTACATCAGGCTGCCGAGCTCGACGCGTCCGTGCTGCCCGTCGCCGAAGGGAGCCAGGCGGTGATAGGGCGGCGCGGCGTAGAGGGCGTACAGGGGCGTGTTCGCGAAGAACGGCTTCGCCAGCAGGTCGGCGCCGGTGGCCGCGCGCAGCGCGACGGCGAAGTGCAGCATGAAGTTCATGTAGGCACCCCAATACGATGGCCCCTCGGCCCATCCGCCGTCGTCACCGCCCCACGCCGGATAGGTCGTCCAGTAGGCGGTCGCGACGTAGTCGAGCCAGCCGCGCGCCTCGGGCCATTCGTGGATGAACGCCA
>JBQTJP010000215.1:0-1752 GCA_052386995.1 Armatimonadota bacterium
ACCTACCGGGCGCTGGCGAGCGACAACAGGGCCAACGCGGCGATGAATCGCGCCGTCGGCGAGCGGGCACTGGACCGCGTCCTGGCCAACAAACCGGACAGTCTGTACACGCCTGACCAGTTTGATCGCGTGCTCGCGTATCTTGAGCGGCAGCGGCGGGAAGGCAAAGACGCCAGGCTCGCGGGAGTGGTCTTCGTCGAAGGTACGCTTATCATTTCCCAGACGCTCGTGATCGAAGATGGCGCCCTCATCGTGAGAGGATCGCTGCGCCTCGAGGATCGTGCGCGGCTTGAAGTGCGGCACAGCCCGAAGACCGCCTCTCTTCCCGGCGTGATCGTCTCCGGTGATGGCGGAATCATCCGGCTGGGTCGGGATGCCGTGGCCATCGTCGACGGGTTGCTCTTCGCAAGCACCGGAGTGGAGGTCCTCAAGGCACGCGTAGATGTGTTGGGCGCGATCGTGGCAGGGCAGGGCTTCGTCAACGAAGACGGCCTCGTCGTAGTCCGATACCATCCTGGTGTTCTGCGAACCGTCGGGCTGACACGCACCGAGCACGTCCTCCTTTCGCCTCTCACCTGGCAGGAACTTCCGTAGACCGCTCCGTTGGAGGAGGCCCTCCGATAGGAGCCTACGCCCGATCGGTGTTCACGGGGCGTCGAGTATAATCGAGACTGGTACCGGCCGAATGTGCGGGGCGCCACAGGACAACTGATGGACACCGCAGCCGATCAATCTCTCGCAACACCGGAACCCGTGCTCTCCGCGCGAGCCATCACAAAGTCCTTCCCCGGTATCCTGGCCAACGATCGCATCGATCTGGACATCTACGCCGGCGAAGTTCATGCGGTCCTGGGAGAGAACGGCGCCGGCAAGAGCACCCTGATGAAGATCCTCTACGGTTTCTATCGAGCGGATGCGGGAGAGATCCTGCTCAATGGCCACGCCGTCACGATCCGGTCACCCCACGATGCCCGCACGCAGCGCATCGGCATGGTGTTTCAGCAATACACGCTGATTCCGGCCATGACCGTCGCCGAAAACATCGCGCTCTGCCTGTCTCACCTGCCCGCCGTCCTGGCCGACGCGCGCCTGTTGATCCTTGACGAGCCCACCAGGGCGCTCGCGCCGCACGAGATCGACGCCTTGTTTGGCGTCCTTGCCGGCCTGCGGCGGGATCACTATGCCGTGGTCTTCATCACCCACAAGCTTTCGGAAGTGCTGGCCTGCGCCGATCGGATCACGGTCTTGCGGCGCGGCCGCGTCGCTGGCACGCTGATGCGTTCGGAGGCGACGGAGAGCCGTCTGGTATCGCTGATGTTTAGGGCGATGCCCCAGGAGGTGTCGGCATCGCGCGCCGGGGCTCCGGATGCTTCCGCCCAGCCACTGCTCGAATTGCGCGGGGTCCACACGAGGAGCAACGGAGGGGCGGTAGGCTTGACCGACATCACGCTGACGATCCTGCCGGGCGAGGTCGTCGGTGTCGCCGGAGTGTCGGGGAACGGGCAGAGAGAGCTCGGGGATGTGATCATGGGTCTCGAGCCAGCCGCTCGTGGGACGAAGCTCCTGTGGGGACAAGACGCGACGTCGTGGTCTGTGGCCACGGTGCGGACGAGCGGCGTGGCGTTCATCCCCGAGGATGCCGTCAAGATGGCGCTGGTTCCACAGCTGAGCGCGCTCGCGTCCATCCCCTGACGAAACCCATCTTCGGGGTAACTGCCAGGACTTTGTTGCGAAACTTCCACTGGCCCTGCT
>JBQTJP010000216.1:0-34395 GCA_052386995.1 Armatimonadota bacterium
TCGACCGCCTGCTCGAGCGCCATCGCGCGACCATGTGCCCAGGCCGACGCAAACGCCTGCTCGCCCATCTTGGCGCGCACGTCGGCCAGGTCGCGTTCGGCGTCCGCGCGCACAGACGCCGGCTGACGTGAGCCACTGGCCTGGCGCAGGGCATCCGCCGCTCCGAACAGACGCGCCGCGCGCGACCACCGCCCCTGCGCCGCCGCCACACCGCCAAGCCGTTCCAGCGACGCGGCGATGGCCGACTTTTGCCCCAACTCCCGAAACGCCGCCAGGCTTTCCTGGAGGAACGCCGCGGCCCGCTCAACCGCGCCCTGATCTCTCGCCATACTCCCCAGGTGGTGGAGCGCCCACGCGATGCCTCCTTTGTCTTTGAGCCCTCGGAACAACGACAGGCACTCCTCAAAGAGCGTGCTGGCCCGCGAGGGATCTCCGCGTTGGAGCGCGACTAAGCCGAGGTAGTAGAGGGAGCTCGCGATGCCCCCGTTGTCTTTCAGCTCGCGGAACAGGTCCAGGCTTTCTTCGAGCAACGTGGCCGCTCGATCATAGTCGCCCTGGTGTCTGGCCAGATCGCCCAACGTGTCGAGTGCGTGCGCGATGCCCCATTTGTATCCCGCCGCTCGCACCACGGCCAGGCTCTCCTCGCACAATGCCGCTGCGCGGATGTCGTCCCCCTGGCGCCGCGCCACGAGGCCCAGGGTGTGCAGCGAGGAGCCCACGCCGAGCTGGTATCCCACCTGCCGGCAGAGGGCCAGTCCCTGCTCACCGAGTGCGGCCGCGCGCGCGTCGTCGCCCTGGCGCCATGCGAGCAGCCCCGCCCCATTGAGCGCCTTTGCCCGAGCGGACGGCGGCGCGGCCGGGCTTGCTGACAACGCTCCCTCCAGCCAATCGCGTCCTTCACTCAGGTAGCCGCGCATGAACCAGAAAAACCACAGTGCGCCCGCAAGACGTAGGCGCTCGTCCGCGCCGCCGGGCGTCGTCTTGCTCCACTCCAGCGCTGCCCGAAAGTTGTCGTGCTCTCTCTCCACGCGATCGAGCCACTCCCCCTGCGCGGCGCCCTGCGTGCCGATCTCCGCGCGCTCCGCCAGGCCCAGATACCAGTCTCGGTGCCGATCGCGGAGCACCGGCTCTTCACCAGCTTCCTGGAGCCTGCGCAAACCATATTGCCGGATCGTCTCCAGCGCCCGGTACCATTCGTGCCCGTCGTGCTCTTCGGAGATCACCAGCGACTTCTCGACCAGGTGCGTCAGCAGCTCGATCACGTCGTCTTTCGCAATGCCGTCTCCCGTGCAGACCGCCTCGGCGGCCTCGAGCGTGAACCCTCCGGCGAAGATCGCGAGGCGTCTCAAGAAGGCACGCTCGGGCTCCGGCAGCAGGTCGTAGCTCCAGTCGATCATCCCCCGCAGGGTCTGCTGGCGAGGCAACGCCGTGCGACTTCCTCCTGTCAAGAGATGAAAGCGGTCGTCCAGCCGCGAGGCGATCTGTTCCACACCCATCGCCTTCACCCGTACCGCGGCCAGCTCGATCGCCAGCGGAATGCCGTCCAGGCGGGCACAGATCTGCGCGACCGCCCGGGTCTTCTGCGGCGTCAGCGCGAAGGTCGGCGAGGCGAATGTCGCGCGCTCGACAAAGAGCCTGACGGCGCCATAGTGCATCAGGCCGTTGAGCCCCGGATCGCGCAGGTCCGGAACCGACAGCGAGGGCACGCGGTAAGTCAGCTCACCGGCGATGCCCAACCCTTGCCGGCTCGTGGCCAGAATCCGCAACCGGAGACAGACGCGAAGCAGACCGTCAGTGAGTTGCGCGCACTCCGACAACAGGTGCTCACAGTTGTCGAGAATGAGAAGCAGATGTTTGGGCCCGAGGTAGTCGGTGAGCACGGCGAGCATCGACCGGCCCGGCTGCTCCCGGACACCCAGGGCAGACGCGACCGTCCGGGGAACGAGCGCGGGATCCGAGATCGGCGCAAGATCCACAAACCATACGCCGTCGGCGTACGCTTCCAACACATCCGCGGCGACCTGGAGGGCCAGCCGCGTCTTCCCGCATCCCCCTGCGCCGGTGAGGGTGAGCAGCGGCGTGGTGGGGAGCAGACGATTGACCTCGGCAATCTCCCGCTCTCTGCCGACGAGACTCGTCAATTGCACCGGCAGGTTGTTTGGGAGCACATCGAGCGTGACCAGCGGTGGGAAGACGCCCTGGAGATCGGCAGGGACGAGCTGAAAGATGTGCTCGGGACGCAGCAAATCCTTGAGCCGGTGGTTGCCCAGATCCCTGAGGGCCATGTCCGTGGGAAGATCGGCCTCCACCAGGTCTCGCGTGGTCTGCGACAGGAGGATCTGCCCGCCGTGGCCGGCCGCGCAGATGCGAACGGCGCGATGAACATCGAGACCGACGTAGTCATGCCCCGAAGACGTTGGTTCTCCCGAGTGAAGCCCCATGCGTACGCGCGGCGTTATGCCTTCAGGCCACCGATGCGCGGCAAGCGCCCGCTGCACCGCGATCGCGGCAAGGAGCGCGTCTTTGGCCCGCTCGAAGACGAAGAGAAATCGCTCTCCCTGATCCTGGTAGACGTGTCCGCCCCCTGACTCGACCGCGTCCCGCAGCAGCCGTCCATGCTCGGCGAAGGCTTGCGAGGCCGCATCCGCGGAGCGCTGGATCAGGCCGAGGGAGCCTTCGATGTCGGTGAACAGAAAGGTGACCGTTCCCGTCGGCAGGGTCGGCACAGGATCCTTCCTTAACACAGCGCGTAGATGGCGTTCTAAACGTACCGACTTCGAGAACTCGCCTGGCGCCTTCCTTCCGACCACCGCCCGGACCCCCGCTGTCTAAGAACGGGTGAAAGGGGGCACCACCACAATACAATCGAGCCCCTGCCTTGGAGGGCGTTCGTATGCCCGATCAGGGGGAGGCATGGTTAGAATGGGTCAGCCCGACGCGAAGATCACTCCGTTCCCCAATCAGGGGAAGAAGTTCGTCGTCACCGTAAAGCTGCCCGCCCTTGTCCGCCAGATCGAGGTGACGGGCGTGAACAACCCGAGCGAAGCCGTCGCCGCCGCCATGCAAGGCAAAGGCCGTGAGCTCACCTCGAGATACAACGGGACCATCGTCTACCAGGTTGACGAACAGCGGGACGAGTAGGTCGCCCTCCCCGTAACCAGTCAGGCTCTACCGCCTCAGGTGTCCATCAGTCCTGGGTAAGGTATACTTCGGGTCACTACACCACGGATGACGCAAGGAGCGGGGGAAGCCACACCCTGAAAATCCTCGGGTTTGCCGGGAGCCTACGGAAGGGATCGTTCAATCGTGGCGCCTTGCGGACCGCAAGGGAGCTTGTGCCGCCTGGCGCAGCGGTGACTATCGTGGAGCTCGAGGGCATCCCGGCCTACAACTTCGACCTCGAGGCCACCGCCTATCCCGGCGCCATCACCGCGATCAAGAACGAGATCGCCGTCAGTGAGGCCGTGCTCATCGTGACGCCCGAGTATCTGTTTTCCGTATCCGGCGTGTTGAAGAACGCGCTCGATTGGATCAGCCGTCCGCCGAGCACATCCGGGCTGGCCGACAAACCGGTCGGCATCATGGGAGCCTCCCCAGGGATGACAGGGACGGCGCGCGCCCAGATGCAGCTGCGGCAGATGCTCCTGCACGAGCGGGCAATGGTCATGGCGTCTCCTCAACTGCTGATCAATGAAGCGCGACGCAGGTTCGACGCGGACGGCAACCTGACCGATCCGGAGACTCGGGAACGGATCAAAACCTTCATGGAAGCGCTGGTGCGGTGGACGCAGAGGCTGAGTGCCTTGGCGTGACCTCCGCGCGCGCCGCGGCGGTGCGGCCGGCTACTCTCTGACCTGCCCGCGACCGAGCACGATCCACTTCAACGACGTGAGCTCGGCCACGCCCATGGGGCCGCGTGGGCCAATGCGGTCGGTGCTGATCCCGATCTCCGCGCCGAGACCGAACTCGGCGCCGTCCACCAGCCGCGTGGACGCGTTGACCAACACGGCGGCGCTGTCGACGGCGGCAAGGAAGCGGCGCGCGCGCTCGTCGTCTTCGGTGACGATCGCGTCCGCGAGTCCGGTGCTGTGGCGCTGAATGTGCGCGAGCGCGTCGTCCAGGCCGTCAACGACGCGGACGCTCAGCACCAGGTCGAGGTACTCAGCGCCCCAATCGGCGTCCGTCGCCGGGATGATTGCCCGCGAGAGAGCCGCGTCAGCCCCGGCCATGATCGACAGCGTGCGCGGACAGCCCCGAACCTCGACGTTCGCCTCGTGGAGCGATCGGATCACTCCGGGAAGGAACGCGCCGGCCACGGCCGCGTCGACCAGCAGGGTCTCCAGCGCGTTGCAGGTGCTGGGCCGCTGTACCTTGGCATTGAGCGCGAGGCGCTGCGCCATCGCGAGGTCGGCGTCACGATCGACGAACAGGTGGCAGGCGCCTTTGAAGTGCTTCAACACCGGCATCCGCGCGTGCTCGACGACCGATCGGATCAGTCCCTCGCTGCCGCGCGGAATGACCAGGTCGATCCCCTCCGCGCCGAGGAGCGCGGTGACGAGCGCGTGATCGGAGTCGGCGATGACCTGCACCGCTCCGTCGGGGAGGCCAACGCGGCTCAGCAGATCGCCGAGCGCGGCGTTTGACCGGCGTGCCTCACGCCCGCCGCGCAAGATCGCGGCGTTGCCGGCTTTCAGGCACAACGCCGCGGCATCGAGCGTGACGTTCGGGCGCGCCTCATAGATC
The DNA here is from genome assembly GCA_052386995.1 of Armatimonadota bacterium. GTDB lineage: Bacteria > Sysuimicrobiota > Sysuimicrobiia > Sysuimicrobiales > Humicultoraceae > JBQTJP01. The sequence continues at coordinate 4,744 of JBQTJP010000216.1, forward strand.
ATGAGAATGACGCCGATCGGCGCACGCATGCGACCGATCCGCATGCCGTTAGGCCGCGTCTGGACCTCAATGATCTCGCCAACAGGATCGGGCAACCCGGCCACGGCGCGGAGGCCATCGGCCATCGCGCCCACGCGCTCCCGCGTCAGTCTGAGGCGATCCAGCAGCGCGGGCCGCACACCCGCGTCCTCCGCGTCCGCGACGTCTTCGGCGTTTGCGCGTAGCAGGGTGTCGGTCTGTGCCTCGAGGGTCTGTGCCAGGCGGAGCAGCGCCGCGTTCTTGTCGTCCGCTGTAAGCGTACGCAGCGCGGCGGCCGCGGCCCGCGCGCGGGCGACCATCGCCGCGATCTTCCTCGCGTCGAGGTGCCTGGGTTTGAGCGTCCGTTCCCGCATCTGCCGCCTCGCTACGACAGCACCAGGTTATCCCGGTGAATCGCCTCGATGCGACCTCCGGCGATGCCCGCGATCTCGCTGCTGCGACGGCCCTTCATGAGATCAAGGGCCACGCGGCCGTGGGCCGTGATGCCGCGGGCGATCTCGTGGCCCGAGCGATCGACGACCGTCACGAGGTCTCCGGCGTCAAAGGTACCCTGCACTTCGCTGATTCCCGAAGGGAGCAGGCTTCTGCCGCGCTCACGCAGCGCCTGCGCCGCCCCGTCGTCGACGACGATTCGGCCGCGGGCGCGGCCGCGCGCAACCAGCCAGCGCTTGCGTCCGACTACGGCGTGTGATGCTGGGAGAAACCATGTGCCCAGCCGCTCGCCGCGGGCCACACGCTCCAGCACACGGGGCGTCCGGCCGTCGGTCACGACAACGGTACATCCCGCCGCCGTGGCCAGACGCGCCGCCGCCACCTTCGTTGACATGCCGCCGGTGCCGAGGGCCGAGAGCGTTCGTCTCGCCGCCCGCTCGATCTCGGGCGTAAACGCCGCGACTTCGGGGATCGGGCGCGCGGCCGGATCGCGCCGCGGATCCCCGGTGTAGAGACCGTCGACGTCGGAGAGCATGCAGAGAACGTCTGCCCCGACGAGGATCGCGACCTGAGCCGACAGCGTATCGTTGTCACCGATGCGGATCTCGTCGGTGGCGACGGTGTCGTTCTCGTTCACGATCGGGATGATGCGGCGTCGGAGCAGGGCCACCACGGTGTTGCGGGCATTCAAGTAACGCCTTCGCACCGCGAGGTCGTCGGCGGTCAACAGGAGCTGCGCCACGTGTATCCGGTATCGCGCAAACCGGCGCGCGTACTCGCGCATCAGGAGCGGCTGGCCGACCGCCGCCAGCGCCTGGCGTTCCGCGAGCGATGGCGAGCCGTCCAGGTCCAACGCCGCCCCGCCGGTGGCAATCGCGCCGGATGTCACAAGGACGACAGACCGACCCGATCGATGCAGCGACGCGAGTTGTCCCACGATCGAAGACAGCCGGGCGGGAAGTGGCCGCCGGCCGTCCCCGCACAGGGTGGTCGTGCCGACTTTGACGACGACCGGCCGCAGAAGGCCGGGGCCGTCCCGTCTGGTCTTCGATTCTGCGCTGCGCATGTGAGCGGCCCGTTCCTGTGGGGCGACCGTAGCACGCTGGCGACCAGGTGGTCAAGGCGCGCCCCCGCCCAAGGAGCGCCGCAACGGTGTGCTACAATAGGGCAAGTTCATCACCTGCGGGACTCCTGCCGATGAGGTCATGAGGTCAGCGCGCTCCTCAGAGCATCACCGACCGCGACGCGGGACCCGCGGCCGTGGATCGCGCCGCCGTTCGCGGTGGGCCATGGCCATCCTCGCCACCGCGCTGGGAGGCTTCGTCCTGCTCATCGGAGGCGGCGTGCTGGTCGGCGTGGCCGTCGCCGTGGGCCGGCAGGCACACGATGTCTCTCGGCTCTACGCACCGCCGAGTCAGGCGACCCGGATCTACGCCGACGGCGGCGAGCTCATCGCCTCGCTCTTTCGTGAAAATCGGCAGGTCGTTCCGCTCACCGACGTCCCACCCATCATCCGCCAGGCGGTCCTGGCCATCGAGGACGAGCGATTCTACAGTCACCGGGGCGTGGATCCACGAGCCATCGCCCGAGCGCTGTGGCGAAACGTCCGCGAGGCCGAGCTCGTGGAGGGCGCCAGCACCATCACGCAGCAGCTCGCGCGTACCGTCTTCCTCACGCAGGAGCGCGCGATCGGCCGGAAAGTGTCGGAGATCCTGCTGGCGATTGAGATCGAGCGGCGTCTCACCAAGGAAGAGATTCTCGAGCGGTATCTCAACCAGGTGTACTTCGGCCAGGGCGCCTACGGAATCGAGATGGCCGCCCGCGTGTATTTCGGGAAGCCGGTGAAGAACGTCACGCTTCCTGAGGCCGCGCTGCTGGCCGGCCTGCTCCGCGCTCCGTCGCTGTACTCGCCGTACAGGAACTTCGCGGGAGCCAAGCAGCGTCAGGAGGCTGTGCTGACGAAGATGGCGTCCCTTGGATTCATCAGCACCGAGGAGGCCGCCACCGCGCGCGTGGCCAAAGTCACGCTGGTGCCGCCCAACGCGAGCCTGGCCGGGATCCGGGCACCGTACTTTGTCTCGTTCATCCTGGCGCGCCTGCTCGAGACCTACGGCGAGGACATGGTCTACAAAGGCGGGCTGAAGGTTTACACCACGCTCGACACGCGGATGCAGGCTCTGGCCGAGAAGGCCGTCCGCACCGGCATCGCCAACGGCCAGAAGCGGAAGCTCAACATCGGCCAGGCGGCTCTGGTGGCGGTCGACCCCAATACCGGCGCCGTACGCGCCATGATCGGCGGGACGGACTTCGAGGCCAGCCAGTTCAACCGCGCGTGGCAGGCCCGCCGGCAGCCGGGATCGGCGTTCAAACCGTTCGTGTACACGACCGCGATCGATCGAGGGATCCCGCCCACGCGTGTCATTGACGATTCGCCGCTGACGTTCAAGATTCCGGGAACGAAGGACTGGTCCCCCAAGAACTACGACCGCCGGTTCTCCGGCCCGGTGACCCTGCGCCGCGCACTCGAGAAGTCGATCAACGTGCCCGCGGTGCGCATGCTCAGCGAAGTGGGTCCCGATCAGGTGATCGAGCACGCGAAGAAGATGGGGATCGAGTCTCCGCTCCAGCCGCATCTCTCCCTGGCGCTCGGCACTGCCGAGGTCACCCCGCTGGAGATGGCCACGGCCTTCTCGACGCTGGCCAACGGCGGGCTGCGCGTGCGGCCGATGTCGATCGTGAAGGTGACCGACGCGCGCGGAAAGGTGCTCGAAGAGCACCGTCCCCTTCGTGGGGTTGGCCTGCGCGCCGACGTCGCATACGTGATGACCGATATTCTCAAGGGAGTCATTCTGCACGGCACCGGGACCGCGGCCGCGATCGGCCGGCCGGCGGCGGGGAAGACCGGCACGACAGACGACTACCGCAACGCCTGGTTCATCGGGTACACGCCGCATCTCTCGACGGCGGTCTGGGTGGGGAATGACGACAACACACCCATGCGCAGAGTAGTTGGCGGTGGCATCCCCGCCGAGACCTGGGCGGCGTTCATGCGCCCCGCGCTCGCCAAGTATCCGGCCACCGACTGGTCGCCTCCCGAGGGCGTCGTCGTCACCACGGTGTGCGCGGGCACATGGCTGCTCGCGACGTCGGAGTGCTCTGCACCTCGCCGCGAGGTGTTCACCCGCGAGTCGGCGCCCACCCGCTACGAGCTCGCCGCGACGTCTGCGGCTGGGAGCGCCGACGGGTCGCCCATTCAGCTCGTCGTCAACCATCCCCAGGATGGCGCCGCTCTCTTGCCGCCGTTCCTGATCAGCGGCTCGTCGGCGCCCGGTGCGATCGTGACGATCTTTGTCACGGCCGAAGGAGCCGGTGGGGGCGCGCGGGTGGCCGAGGTCGCGATGCAGACGACGGCCGCCGGAACGTTTGCCTACGAGTTCCGCCCCGCATCGCGGGTGCCGGGAACCCGCTACGTGATCACGATACAGGCCGTCGGCCTCGACGGAGCGCGTATCTCACGCATCATCACCGTCGCGGACGGCCGGCCCGATCCGGCGGGCCGCTAGGGGGCGCACGCATGTCGGGGCACTCCAAGTGGCACAACATCAAGATCAAGAAGCAGAAAGTGGATCAGGTCCGTGGGACACTGTTCAGCAAGCTGTCCCGCGAGATCGCGGTTGCGGCCAAGGAAGGGGGCAGCAATCCCGAGGCCAACATCCGCCTGCGGACGGCGATCGAACGCGCGCGCGAGGCCGGGCTGCCCAACGACAACGTCCAGCGGGCGATTCAGCGCGCGTCAGGCGAGCTCGCGGGCGCGCAGTACGAGACCGTGGTCTATGAAGGCTACGCGCCGGGCGGGGTGGCGGTGATGGTTGAAGCGCTCACCGACAACCGCAACCGGACCGCGGGCGAGGTACGCGCGGTCTTTACGCGCAACGGGGGCACGATGGGAGGCGGCTCGGTCGCCTGGATGTTCGAGCGGCAGGGCCTCATCGCGGTGGAGCGCGGCAAGCACACGGAGGATGAGGTCCTCCTGGCCGCGCTGGAAGCGGGCAGCGAGGACGTGCGCATCACCGACGACGGTTTCGAGATCGTGACCCGGCCGGAGGACACGTTCAAGATCAAGCAGACCCTCGTCGAGCGCGGCCTGCCGGTCACGCGTGCCGAGATCACGATGCACCCGAAGAATACGGTCCGCGTCGAGGGGCGGGACGCCCAGCAGGTGCTCCGCCTGCTGGAAGGGCTCGAAGACCTCGACGACGTGCAGCACGTCCACGCCAACTTTGACATCCCAGACGAGATTCTCCAGCAGGTAGGGTAACCGACCCGTACAGGCGGCCGTCCCGAGCCGACTATCCACGGGGAGTATCTCTCGCTCTGGAATCAGACTAGTCAGACTGGTCATAGCAGAGTATACTGGCATGAAGTGGGGAGCGAACAGGTGACCGTGTATTCCACGTATGAAGCGAAGGCCAAGTTCAGCGAAGTCATTCGCCGGGTCCGGGCGGGCCAGCGGGTGTTGATCGCCTACCGTGGCCGGAACGTCGCGGAGATCCGGCCGATTCAGGCGAGGGCGGATAGTTTGGAGAAGTCTTTGGTACGCCTTGAGGATGAAGGCGTGCTCGGTCCAGCGCCGAAACCGATTGACCGCCCTCGGAGGCTGGTCAAGAAGCCAGGGGCCTTGAAACGATTCCTGGAGTCGCGCGAGTGAGGCTGGCGTACATTGACACATCCTGCTTTGTGGCAATCGCGTTCGGCGAGCCCGCTGCGAATCGCCTTGCCGCTCGTCTTCGCCGGTTTGACCGGCTGTTTTCATCCAACCTGCTTGAGGCCGAGCTTCGTTCGGCGCTCTCTCGAGAAGGAGTCAAGGACACCGGTGGCGTCATGCTGTCATGGGTCACGTGGATATTTCCGAATCGGCAACTCACCCCTGAGTTTGATCGCGTCGTCAGTGCTGGATATGTGCGAGGAGCTGATCTCTGGCATCTGGCGAACGCGCTCTTTCTGGCGCCGACAGGGAAGGACCTCATCTTCCTTACACTGGACCAGGGACAGAGAGAAGTCGCCGCCCAGTTGGGCTTCGCGACGTAGACCTGTTATTGTGGCGACTCCGGCAGTGATATAATCGAACGCAGGTTCGATTATGCCGACCGCCTCGTCGCCACTCTCCTCTCGTACGCTCACCCGCCGGCGTCCCGCACCGTCATCGCTGATCATCGGATTCGACCCGGGCTTACGGCGCACGGGATACGGCGTGCTGCGCGTCGGGCCGGGCGGCCCGCAGGTGCGTGAGATCGGCACCCTCTCGACGCGGGGTGAGGATCTCGGGGCGCGGCTCCACCAGCTCTATCAAGAAGTCGAGGATCTCGTGCGCGATGTGCGACCCACGCTGGTCGTGCTCGAGGACCTCTTCGCCCATCGCCGGTTCCCCCGCACGGCCATCGTGCTGGGACACGTGCGCGGGATCATCTGCCTGGCCGCGGCCTCCAAGCGGATTGACGTGATGACGCTCGCGCCAAGCGCCGTCAAGCGTGCCGTGACGGGGTCTGGCGCCGCCAGCAAAGTCCAGGTGCAGGCGTCGGTACGCACCCTCCTTGGTTTGCGGAGCCTCGCGGACCCTCACGCTGCCGACGCGCTGGCCCTGGCCTACGCCGGGATGGCGCGCATCGGCTCGCTGCCGAGATGATTGGCTATCTGCGCGGCCGCGTGATGCGGCGTGAGGAGGGCAGGGTGCTGGTCGAAGCGGGCGGAGTGGGGTACGACGTGTCGCTGCCGCCGGTGGTGGCAGCGGCGCTCCCGGCGGGCGATGGCGCGACGCTCGAGCTCTTCATCTCGTATCACGCCACGGCCAACCAGCCGCGGCCGGTGCTCGTGGGATTCCTCCGGGAAGTCGAGCAGGAGTTCTTTGAGCGGTTCATCACCGTCGACGGCCTCGGGCCCACCAAAGCGCTGCGTGCGATGGTGCATCCGGTGCACACGATCGCCGACGCGATCGAGCGCCGTGACGCGGCCTTCCTGCGCCGCCTCCCCGGTATCGGCGGCAGGACGGCCGAGAAGGTCATCGCGGCGTTGAATGGAAAGATGGGCAAGTACGCGCTGCTGCGCGAGCCGTTCGGTCCGGCCAAGCCCACTGAACCCGACTTCCGCGAGGAGGTCATCGAAGTGCTCACACGCCAGCTCGGGCACCGCGCCGCCGAGGCGCGCCGCATGGTGGATGAAGCGCTGAAGCGCGCGCCGCAGATCGACTCGGCCGAAGCGCTGTTCCAGGAAGTCTACCGCCTCGAGCGAGAGGCGCCCGCATGAGCCGGCAGCCCATCGACATCGAGCCCACCGCCGCGGACGAGCAGGCCCTTCGCAGCCTCAGGCCCACGACGCTCGACGAGTGCATCGGACAGACCAGGGTCATTGAAGGGCTGCGCATCAGCATCGAGGCCGCGAGGGGCCGCGAGGAGTCGCTCGATCATGTCCTTTTGCACGGGCCGCCCGGGCTCGGCAAGACGACACTCGCCGGCGTGGTCGCGCGCGAGATGGGAACCGAGCTGGTCACCACCAGCGGACCGGCGCTCGAGCGCGGCGGCGATCTCATGGGCATCCTGACCAATCTGGATGCCGGGAACGTCCTCTTCATCGACGAGATCCACCGCCTGCCGCGCAGTGTCGAGGAGTTCCTCTACCCGGCGATGGAGGACTTCTGCGTGAACTTCGTCCTCGACAAGGGGCAGCACGCGCGGACGCTGCGCTATCAACTGCGGCCGTTTACGCTGATCGGGGCGACCACGCGCGCCGGATTGCTGTCCTCGCCGCTGCGCGAGCGCTTCGGGATCTTCCATCATCTCGACTTCTTCTCCGATGATGAGCTCACCCAGGTCGTCCGGCGGTCGGCCGGGATCCTGCGGGTCGACATCGACGCCGACGGCCCGCGCGAGATCGCCCGGCGGTCCCGCGGGACCCCGCGGATCGCCAACCGGCTGCTCCGTCGCGTCAGGGACTTTGCGCAGGTGCGGGCCGATGGGATCATCACGCGGTCGGTGGCGCAAGACGCGCTCGAGTTCGAGGGCGTGGACCACCAGGGCCTAGACGGATTGGATCGCGATCTCTTGCGAACGCTCATCCAGACGTATGGAGGCGGCCCGGCCGGGATCGAGGCGCTCGCGGCCTCGCTGCACGAGGATACCGAGACGCTGGAGGAAGTCGTCGAGCCATTCCTGCTCAAGGCGGGATTCATCGCGCGCACGCCAACCGGACGCCGCGCGACCCCCACGGCGTATGCTCACCTGGGGCTGGCGCCGCCGGACGGCCCCCGGGTGCAGGGTGCCCTGTGGTCCTCGTGAAGACGCCGAGCCTCGTCGTGTACGTGCCGATCGGCACGATGATCTTGATCAGCGTCCTGCTGACCCTCATTCTGAACTTCGTCCTGCGTCGCTAAACGGTGCGCGCTCGCCTCTGTCTCCTCCTCGTGATGGGCGTCTTGGTGGTCGCCCCCGGGCGTCCGACGCGCGCCCAGGCGCCCGCGCTCGTCCGCGTGGGCCTGCTGCTCGCGCAGGAATCGGTGACAATCGGCGCCGACGGTCCACTCGAGGCGGCCGATCTCGACTCCGGCCGGCGGGAGACGACTGAAGGCGGCCGCCTGACGGTGCGCCCGGGAATTCAAGGAGTCGAAGTCGGGGGCTCCGTCTTTGGCGGCACGGTCAGGCTGGCGCCGCGCGCCGGGCTTCTCGCGGTCAACGGCCGGCCGTACCGGGGGATCATCGAGATACGCCGGACTTCCGCGGGACGGGTGACGGTGATCAACGAGCTCGACCTCGAGGCCTACCTCTACGGGGTCGTCCGCAGCGAGATGAACCCGGGGTGGCCGTCAGAGGCCCTGCGCGCGCAGGCGATCGCGGCACGGTCACTTGCGGTGCAGAGCGCCGGCCGGTACGCGAGTGAGGGGTACGACGTCCGCGCGACGACCGACTCGCAGGTCTACGGCGGGGTCGCCGCGGAGGATGCGCGCACGAACGCGGCCGTGGATGCCACACGCGGGCTGGTGCTGCTCTACGATGGGCGCGCGGTGTTCGCGCCGTTCCACACCGATTCGGGCGGCGCGACAGAGAGCAGCGAGTTCGTCTGGGGCGGGATGCTGCCGCATCTCCGCGGCGTGGCGGATCCGCACTCGCGGGAAGCGCCCAACCACGAGTGGACGCTACGCCTGGATCTGCCCACGATCGAAGCGCGTCTCTCACGGGCCGGCCGTCCACTTGCCGGGGTCCAGCGCCTGGCGACTGCGGTCACGAGTCCGTCCGGACGTGTGGTGACGCTGCGGGTGCAGGCAACAAGCGGGACCATGGATATCCGCGGGGCCGAGTTCCGTACGGTCATCGGCTCGAGCGCGTTGCGCAGCACGCTGTTCGTCGTCCGCCCCGCCGGGGATAGCGCGGTCGAGTTCGCCGGGCGCGGGTTCGGACACGGCGTGGGCATGAGCCAGTGGGGCGCGCGGGGTCTGGCCCTGGCTGGTCGCGACCACGCCGAGATCCTTCGATACTATTACACGGGTGTGCGCGTCGGCCCGCGCCCGTGAAGGGCCCGCGGCCCCGATGCGCCTGGCCAATTTCGATTACACGCTGCCTGCGGAACTCATCGCGCAACGGCCGGTGTCACCCAGGGATTCCTCACGTCTGCTCGTGCTTGATCGGGCCACCGGCCACATCGCGCATCGCCTCTTCCACCAGATCGGTGAGTACCTCAAGCCCGGCGACGTGCTGGTCGTCAACGACACGCGCGTCATTCCGGCGCGCCTGCGGGGGCGGCGGCCGACCGGCGGGGCGATCGAACTGCTCTTGCTGCGCCCGCGGGCCAACGGAGCGTGGGAAGCGCTCGTGCGCCCGGGCCGTCGCCTTGACCGGGGCGCGCTCGTCGACATCGGCGACGGTACGGCAACCGTCGAGATCGGGGAGCGTCTTCCCGACGGACGCCGCACGGTGCGGCTCCGCGGTGGCGGTGAGATGCTCGATGTGCTCCACCGCCTCGGCGGGGCGCCGCTCCCGCCGTACATTCGAACCTCGGGCGACGATCCGGCGATCAAGGCCGCGTATCAAACCGTCTATGCGCGCGAAGACGGCGCTGTTGCCGCTCCCACGGCCGGGCTGCACTTCACGCCGGAGCTGCTCGACCGGATTCGCGCCCAGGGCATAGAGGTCGTGAGCCTGACCCTGCACGTCGGCCTCGGCACATTTCAGCCGGTCACCGCCGCCGACGTCCGAGATCACACCATGGACGAGGAATACTACACGATCACACCAGCGGCCGCGGAGGCCATCAACACCAGGCGCGGTCGGCTGGTCGCCGTCGGCACAACCACGGTGCGCGCCCTGGAGACCGCGGTGTCCTCCGCGGGTCCGGATGCGCGCGCGGGTTGCGTGCGCGCCGGCAGCGCGATGACCCGCCTGTTCATTCTCCCCGGCTTCGCTTTCCGTGCGGTGGAGGTACTGCTCACGAACTTCCACCTGCCCCGCACAACGCTCCTGATGCTTGTTTCGGCCTTCGCCGGACGCGAGACTATTCTGAGCGCGTATGATGAAGCGATCGGCGAGCGCTACCGGTTCTACAGTTTTGGCGACGCAATGCTGATCGTGTAGGCCGATGAACAGGCTACGACGCGACCCGGGTCCAGCCTCGTGAGGTGGGACTCCAGTCCCTGAGAGGTCGTCCGAGGAAGTCTTTCTCGGTCACTTTGTACCCGGCCGCTTCCAGCCGCCTGCGGGCCTCGGCGTAGTAGCGGTAGTCGACCTGCCAGGCATTGGTCCGCAGGGGATTTTGGTACGCGCCCAGCCCGCCGAGGAGCTTCTTGAGGTTCTCGTCTTCGCTTGGGGCGCCCCGGATCTCGACGCTGTTGTTGATGGTTCCGTAGACTTCCACCGCCAGGGCTTGCGGCACACTACCAGGCCGCCCGCCCGGATTCAACGACGACACCGGGACTTCGACACCCGCCCCCGGCGCAGCGACTTTGGTCGCCCCGGCCTGGGGGACGCCCGGGGTCTGTGCGGCGGCCCGCGCGGCCCGCAGGGCGTCGGCTTTGGCTTTCAACGCCGCGATCTTCTCGTCGCGCGTGAGTTCGCCCGAGGTTGGCTCGTCAGGCATCCCGATCTCCTGAGGTCGTAGCGGGTCGCCGCCCTGTCACCTTCTTGTCCCGTGGTGGGAATACCTGCTGCGGTGGGTAGCCGTTGGCAGAACACCGCCGGCGGCGCGGCGAATGTGTCTTGCTTCGTTCCTTGGGGGACAATAGTATCGCGGGGGGAGGAGGGGATGAGTGGTCACAAGCCGGCCGGCACCGCTCCCAGTCGCCACGAGAGACGATCCCTGGGAAATGGCGCTCCGCCAGTTTGCGCAGGCGGCCCGGCGTCTGGCGCTCAAGCGTGGCATTGAGGAGTTCCTGTCGACCCCCCAGCGCGAGTTAACCGTCCACTTTCCGGTCAAGATGGATGACGGCACGGTGCGGGTCTTCACGGGCTACCGCGTGCACCACAGCGTGATTCTCGGCCCGACCAAGGGCGGCATTCGCTACCACCAGGACGTGACGCTAAACGAAGTTCGCGCGCTGGCCATGTGGATGACGTGGAAGTGCGCGCTGGTCAATCTCCCGTATGGCGGCGCGAAGGGCGGCGTGATCGTCGATCCGCGGACACTCTCCTCCGGCGAGGTCGAGCGTCTCACGCGCCGGTACGCGTCCGAGATCACCGTGCTCATGAATCCTCAGAGCGACATCCCGGCGCCCGACGTGGGCACAAACGCGCAGATCATGGCCTGGATCATGGACACTTTCAGCATGCACCGTGGGCACACGGTGTCGGCGGTGGTCACCGGCAAACCCGTGTCCATTGGGGGCTCCGTCGGCCGGACCGAAGCGACCGGCCGCGGTGTCATGATCGCCGCCCGCGAGGCCGCGCGCCTGTTCGGCCTCCCGTGGAAGGGCGCCCCGGTCGTTGTCCAAGGATTCGGCAACGTGGGATCGCACGCGGCACGCCTCATGTGGGAAGACGGCTGCACGATCGTCGCTGTCAGCGACGTGCAGGGCGGCATCTACAACGAGCGGGGCCTCGATGTTCCGGCCCTGCTGCGGCACGTGGCCGAGACGGGCACCGTCGTGGGTTTTCCCGGCGCGACGCCGGTCTCCAACCGCGAGCTGCTCGAACTCCCCTGCACGTTCCTCGTCCCGGCCGCCCTGGAGGGCCAGATCACGGGCGAAAATGCCGATCGCATTCGCGCGCAGATGGTCGTTGAAGGGGCCAACGGCCCTACGACGCCTGATGCCGACGCCATCCTCGAGGCCAGGGGGATTCCAGTCATCCCCGATATCCTGGCGAACTCCGGCGGCGTGGTCGTATCATATTTTGAGTGGGTGCAAGATCTGCAAAGCCTCTTCTGGAGCGAGGACGATATCAACTGGCGACTCGAGCGGCTGATGGTGCGCAGCGTCCGGGACGTCGAGGCCGTGGCGCGCGCAGAGGAGATCAACTTCCGTCTGGCCGCGCTGCAGCGCGCCATCGCGCGCGTCGCCGAAGCCCTCATGATCCGCGGTATCTATCCATAACTCATGCCGTTTGAGGTCCTGCGGTCCTCCGCCGGCGGCGCACGCCGCGGCCGGTTTCATACTGCGCGCGGGACGGTGGAGACGCCGGCGTTCATGCCCGTGGGCACCAATGCCACCGTCAAAGCCCTCACGCCGGACGAGGTCGCCGAGTCAGGCGTCCAGATGATCCTGTGCAACGCGTTCCACCTGTACCTGCGCCCCGGCTCGGAGATCGTCGCCGGCGGCGGCGGCCTGCACGCCTTCATGGGCTGGCCGGGGCCGATCCTCACCGACAGCGGAGGCTACCAGGTCCTCAGCCTCGCCGCGATGCGTGCGGTCGACGACGCGGGGGTAACGTTCCGGTCGCCGTTTGACGGCGGCGTTCACCGGTTCACGCCAGAGAGTGTTGTGGATCTCCAACGCGCGCTCGATTCCGACGTCCAGATGCCGCTCGACGTCTGCCTGGGCTACCCGCACGAGCCGGCGCAGGCACGCGAGGCGCTCGAGCAGACACTCCGGTGGGCGGCGCGGGCGCGCGAGCACCACGCGCGTGACGGATCGGGGATGCTGTTCGGCATCGTCCAGGGAGGGTTCGATGCCGACCTGCGCGCCGAAGCCGCGCAACGAACAGCCGCGCTCGACTTTGCGGGCTACGCGGTTGGGGGACTGTCGGTCGGTGAGCCGCGCACGCTGACCTATGCCCTGCTTGCGCCGGTCATTGCCGAGCTCCCGCCGGAGCGCCCTCGCTACCTGATGGGCGTGGGGGAGCCGCGCAGCCTGCTGGAGGGGATCGCGCGCGGGATCGATCTGTTCGACTGCGCGCTGCCCACGCGCGTGGCGCGCACCGGCACGATCTTCACCGCCTCTGGCCGGCTCAACATTCGGAACGCCGCCTACCGGGACGATATGGGGCCGCCCGATCCCGGCTGTGCCTGTCGTGTGTGCGCGAAGACGAGCCGTGCCTACCTGCGGCATCTCTTCAAGGCCGATGAGATGTTGGGACCGCGCCTGGCCACGTACCACAACCTCTTCTTCGTGGGACGCTTGCTCGAGGGCGCGCGGGCGGCCCTGGACGAAGGTCGCTACAGCACGTGGATGGCGGAGGTGCTGGGCGGGTATGCGACCGCGTGGTGAGAGATCCGCGTTGGACCCGCACGCGGGAACCCGCGCACCCCGCGCATGCGCGGCAGGGAGTTCGCCGGTCATCGTGGAAAATTGTTGAGCCGTTCTTACCCGGCCGGAGGTTACGTATGTCAGCGCAGCAGCCGCAGTTTGCGGTGATTATTCTCTGGGTTCTGATCTTCGTCGTCTTCTATATCATCATGATCCGGCCCCAGCGCGCGCAGAAACGCAAGCGGGACGAAATGCTCGGTGCGCTGAAGCGGGGGGATCGTGTCGTGACCGTCGGCGGCATCCATGCCACGGTCGCCGACATCAAGGACGATGTCCTGTCGCTGGACCTCGCCCCCAACCTCCGGGTCAAGGCCGACCGGGGCGCGGTCAGCTACGTCCGCTCGAAGGGTGAGGAGTGACCGAACCCAGCATCCGACTGGCGCTGCCCACACTCGACGATGTCAAGAAGGACGCCGAGGTCGAGGCCTTCATTACGAAGGCGAACGAGTACACGGGTGTCATCGGGTACACCGAGCACGGATTGCGGCACGCGACGCTGACATCCAACATCGCCGCCAACGTGCTCCGCCGCCTGGCGCATGACGAGCGCACCGTGCAGCTGGCCGCGATCGGCGCCTACCTCCACGATATCGGCAACCTGGTGAGCAGGCTCAACCACGAGCACACGGGCGCGATGCTGGCCGACCGCATCCTGCTGCGGATGGGGATGCCCCCAGAGGAGCGGGCCGTCGTGATGGGCGCAATCGGTAATCACGAGGAGCGGCACGGCGAGCCGGTCAGCACCGCGGGGGCGGCCGTGATCCTCGCGGATAAATCCGACGTGCACCGCAGCCGGGTGCGCAACCCCGATCCCAAGACGTTCGACATCCACGATCGGGTCAACTACGCCGTGGAACACTCGTTCCTGCGGGTCGACGAGAAGAGCAAGACGGTCACGCTCGAGCTCACGATCGATACGGCGATCTCACAGGTCATGGAATACTTCGAGATCTTCCTCGGGCGCATGCTCATGTGCCGGCGCGCCGCGCAGTTCCTGGGCTGCGGGTTCAAGCTGCAGATCAACGGCGTCAAGATCCTCTGACGAGGAATCCGCGGCACGGCGCGCGCGTTGAGGCTGGGTGATGCGGGCCCTCGTGGTGATTCCGCTCTTCAACGAGGCGGCGACGCTTGTAGGGGTGCTCGAGCAGGTCCGGGAGGCCGCCCCGGCCGCGGATATCCTGGTGGTGGACGATGGATCGACAGACCGGTCGCCGGAGATCCTGCGGCGCTACCCGGAGGTCTCGGTCATCACCCATGCCACTAACCTCGGCTACGGGCAGTCGCTCATCGACGGCTTCGCCCACGCGATGGCGCGCGACTATGACGCGGTGGTGACGATCGATTGCGACGCCCAGCACGAGCCGCGCCAGATTCCCCAGTTCCTGGCCGCGCTCGACGATGCGGATATTGTCTCGGGGAGCCGGTATCTCGATCCGGAGGTCGGCGGCGATGACCCGCCGCCAGACCGGAGGGAGCTGAATCGAAAGATCACGGCGCGGCTCCGGAAGATCACCGGCCACCCGATCACCGATGCCTTCTGTGGATTTAAGGCCTACCGGGTCGAGGCACTGCGCCGTCTCCATCTGACAGAGCTGTCGTACGGAATGCCGCTGCAGGTGTGGGTCCAGGCCGCGCACCATCGATTGCGCATCAAGGAACTGGCCACTCCGCGGATCTACAAGAACCCGGAGCGACGATTCTGGGGCGGACTCGATGACGCCGCCGTCCGGCGCCGCTACTACGAGGACGTGCTCGAGCGCGAGGTGCAGCTGTGGCTCGTCTCCTCGCCCTAGGTCCGCATCCCGACGACATCGAGATCGCGATGGGCGGCACGATCTGCCTGCTGCTGGCCCAGGGGCACGAGGTCGTGCTCTGCGACCTGACGGACGGCGAGCCGACGCCGCTGGGCACGCCCGAGCGCCGCGCCGTCGAAGCCGCGAAGGCCGCCGGGCTGCTCGGGGTTGGCCGGCGGATCACCCTCGATCTCCCCAATCGCTCGCTGGAGCACACGCTGGAAGCCAGGCATCTCGTGGCCGAAGTCATTCGCGACGTGCGGCCCGATGCGCTGTTCATCCCCTACTGGGTGGACGCGCATCCCGATCATGTCGCGGCGTGCGCCATCGGCGAGGCCGCGCGATTCTGGGCCAAACTCACCAAGACCGATATGCGCGGCGAACCGCACTACCCCGCGCGCGTGTACCACTTCTTCAGCACGCACTACGCTCTGCATGTCAAGCCCTCGTTTATCGTCGACATCTCTGGCTACATGGACTCCAAGATGGCCGCGGTCACCGCCTACGCCTCGCAGTTCAGCGATGCGCGCGGCAACACATGGGTCCTGGACGCGGTCCGTGAGTTTGCACGCTACTTCGGTCGCCTGATCGGTCGAGCGTACGGGGAGCCGTTCGTCTGCCGCGAGGAGATCGGCGTCGTCCGATGGGACGGCATTCTCTGATGACCCCGCCCGGCGTGGGTCCGATGGAGTGGCCGCCCATGGAAGTCGACATCCCGAGCACCTCGCCCGCGGCGGTGGGCACGCCGCCCTTCGCCGGGTGGCTCGGACTGGCCAGAGCGAACCGCGCGGCTCTCGACGCGACGACGACAGAGATCGCCGGGATCCGCCTTGATGATTTACGCCGCGCGGCCCGCGAGGAGATTCTGCCGCTGGCCGCAGCGTATACCCGCGCGCTGGGCCGTGACGTGCCCGCCTTCGGATCGGACCTCGTCATTGCCACGGGCCATCAACCCGTGTTCGTCCATCCGGGCATCTGGATCAAGTACCTGGCCATGGCGCGCGTTGTGCCGGCCGGAGGCGCGGGCCTGAACGTCATCGTGGACAGCGACGCCACCGACGAGATCGCCGCTGAAGGGCCACGGGCCGACGGTCGCCTCGCGCGGGCGCGTGTGACGCTGGCGCACCCGGGTCAGGAGGTGCCCGCGGAACTGCTGCCGTCGCCGACCGCGGAGGAGTGGCGCACGTTCGCCGCGGCGATCGATGATCACCTGTCGACCATCACTGAGCCCGCTATCGTCGAGGGATGGCATCGAGCGCGCGCGCACCTGCCTCCGCCCACGGGCGAGGGATTGCCTGGAGCGGTAACCGCGTGGCGCCGCGCGCTGGAGGGACCGAGGCCCTACCTGGACATTCCGGTTTCGTTCCTTGTCCGCTCGAGATCGTTCCGGTGGTTCGCGAGCGCGATCCTGCGCGAGCCCCGTCGTTTCGCCTCCGTCCACAACGCGTGTCTTGTCGCGTATCGCGAGCACTACGGGGTGCGGACCCCGGCCCAGCCGTTCCCCGATCTGGAAATCGACCAGGAGCACGTGGAAGCCCCGTTCTGGTACGTCGGCGAGGGCCGGCGCTGGCCGCTCTTCGTGAACGAGCGCACCGGACGGCTGGTCGCGCGCGGCCGCGACGTCGGGACGCTGCCGTCTGACCCGGACGATCCGGCGTTTGCGTCCGTCCCGCTGCGACCTCGCGCGCTCACGATGACGGCGTTTAAGCGCCTCGTGGTCGCCGATCTGTTCATCCACGGGATCGGCGGCGGGCGATACGACCGCGCGACCGACGCAATCGTGCGCGAGTTCTTTGGGATTGCTCCGCCGGCCTACGCGATCGCCACGGCCACGCTGTTTCTGCCGTTCCGCGACGCCGCCCCACCCGATGAAGGGCGCCACCGGCTCCACCGCACGCTGCTCGATCTGCAGCACAATCCGGATCGTTTTCTGTCCGCGGACAGCGGTCCCCACCGCGAGCTCGTCGCAGAGAAGTGGTCGCTGATCCGCGAGCTCGAGAAGTCCGATGGATCCACCCGCCGCCAGCGCCGCGCCGCGACACAGCGCATCAGGGAGATCAATACCATCCTGCAGGTCGCTGTCGCGGGTCAGATCGAGGCGGTCCAGGAAGCGCTACGCCACGTGGATCGCCGGCAAGAAGACGCCGAGGTCACCGGGTACCGCGGGTATCCGTTCTTCCTTCACCGCATCGAGTCGGTCGAGGCGCTGGTGGACCTGCTGCGGTGAACGACCTGTCCGGCGGTGACGTCGCGGTACTCCTCTCCGGCGTCACCAAGACGTATGGCCACCGGCCGGTGCTGCGCGGCGTCGACCTCGAGTTGCGGATGGCCGAGACGGTCGCCGTGCTGGGGGCTAATGGGTCGGGGAAGTCGACGCTGCTGCGTCTGGTCGCGACGCTGGCTGCGCCCACCCGCGGGACGGCAGTCTGGTTTGGCCAGCCGGCAGCACCGTCATCGATCGTGCGCCGCCGCATCGGGCTGCTGCCGCACGAGTCCCTTCTCTACGACGGGCTGACGGTCGAGGAGAACCTCCGATTCTTCGCGGGCCTCTACGGCGTTCCGGCGTCGGGCGTTGATCGCGCCATCGCCTCCGCCGGGCTCGATCCGCTGCGCGGCCGGCGGGCGCGGATCCTCTCGCGCGGCCAGCGCCAGCAGGTCGATCTCGTGCGCGGCTTGCTCCATGACCCGCAGCTCTTGATCCTCGACGAGCCCTTCACGGGTCTTGATCTCGATGCCGCCCGGCGCCTGGAGGGGATGATCCGCCAGGGGACGGGGGACCGCGCCGTGCTCTTTGCGACGCACGACCTCGGTGAGGCGCAGGCGCTGGCCGGACGAGCGGCGGTGCTGAGGGACGGCCGCCTGAGTGACGCCGTGTCGCCAGGGTCGCTGGATGCCGCGCAGCTGGCGCGGTGGTTCGCCGGAAGACGGTGAGCAGGGAGGCAGGAGCGGGCGCGATGCGCCTCTTGTGGCTGATGCTCGGCAAAGACCTGCGCCTCGAATGGCGGACGCGCGAGATCGTCACCACGATGGGACTCCTCGCGCTGCTGCTGGTGATCATTCTGGCAGCGGCGGGAACCGACGCCGCCGCCTCCGCGCCCGCGGCCATGTGGGTGACGTACGCGTTCGCCGCCTCCATCGGGTTGGGGCGCACGTTTGCCGCCGAGCGCGACGACCTGGCCGCGCTTCGGCTGGCGCCGGTCGATCGGGGCATGATCTTCGCGTCCAAGGCCCTGGCGAACTGGACCGTGCTGACCGCGGTGCAGGTCGTCTCGATCCCGGCGTTTGGCGCCCTGTTCACCGAGGCCATCTGGATGCGTCTGCCGGCGCTTGCGCTGCCGCTCGCGCTCGGCGGCGCGGGCCTGGCGGCGGCCGGCACGCTGTTTGGCGGGATCGTCGCGCAGACGCGGTTGCGTGATGCGCTCCTGCCGATCCTGATGCTGCCGGTCATTCTCCCGGTCCTGATCGCGGCCGTCGGTGCGACGGCAGGCATCATCGATGGCCAGCCGCTGGAGACGCTGCGTCCTCAATTGCAGCTGTTGGGCGCTTTCGACATGCTCTTTGCTGCCTCGAGCCTGCTTCTGTTCGATGCCATCGTCGATGAATAGAGTGAGAGGCAGGAGCCTTCTGGGTACATAGCGAACGGCAGCGCGAGGAACCGGAGGTGGCGTCATGAAAGCCAGGATCCTGATCCTGATGCTCGTCGTCGGCGTCGCTCTGGGCATCGGTCTCGCGCGTGTGCCACACAGACGGCCCACCACCGCTACCGCACAGCAACCCGCGCAGACGGAATTCGACCAGATGATCACCCAGAATGCGCAGAAGATGCTCGAGGAAGGGAAACAGATCTTCCGCTTCGATACGTTCGGCGATGAGGCGTTCTGGAGCGACACGCTGCGGCTGCACCGGGTCATCGCGGGCGCGAAGCTCGGCGGCGTGGGGCCGGGCGTCAGTCCCAAGACCGCTCTCTCTGTGGGCCTGAAAGTCGACATGGATGCGCTTCCGGCAGCCCTCGTTGACCAGATCAAAGCCGGTCAGGTGAATCTGGAGGACCCTGCCACCACCGTCGCCTTGCTGAAGCTCAACGCGGTGGTGGGTGTCGTCGGACGCGTCCGGGAAGACGGACGTCTCCAGTCGATCGGCCTCACCTGTGCGGTGTGCCACTCCACGGTGGATAACGCGTTTGCCCCGGGGATCGGTCACCGGCTGGATGGCTGGGGCAACCGGGATCTCAATGCCGGCGCCATCATTGCGCTGTCGCCCAATCTCAAGGCGATCGCCGATCTCCTGCGCGTCAACGAGGCGACGGTGAAGAAGGTGCTCATGAGCTGGGGGCCCGGGAAGTTCGACGCCGAGCTGGATAAGGATGGGAAGGCGTTCCGGCCCGATGGCAAACCGGCCGCGACGATCATTCCCAACGCCTTCGGGCTGGCCGGGGTGAACCTCCATACCTGGACGGGTGCGTGGGGCACGGTGACGTACTGGAACGCCTATGTTGCCAACACGGAGCTGAGAGGGAAAGGAACGTTCTATGATCCACGCTTGAGGGATCCGAAGAAATATCCCGTCAGCGCGAGGACCGGGGCCTGGAATATCCGTAATACTCCCGACCTGGTGAGCTCGAAGCTGGCCGCGCTGCATTACTACCAGCTTGCCATCCCTGCGCCCAAGCCGCCCGCTGGATCCTTCAACCCCGAGGCGGCGGTAAGAGGCAAAGCGGTGTTCGAAGTCAAAGCCAGGTGCGCGACCTGCCACGTGCCGCCCCTCTATGTCGAACCGGGCTGGCCGCTGCACACGGGGAAGGAAATCGGCATCGATGACTTTCAGGCCAACCGGGCGCCGGACAACCGGTATCGAACCGCGCCGCTGCCGGGGCTGTGGACGCGCATCAAGGGGCCCGGCTTCTACCATGATGGGCGTTTTCCCACTCTGCGCGCGGTGGTGGAGCACTACAACCGGTTCCAGAAGCTGAGATTGAGTGAACAGGAAAAGAACGACCTGGTCGAGTTCTTGAAATCCCTGTAGGAGTCCATGCAGCGGATTCAAGGCCAGCCACGCAGTGGCGTTGCTGTGCTTTTGTGCAGGAACCAGCGTCAATGAAGCGCTGGGATCATCGACGAGCGCCTGGAAGAGTTTGGCGGTGTACAATGAGTGAGACTACACGAGGCTGCTAATTCAGTCGGGAGCACTTCGATGCGGCTGCTGTTGGTCTTCGGCGTGACCCTCATGCTGGCCGGTATCACCTGGGCGCTCGTCGTCGCGCCGACCGAGGCCGTGCAGGGCATCCCGCAGCGTATCATGTACGTGCACGTCCCCAGCGTCATTGTCGCGTACGCGGCGTTGCTGCTCGTCGCCGCGGCGAGCGCTCTTTATCTGTGGCGGCGCGAATCCCGATGGGACCATCTGGCGCACGGGGCGGCCGAACTGGGCGTGCTCTTCATCACCGTGACCTTACTGTCGGGCTCGATCTGGGGACGTCCGGTCTGGGGCACCTGGTGGACCTGGGACGCGCGCCTGACCACGACGCTCATCCTCTGGTTCATCTACGTCGGCTATCTCATCGTCCGCGCGTGGGCCCCGGGTGAGCGTGGAGCGCGCGCGGCGGCGGTCATCGGGATCATCGGCGTGCTGGATCTGCCGCTCATTCACTGGTCGGCCATTCTCTTGCGCACCCTGCATCCTCAGCCGACGGTGTTCCGGCTCGGGGGGCCCGCGCTGCCTCCGAGCATGCTCGGGCCGCTTGCGTTCAACATCCTCGCGTTCCTGGTGCTGTTTGCGGCGCTGCTCGTGGTCCGCGTCCGCCAGGAGGGGACGCTGGGCCGGCTCGTGGACACCCTGGAGGGGGCGGGCTAGCGTGTCCTACGTTGCCGCCGCCTACCTGCTGGCCGCGGCACTGGTGGCCGGCTACGTGCTCTCCCTGGCCGCGCGGCAGCGGGTCATCGCGGACCTGGCGGAGGCCGCCGCGCATGCCGCGTCCCCGCGCCCGCGTCACCCGAGCGGAGCACCCCCGCGATGAGCACGGCAACGCGAAAGCTCGTCGTCGGTGGTGCCGTCATCGTCGCGGCCCTGGCCTTTGCGGCCTACCAGGGCGTGCGCTCGTCGATGGTCTATTACCTGACGACGAGCGAGTTCGCCGCCCGGCCCGACCTGCGCGCGGCGCGGGTCCGCCTGGCGGGCCGCGTGGATGCCGGCTCCGTGGAGAAATCTGGCGGCGCCGTACGCTTCGCGATCACCGACGGCATCACGCTCTACCGGGTAGTGTTCTCCGGACCGCTGCCAGATCTGTTCGCTGAAGGCCGGCAGATCCTTGTCGAAGGACGTCTCGACGCCGGAGGCGTGCTCGAGGCTTCCCAGGTGATCTCCACGCATCCGGTTGAATACAAGGAGAAGTACCCCGACCGTGTCTCCCCGGCACCGTGAGCGAGATCCGTGACTCCGGGGGCCCTGTTGGCGGCACTCATCCTGATCTGGATCGGTGTGCTGGCCGTACTGTGGTGGATCGCCGTCCGCATCGAGCAGATCGAGGAGCGCGTCAATTTTCTGGGACCGGCTGAACGGTGATGAGCGTCGTGGGTGAGCTCGGCCGCTTTGCGCTGCACGCGGCGGTGATCACCGCGGTCTACGGCGTGGTCACGACGGCCCTCGGACTCCGCTGGCGTCACGGCGGCTTTCTCGACGCGGGCCGGCGGGCCGTGGGGGTCTGGGCGTTCCTGATCGCGGTGGCCTCGGCCGTCCTCTTTCTGGGGCTGCTGACGCGCGATATGTCGTTGCGCTTCGTCGCGCGCGCGAGCGAGTCGACCCAGTCGTTGTTCTATACCGTCACCGCCTTTTGGGGCGGGCACGATGGCGCGCTCCTGTTGTGGGCGCTGATCCTCGCCGGGTACATGCTCGTGGCGACCAGAAGCCTGCGGGCCCATCCGGAGTTCCAGGGTCCCGCGACCGCGACGCTGCTCGTCATCGCGGGGTTCTTCTCCATCCTGCTCGCCTGGGTCAGCAATCCATTCAGCCCGCTGATCCCGCCGCCGCCGGATGGCGCCGGCCTCAACCCGCTGCTGCGCAATCCCTGGATGGCGATCCACCCGCCGACGCTCTACCTGGGATTTGTCGGCATGAGCGTGCCGTTTGCCATCGCCGTCGCGGCGCTCATCTCCGGCCGCCTCGATGAGGTCTGGGTGCTGCTCGCGCGACGCTGGGTGCTGGTCGGCTGGACATTTCTCACGCTGGGCCTCCTGTTCGGCGCGAAGTGGTCCTACGTCGTACTCGGCTGGGGCGGGTACTGGGCGTGGGATCCGGTCGAGAACGCGGCGCTGATGCCGTGGCTGACCGCCACGGCGTTTCTCCACTCGATCCAGATTCAGGAGCGCCGGGGCATGCTGGCGTCGTGGAACGTCGCCCTCGTCCTCCTGACCTTTGGGCTCACGATCTTTGGGACGTTCCTGGTCCGCAGCGGCGTGCTGTCGTCGATCCACACCTTCGCGCTCTCCTCCATCGGCATGATCTTTCTTGCGTTTCTGGCGGCGCTGCTCATCGGGTCGTTCGCTCTCCTCGCGTGGCGTTGGGATCGGCTGCGTGCGCACAGCGCCGTGGAGAGCGTCATCAGTCGCGAAGCGGCCTACCTGGGGAACAACCTGCTGTTCGTGGTGGCGGCGGCGGTGATCCTCATCGGCACGA
Organism: Armatimonadota bacterium; assembly: GCA_052386995.1. Lineage (GTDB taxonomy): Bacteria > Sysuimicrobiota > Sysuimicrobiia > Sysuimicrobiales > Humicultoraceae > JBQTJP01. The sequence goes on from JBQTJP010000216.1 coordinate 27,394, forward strand.
TCTTTCCCGCGCTCACCGAGGCGGTGCGTGGGGTCAAGATCAACGTCGGGCCTCCGTACTTCAACGTCGTCATGACGCCGATTGCGATCGGCATCTTGCTCTTGATGGGCCTGGGGCCGCTGCTGCCCTGGCGGCGCGCCACGGCCGACCAGCTGACGCGGAATCTGGCGGCTCCGGCCTCGGCGGCTCTGCTCGGCGCGTTGGCGCTGGGCGCGCTGGGCATCCGGCGGGCGGACGCACTCCTCCTGTTCGCCATGGCCGCGTTCGTCATGGGCACCATCGTGCTGGAAACGCTGCGGGGGACGCAGGTCCGCATGCGGCGGGGAGAGGGAGCCCCCGTCGCTCTCGCGCGACTCTTTGCGCGCAACCGCCGCCGATACGGCGGCTACGTCGTGCACTTCGGAATTCTCTTGATGCTCGTGGGCATCGCGGCCAGCAGCGCGTTCGACACGCAGGCACATGCCGCGCTGCGTCCGGGCGAGCGGTTCGTCGTGGGGCGCTATGCCGTCGAGTACGAAGGTCTTGTCCACTCGGCGCTTCCCGGCATCGACGTCACCACGGCCGCGGTGCGCATCTGGGCGGGGACGCGGGTGCTCGCAGTGCTCTCGCCGCGGCGCCTCTTCTACCGGACCCAGGGCGTCCCGATGCACGACGTGGCGATCCGGTCGTCGCCGCGCGAAGACCTCTACGTCATTCTGTCGGAGTGGGCGCCCGACGGGCGGGCCACGATTCGTGTGCTCGTCCATCCGCTGGTGTCATGGCTGTGGGCCGGCGGCGTTGTCGTGGCGCTGGGTGCGTTGTTCGCCGCGTTTCCGGACCGGCGACGCCTCTTGCCTCCGCTCGACGCGGCGCCATCCATTCGAACGCAGCCCCTGCCCGCCGGGGGGTCATCGGGCGGGCCGTGATCGAGATCGCGATCTTTGTCGCCGCGGCCCTCATCGCGCTGTATCTCCTCCAGCCCGCGATGCGCCGCACGGCCGTGCCGGCGAGCGATACGCGCACCGCACTGGAGGCCGGACGGTCGGCGGCGCTGCGGGCGCTGCACGACCTCGACCTCGATCGGGCGACAGGCAAACTCTCCGATGAGGACTACCGGACGCAGCGGGCTGTGCTGGAGGCGGAAGCGGCGGCGATTGGTCGGCGCCTGGCCGCGGAGGATCGATGAAGCCCGCACGCACACGCGCCGTGGTTTGGGCGGCCGCGGCGTCGATCATGTGTGCCGCTGCGGGCGGCCGCATCGCGGCCGCCGGGGGACCCTCCCAACCCCCGGCACGGACGCGGGGAGCCGGCCCTCCGGCCGCGGTAGTGCTGGGCATCGGCATCGAACCGTATCCGGGCTACGTCCGCGTGTCCGAAGTGCTGCATCTCGAGAACTCATCGACTCGCGTGTTTTCAGGCGACATCGCAATTCCGATTCCGGCGTCCGCACGCTTCCTCACGTACCACGAAGGCCTGTTCAGTCCTCGCGTGGAGTCCGACCGCGTCGTCGACCGGATGACTCTTGGGCCGGGCGCCCATCGCGTCGTCTACGCATACAGTGTGGTCGGCTCGGGCACCGTCAATCTCGACCGGCCGGCCACGATGCCGATCGAGCGGGTCGACGTGCTCACGCTTGCGCCGGCGGGGATCCGCTCGGACCGCCTCACCACCGCGCCATCCGTGTCGCTGCGGGGGCGGACGTACTTCCGCGCTTCCGGAGCCGTGACCGCGCCCGGCACCTTCGCACTGTCCGTCACCGGAGTCCCGGCGGTGCGGCGCTGGCCCGCGCCCGCGGCCGCAGCGACGCTGGGAGCCATTTTGTTGATTGGCCTTGCGGTGGCGATGGTGCGGGGAGGAGTTGGCGGCACATCGTGGAAACGCTTCCAGCGTTCACGATGAACATCGGTTCCCTTCGCAAGGTCGCGCGCATCGTTGCGCTGATCACGGTGACCGCCGCGACCGCCGGCTGCCAGCCGACGGTGCTGGTCCGCGGTCCGGCGTCCGCGCCCGGAGCGGGTCTCTCTCAGGCCCCGCGGCCCACGCCGTTGGTGCCGGTCAATCCGCGGCCGTCCGCCGAGCGCGGCCGGGTGATCTTCGAGCGGCAGTGCGCGGTCTGCCACGGCGTCGAAGGCTTGGGCAACGGGCCTGCGGCGGCGGGCCTGGTCTCGCCGCAGAAGAATCCCATGACGGATTTCTTCAGGATGATCGGGATGCGCGTCCGTGGCGAGCGCCTGCCGTCGCGGCCGGCGAACTTCCACAACCAGGTCGCGATGCGCCTCAACGCGCCGTTCGTGCTGTTCGAGACGGTCAGGTTGGGACGCCCCCATACCGCGATGCCGGCTTTCGGCCCCAAGCCGGGCTACGGCGCCAACAAGGGATCGCCGACGCTGCGGGATCGAGAGATCTGGGACGCGGTGAACTACGTGTGGACCTTCTCCACGACGCCGGCGGCGATCGCGGCGGCCAAGGAAATCTACCAGACCCGCGCCATCGACATCGGCGGCCGCTCGGCCACCTGCGCCGACTGTCACGGCACCGCCGGAGACGGGCGCGGCGGGGCGCTCAGCGCGGAGATGGGCGCGAAGGCTTGGGGGTGGACGCGCCAGATCGGCCCGGGAATCTTCACCGACGCCAACCTGTTCGCGCAGCGGAAGCCGTCCGAGCTCTTTCAGCGCATTGCCGACGGACGAGGGTTGATGCCGTCGTATCGCGGCAAGCTCAAAGAAGACGAGATCTGGGCGCTGGTGGACTACGTGCGGACATTCATGTGGGAGTACAGACCGGCCCGGGGACAGTGACACAGCTTCCGGACAGCACGCGGGCCCGGCGCGCGGCCGGGTCATTTTACGAATCGGCCGGCGTCGTGTATTCTGAGCTTAGGAGGGTTGCTTCGGTTCATGGCGCTGCGTGCACCGTATAATCGCCGGCGGTTCCTCAAGCTCGCGGCCGCCCTGCCGTTGACGGCGGGGCTCGTGGCGTTTGGGTCGCCGCTGCTGCGGTTTCTCAAGCCGAACGTCGAGCCGTTCAAACTGCTCACGCCGACCTCAAACGACCCGCCGGTCGGCGAGCCGGTCATGGCCGCGACGCTGTCGGAGATCCCCAAACCCTGGGACTTCAAGTATTTCGTCTACACGCAGAAGTATCCGCAGTACACGCCGGACGGATTCAAGAGCGCGGCGGTGCCCGGGGTCGTGATCCGGCTGCCCAACAGGATTCCGCTGCCGTGGGGATGGGTGCGGGCGACCGGGGAGAATCCGCAGTTCACCGAGAGCGAGATCATCGTCTTCTCCCGCATCTGCCCGCACCTGGGCTGTATCTACAACTTCGTGGGCGACTGGCGCGAGATCACCGCGGGCTACGGCGGGTACGTGCCGCCGAAGGACCGGCAGCACGCGCTGATGGGGTGCCCCTGCCATCTGAGCATCTACGATCCCGCCGATCCCAAGCAGCCGGGACGGGTGCTCTCCGGGCCTGCCCCGCGGCCGCCGCGGACGTTCTTCTACGAGATCAGCGGGGAGAAGATCCTGGTCCGCCGGGTAGAGCCCGGGGGCATCGCGTAGGCCCGCACGGGTAGAACGGGGAGAGACGCCGTGGCCCTGGCCCTGGACACCCTGCGTGAGTGGTACCGCGACCGGCGCTCGCGCCTGGACCTGTTCGATGAGACATTGGTCAGCCAGCAGTCCAACCCGCTGTTCCTGCTGGGCCCGATGCTCTACTATTTCTGGCTCGTCACCGTCGTCAGCGGCGTCATCCTGATGTTCTGGTACGAGCCGACGGTGACCGGCGCGTACGAATCCATTCTGCACATCCAGCATGAGGTGCCGCTGGGGTGGCTAGTCCGGGGCGTGCACAAGTACGCCGCCGACGGGTTGATCATCACCATCATCCTGCGGATCTACCGGCAGTACTTCCTGGCCGAGTACAAGAAGCCCGGCGAGCTCACGTGGGTCTGGTCCTTCCTCGGCCTGGTCCTGGCGATGATCTCCGGGATCACCGGCTACCTGCTGATCTGGAACCAGCGGGCGTTCTGGGCGGCGAAGACGGTGCTGTCCGTGCCGGTGTACTTCGATGAGCTGACGGCGAAGATTCCGGTGATCGGTGAGCAGTTCAACGTGGGCTCGATGATCGCGTTCCTGTTTCTGGGTGGTCCGGCGGTCGGCGCGGCGACCATCACGCGATTCTACGCGCTGCACTTTGGGATCTCGCTGGTGCTCTTGATCGTCGCCGAGGTCTTTTACTATCGTACGCGCCGCGTGCGGCTCAACATATCGCTGTTTCCGATCCTGCTGTTCACCGCGATGCTGATCTTCATCAGCCACCCGGATGTGCTCCCTGCCGAACTGGGCCGGCGGGCGGATCCCAACCGGACGCCGCTGCCCATCCTCTCGGACTGGTACTTCCTGGCGCTCTACCAGTATGTGAAATACACGCCGCCATTGTGGGCCGGGCTGGGCCCGGGTCTCCTGATCGGCTTTGGGATGTTCTTGCCGTTCTTCGATCGCAGCAAGGGCCGCCGGCCGCTGGAGCGACCGTTCTTTTTCGTGGTCGGCGTGCTGGCGCTGATCTACTTCCTCGTGTTTACGACGCTGATCCTGTTCAACATCGCGGTCATCGAGCGTGAGCCGCCGCTGGTGCTGCTGACCACCTGCATCGTTCTCGCGGGCGCGTTCGTGTGGGAAGTGCGCCATCGACGCCGGCGTGCGCGGGTGGGGGAGCCCGCGGGTGCGCCGAGCGTGGCGAGGCCCGCGCCGGCGGCCGCGCATGGCAGCGCGGGGCACTCGTAGTCGTGCGTATGCTGCTCTCGTGGGCGATGTTCGGGGCGGCCGTCGTGTCGTTCTCCCGCCTCTGGCAGGGTATCAGGGGTGCGCTGGAGGGCCAGCGCCTGTACGGGCCGGTCGAGGCACTCGCATGGATGGGGCTGTTCCTGTCGAGCATGGCGTACCTGGCGTTCGTGCTCTATTCTGCCGATCGAGCGTCCGGACGCACGAAGCGGCGCATCGCGCTCTTCGATCGGCTGATCGACCGGCAACGGACGTCGCGCCGGCAGCGGCCTCACGAGCAGAGTGGGGGTATCGCGGCCCGTGAATGACCCTCGTGACCGCTACGCACTCGGGGTGTTTGCGCTCGGGGTCATCGGCGTCCTGTGCGCGGTCGTGATCGTGCTCGGCGAAGCCCGGGGAGGGCCGGGTGAGGCTCAATGGTACTGGCTGCTCGGCGGTGCGGCCCTGGGGATGATCTTCGTCGTCTACGGTCTGATCCTGCTGCTGCTGCGCAAGATGGGGATGATCGGTCCGCGCCGCGCGGAGGCCGAGGATGACCTTCGTGGCCGGTGGACGAAGCCGGTGCCGTAGCGCCGGCACCGGATGACACAACGAATGAGCGGAGGGATGGAGTGTATCGTCGCGCGCTGACCGCTTTGCTGCGGGCCACGCTGCGTCTCGACGTGGCGATCAACCGTATCTATCCGACCGACCTCAACCCCCTCTACTATACGGGCGGCCTGACCAATCTCTTCCTGTTCATCCTGGTGGTCTCGGGCATCTTTCTCTTCCTCTACTATGTTCCGAGCCTGACCGGAGCGCACGACTCGATCAGGTACCTGACCGAGAAGGTGCCCTACGGCGGCCTCATACGCGGGATCCATCGGTACGCGGGAGACGCCTTCTTCGTGGCGGCGCTGCTCCATCTCTTCCGCAACTGGTTCACCGACCGCTACCTGATCGCGCGCGACAGTCCCTGGATCTCGGGGATGTTCATGCTGTTGTTTGGGGGGTTCGTGGGGGTCACGGGGTACATTTTGGTCTGGGATGATCGCGGCCTGGCGGTGCTCGCCATCCTCGACACGCTCGTCCGGGCAGTTCCCGCGTTTGGCGGCGTGTTCGGCGAACTGCTGATCGGCGGCGGGGGCGTCGGCGAAGGGACGTTGCCCCGCATCCTGCTGCTGCACGTGGGTCCCGCATCTGTGCTCTACGCGCTCCTCTGGTGGCACTATGTGCGGCTGCGCCATCCGAAGATCTGGCCGCCCGCCACCTGGGTACTCGTGGGTCTCGGCCTGGTCGTCGGGTGTGCGGCCGTGATCCCCGCGGTCAGCGGCACGCCCGCGGAGCCCGGAACGAGACCGGGTGCCATCCCGCTCGACGTCTTCTTCTTGCTGCCGGTCTGGCTGGCGACCGTCGTGCCTCCCGTGGTCGTGGTGGTGCTTCTGGGCGCGCTCTTTGCGCTGGGATTTGTCATCCCGTACGTGTGGCGGGAGCCGCCTCAGGAGATGGGCGTGCGCCACGCCGGCGTCGCACAGGTCATCGACGGTAACTGCACCGGGTGTGAGCTCTGCTATTATGACTGCCCCTACAACGCGATCGTGATGGCGCCGTCACCCTATCCCGGACTGTCCCGGGCCGCGGCCAGCCGCAAGCTGCTGGCGATCGTGCTCGACTCGCGGTGCGTCGAATGCGGCATCTGCATCGGCGCCTGCCCCTTCGAGGCCCTCGAGCTGCCGGGTTTCCTGGAAACCGACGTCACGCGACGCGTGGCGGAGGCGGTGCGGGCATGACCCCGAAGGTCGTCGGTTTTGTATGCGACTGGGCGGTGGCGACCGCGGGCATCACCGATGCCGCCGGGCGTCTGAAGGCGCACCCGTCGGTCACGATCATTAGGATTCCCTGCTCGGGATTCATCCGCCCCTCGTGGCTCGAGGACACGTTGAAAGCGGGCGCCGATGGCGTGTTCGTCGTCGGATGTCCCTATGGCGACTGTCTCAACCGCGAAGGCAACTATCTGATGCGCGATCGCGTCGATCAGCTGCAGCGCAGGCTGGCGCGCCGGAAAGTCGACCCCGCACGCCTGACCATGCTGGACTACGGCCTCCACGACGTCGAGGCGTTCCTCGCCGAGGTTGGCGCGATCATCGAGCGGCTCGCGCACATCGCCCCGCAGGCGGCGCCTGCCCGCCCCGCCGGTGCCCCACCGGCGACGGGCGCGCGTCCGCCGGCTCAAACGGTTCCGGCAGAGGAGAAGACGTCATGA
>JBQTJP010000217.1:0-3519 GCA_052386995.1 Armatimonadota bacterium
GGCCTTGGCTCACCCTGCTGAGGCGCGCTGTTTTGCAAAGAACGCGTCCGTGCGCTTCTGCAGCTCCTCATTCGACAGGTCCTCCTTGTGCGTGGAGATCCACCAGTGGTTGCCGAATGCGTCCTTGACACCCCCGTTGCGGTCTCCATAGAACTGGTCTGCGGGCTCCATCAATGAGGTGCCTCCGGTCTGAATCGCGCGCCGGTACGTCGCGTCCGCGTCAGGCACGTACAGGTGGATCGAAGCGGGCATCGGCTCAAACGGGCCTCCCGCCTCACCCATCATGACGACCGAGTCGCCGATGCGGACTTCGGCATGCATGATCGTGCCATCGGGCCGCATCAGGCGCTCCTTCTCCTGCGCGTCGAAGGCCTGCTTCAGGAAGTCGATCAGTCTGTCGACGCCTTTCACGATGATGTAAGGCGTGACCGTATGATAGCCGTCCGGGATTGGTTTTGCCGGCATTGATGCTCCCTCCCCTGGTGGTGCGGCTCGCGCTGCCTACCCGTTGATGAACCAGATGTGGCCGAAGGGATCGGCCAGTTTGCCGGTGCGGCCGTAGGGCTCATCCTTTAGCGGCCGCACTACCGTGGCGCCCGCGGCGACGGCCTGGTTGAAGATCGCGTCCGCGTTTTGGACCTCGAGAACAACGCTCGAGGACGCGCCCCCCAGCGACTGTGGACCGCGAACGCCGATCTCCGGAAATTCATCGGAAATGAAGATCTGCGCGTTGCCAATCGTAAACTCCGCGTGCCCCACCCTTCCATCCGATTCGACATATCGTTCCGACGATTCGGTGGCTCCAAACGCCTTCTTGTAAAACTCGATGGCCCGGGCCGCGTCCCTGACTGCCAGATATGGCGTTGCTGAGCGGACCCGCACCGGGATCGGTTTACCCGTCGTAGCCATAACGCCCTCCCCCTTAGGATGCCTTCGGAGGCTCCCACACAGACTACTCACGTGGAACCGTGGTGTCTTGTAAGAATTTTACCTGACGGTCGACTGATCTCAGTCGTCGATGACGCCAGACCCATCCGGCAGGCGGCGGCGGAGGAACTCGCGCGGCGTGCTTCCGGCAAACTGATGGAAGTCTTTGATGAGATGCGCCTGATCGTAGTAGCCGCAGTGATGGGCGATCTCGGCCCAGTTCACGTCGTCTCGTGGTTCGAGGAAATCCATGGCGCGCTGGAAACGCGCGAGCCGTGCAACCGTCTTGGGCGGCAGGCCGATCTGCTCGTGGAAGTGCGCAATGAGATGCTTGTGGCTCCAGCCGAGCTCCGCCGCCAGTGCGCCGATGTCGATGCGACCGCCTGCGTCCTGAATCTGGGTCCACGCCCATTCGACGCCCGACGGCGCGGCGCGTGCCCTGGCCAGACGGTCCGCGATCACCGAGTCCAGGATGGCGAAGCGGGCCTCCCAGTCTGGCGCCTCGTGCATCTGGTCCGCAAGGCGGTGCCCCATCGGACCGAGGATGTCCTCGAGCCCGACTACGCGTTGGGCAAGCGAGCTCATCGGGACACCAAAAAACATCCGTGCGCCGATCGGGGTGAAGTTGAGCTGCACGCAGTATGCGGCCCCGCCCGACTCGACGATGGAGTACGAATCGTCAAGTCCGGCGACAAAACTGTCGCGATACTGTGTCGAGATCGTGGTGTCTCGTGGGTCGATCACGCGAAACGGCGATCCCAGGTTGACGATCACCACGACCTTGCTGGACGGTATCTCTCGCCGGCGGACAGGCTGCGCCGTGGTCTCGACGTAGCCTTCGTACTCGCAAACGTGGAGACGAAGCGCAGGATCGGGCTCGCGGCGCGCGAGCTCCCAGGTGCCCCGCTCAGAGTGATGACGGATAGTGTGCGTGATTCGATTCTATCATGTCGATCATAGAACGCGCGAGATGGACATGCGTTCCCCCTACCCTTAATCTAACTCCTTGCTGCGAGCTTCATGTCAGCGCTGACGGGGAGCTCGAAAGCGTCGTCTCGCTGCAATCGCGTGGAAAAGAAGAGAATCTCCAGGTTTTCGATCTCGCCGGTTGCGGGGTTGAGGCGCGCGACAACACCGTCGCTAACCTCCTCCGATTCCTGCTCCGGATAGGGCAGACGCTTGCTGATGTAGAGAATGTCCGCGTCCCGATCGTACTGGAAGATCAGCTTCGCTTCCATTCGAGAGCCCCTTCGGCTAGCCGTCGTGCAGTGTAGGCGGTAGCGATGCAGTGCCGTCCACGGCGACCAGGTTCAGTCACGACAACTACGACCACGTGGCTTCCGCCTCGCAGATCAGTATACCAGCGGGAGAACAGCCGGGCGTTGACAGAACGGGCGCTGCGACGGACAAGTGCGGGTTCGGCAAGCGTCTCTCCTATCCGAACTTTGTGGGCCGGGAGAAGCTCGGGGTGTCGTTCGGCAATATGGCGCTCCCGTTCCTCAGTCATTTCGACATGCCCCTTCAGATGTGGACACGGAAACAGCGACACGACGAACCTCGGCGAATATCCTCATCGGAATGATCGGGCGCGCAACCGCAGGCTTTCGGGGATGACCGAGCCGGGAGCGATCCGGTGGATCAACGAGACCGACTCGGGCGAATCCAGAATCTGCGGTCGCGAGCTGGCGCACAGATCTCATCGGCTCACGGGTCGTCCCTTTTGCAGGGGAAGCCGTCAGTGTCAGCCAAGGCGGAGAATGCCAGCAGGGGCTGGAGTCGGCAGGCGCGTCAAAGAAGAAACGACATGGAACCGATCGTCCTGTTCGTGCAGCCCGCCTGAGCGACGTGCGCCGCGGCCAAGGAGTTCCTTGGCCAAACCGGGTTGCCGTTTGGCCTGGGACATCGTCACAATCCTCGAAGCATGGATCAGGCACGTGCGGGAGCTCGACTGGGCGCTCTTGATGACGCCGACCCCCGCCCGTGGGCGCACGCTGCGGGAACTGATCGTCAACGTCTTCCATCCGATCGAGCTGCTCTCACACGCGTGGTTGACCGGCACCTTCGCCTGGCATCCCGACCGCGATCCCGAGCGTGTCGAACGGCTCGTCGACAACGACGCGGTGGTCCGGTATGCGGACACCATCCACCAGGGATGGACGGCGTTTGTCCTCGAGACAGGCGACCGGGAGCTGGCCAGCCGGGACCCGGTGATCGAGTCGCCACGCGGCGCGCTGCCCTACTCGGCCCTGCTGAGCGCGCAGCGCTGGCACGCGGCCTTTCATTATCGCCAGCTCATTATCTTTCTCACCGGAGAGGGTTTGACGCTGTCAGAACCGCTTGCTCTGGACCGCTTTGCCGATCTTACGCTTCCCGCTGAGGTGTTCTGACCAACCCCTACGAGAAAATGGATTCCAGGTCGAGGATGAATCCATGGAGGACAGGATCACACGAAACCGACCGGGCAGACTCCAGTACCTGCGGATCCCGGTCGGGCGCATAGACCTCGACCGCGCGGCGCTCAGCATCGATCAGTACGGCGAGTCTGGCGCCGTTGGTTATGTATGCCCGCATCTTGGCTCCCATCCCCGCCCG
>JBQTJP010000218.1:0-2472 GCA_052386995.1 Armatimonadota bacterium
GGGATCTGGCCAAAAGAAAAGCGCCCCGGCCCACAAGCCAGGACGCTCACCGCACGAAGTTCCTGCGGCTGCTAGCTAGACATCCTCCGCAGGTGGGCCGGGGTCATCTGACTCATTGTCGGCCTCACCTCCTCTCTTGTCAGCCACCTTCAAAGCGGCTGGGTGCCATCAGGGTAACATCGGGCCGGTCACTTGGCAAGGCCGCGTCGCAGCAGCACGCTCGTGTCCCGAGAGGCCGGCCGGTCCTCCACGGTGATCACATAGAACTGGCGTCTGCGGGCGTCTGTCAGGAAGCGATTGAAGACGCGGCCGCCGCCCTTTGTCGATTCACTCTCAAAGGTCGATGTCCATCCTCTGATGGCGACCTGGGCATAAAAATCGCGGACCTGCTCGTATGGCCGCTCCACCCGGAGCTCAACCTGCTCCCAGGCCGACCGGGGAAACCCGAACATCTCGCCCACGAACGAGGTCTCTCCGACCACGATGGCGCCGGGAGCATACGGAAGATCCCGCAGCGCGCTGCCCCGCCCGCAAGCCGCGATCCCGATCACGATCAGCGGCACCCACCAGCGCGTCACGGTCCGAAGCGAAACTCGATCTGATCGCGGTCCTGGGGGACGTACGACTCGAAGTCCGTCTTGGCCTTTCCGTTGACGAGCACGGAGACGCGCCCGGCCCGGCCGTCGGCGCACTTGTCGCCGTTAGTGTACGTCTTGCCCGTAACTTCGATCGCACTCTGCGTTACTTTCAGCGGCACCGACCGCAGGAACGCCCCGATCGTGGCGTTGCGGCCCGCGGACTCCGGTCGGTTGGGGTGAATGTGCATGACGTCGTCGCCGTGCGAGTGGAGATCACCGGGGCCGGCCGGCAGGGGTGGCGTCCGTTCGCCACAGATGATGACCTTGAAGCCGGCGTGCCAGTGGTCGCCGGTCTTTGGGGTCAGCGGCTGAGCGCCGAGATAGACGAAGAGTCCCACCACGGCGGCGACGACCGCGGCCCCGATGAGCCAGGGCATCCACCTGTTCGGCGTCGGGTGCTTGCGGGCGCGGGCCTGCGCGCGGCGCTGCTGTCTGGACATGCGGTGATAGTTCTGCGGCGGCGCCCCGGCTCCCCCGCCGTGCGGCGCGCGGCGCGCTAGACGGGGATCCCCATCATCTGTAGGTGCAGCTTACCGTCCGCCGACACTTTCTCGGTCGTCCAGGGCGGCGACCAGACGAAGTCCACCGAGGCCGATTCGACCCCAATGGCTTCGAGTTTGTTCTGGATCTCGCCGGCGATCTGCGGCCCCACGGGACAGCCGGGCGCCGTCAGCGTCATCGCGATCTTGACACTCTCGCCGTTGATCTGCAGATCGTAAATCAGCCCGAGGTCCCAGACATTCACGGGGATCTCCGGATCGAAGACGGTCTTGAGAACGTCGATGACCTTCTCGCGGGTAATCTCGTCGTCCATCGCGAACATCACCTGGTGGCCGCGCAGTATTCGCACTGCGAGCGCCCACGAAAATTCTATCCCCGGGGTGCCGTCCAGTCAAACGACTCTGGGGACAGCAGACAGGTGCACCATGAGATTGCGAATCCTGCTGTGGAGCGTGATCGTGCTGCTGTTCATCGTGGCGCCCACGGCCGCACGCTGGTACACCAACTGGCTGTGGTTTGGGGAGGTAGGGTACCTGCGCGTGTTCTGGGTGCCATTTCTGTCGCGTCTCGCCGTGACCGCTGTCGTGAGCGGGGCCCTTTGGCTCCTCGCGTTCGTGAACCTGCGCCGGGTGGTGCGCGCCGGCCGGCTCGAGGTCATCGAGATGTCGGGCCGGGCCGGCCGCTTCCGACCACTGCGTCGAACATGGTGGAACGCGCTCGGGTGGGGCGGGTGGGTCGCGGCGGCGCTTGCGTTCATGGTGGGGTTGAACGCGTCGCAGGAGTGGGTGGCCTTTCAACAGTTCGTCCACGCCACGCCGTTCGGGCAGACCGACCCGTTGTTTGGGCGGGACGTCGCATTCTACGTCTTCCGACTGCCCGTGTACCGGATGATCGCCGACGGGCTCTTCATCTGGCTGCTCCTGATTACCGCCGCCGTCGTGGCCGGATACGGCGCGATCTACGGTCGAATGTTGATGCGGGGGATTTCCCTCGTGCCGTCGGCCGTCCGGGGGCATGTGTCGCTGCTGATCGGGGCGGTTGTGCTGATCCGCGGCTGGGGGCTGTGGCTGGACGCCTTCGACTTGCTGTACTCCACGCGGGGGGTGGCGTTTGGAGCCTCGTTCACCGATGTGCACGCGGTCTTGCCCGCCCTGCGGATTCTGACCGTGCTGTTTGCGGTGTTCGGCCTGATCGTGCTGGCCAATGCCTGGTTCCGCACGGTGCGCCTGGCGGTCGTGCCGGTGGTTTTGATCGTCGTGGCCTGGGTGCTGGGCCTGGTCATGTACCCCGGGCTCGTCCAGACGTTCCGGGTGAAGCCGAACGAGCTCACCTT
>JBQTJP010000219.1:0-5451 GCA_052386995.1 Armatimonadota bacterium
ACGGTCACGCCGGACCCCTGGGCGATGAGGGGGGCGGTGCCGGATGCGGCCTCGGCGACTTCTACGGACGACGCCGAAAGCCCGAGGCTCTGGAGGACGGGGATAGCCAGGGCCGCGCCGCCGGCCATCATGGCGACGCGACGGAGCAACTCCCGCCGCCCCAGGCGGCCCTGCTGGTGATCTTCCGCCCACTCTTCCAGGACGTAACGCTCTGTATCGGTCATGGCAAGCCTCCTCGTTCACAGATTCTTTACCGTACGCGTGCGATACTTTCCCCACGTGGACCCCGGCGGCGTCTAGCTACCGGGCCGGGTGTGCCATAATGAAAGGAATAGGGGGGATGGCATTGCGCTCTCCAATTCTCCGGGTGGCGGCGCTTGTACTGCTGGCCGTGGCTCTCATCGCGGTGCCGGCACCGGCGGCCCCGACCGCCGCGCCGGCCTTCAAGCTGGAGCTGTTCGGTGGCCGGACGCTGAAGCTTGCCGATCTGAAGGGCACGGCGGTCGTTCTTCTCTTCTGGACCCAGTGGTGACCAACCTGCAAGGCCGACGCCCCCGGGGTGGGAGCGTGTATACAAAGCATGGAAGGGAAAGGGTGTGGAGTTCGTCGGCATCGGACTGCTTGACAGCAAAGAGGCCACTCGGGGATTCGTGACGCGGCACCGGCTGACGTTCCCGAATGGGTACGATGCAGACGGCCGCATTGCCAAGGCGTACGGTTTCATCTATCAGCCGTACTGGGCGACGATTACGAAGGACGGCGTTCTGCTGAAGGCCAGCCGGGGTCCCACGAGCGAGGAAGAGCTCGTCGCCGCCGTCAAGACCCTGACGGGACGATAGCTTCGCCCGCTCGGCGAGGCACCCTTATGGCCCAGACAATCCTGGTCGTCGAAGACGACGCCAAGATGGTCAATCTCCTCCGCCTGTACCTCGAACGTGAGGGGTATACAGTTGTGGCCACGTACGATGGCCGCTCGGCCCTCGAGGCGGCGGAGCGCACGCGCCCCAGCCTCGTCATTCTCGACCTCATGCTGCCGCACGTGGACGGCATCGAGGTCTGCAAGCAGCTGCGCGCGAGCTCCGAAGTGCCCATTCTCATGCTGACGGCCAGGGTGGATGAGGTCGACAGACTGTTGGGACTCTCGCTGGGCGCCGATGACTACGTGCCCAAGCCGTTCAGCCCGCGCGAGGTCGTGGCGCGGGTCAAGGCGATCCTGCGCCGCGCGTCCCGGCAGGAACCGCCGAAGGTCTTGAGCCACGGCGAGCTGGAGATGGATGTCGAACGTCACCGGGTCACCGTGAACGGAGCCGAAGTGCACCTCACCCCCATTGAGTTCAAGCTTCTGCAGGCCTTTTTGGAGTCGCCCGAACGGGCCTTCTCGCGCGAGCAGCTGTTGAACCGCATCTACGCGTTCCACGAGGTAGACGTCGTTGATCGCACCATCGACGTCCACGTCGGCAAGCTGCGCGAGAAGCTCGGCGATGACCCCGCCAGCCCACGCTTCATCGCGACCGTGCGAGGCGTGGGGTACAAGCTCCTCTGAAGACCCCGATGCGCCCCAGCCTCCTGTGGAAGCTCCTGGCGATCAACCTGCTGGTCGTCGGCGTGGCCATGATCGTGGCAGCGACGACCATCGGCCAGCTCTCCGACGCGATCTTCATGAATCTCATGAAGCAGTTCCGTATCGAGGTCGAAACCATCCACAGCCAGTTCATGCACGCGCTGACCCGATTGCTCATCGTGACGAGCCTCATCGCCGGCGGCATCGGCCTGCTGCTCAGCCTGGTGCTCTTTCGCGCGTTCGTGCGCCCGCTGCGCGGCATGATGGGCATGGCGGGACGCATTGCCGCGGGAGACTACCGGGCGAGAGCCCGCATCGAATCACATGATGAAGTGGGGTCCCTCGGCGACTCCTTGAACCGCATGGCCGGCGCCCTGGAAACACTGGAGCGGCTGCGGAAGGATCTGGTTGCCAATGTGGCGCACGAGCTGCGCACGCCGCTCGCCAATCTACGGGGGTATTTGGAAGCCATGCGCGACGGCGTCACACCTCCCTCCGTCGAGGCGATCACCTCGCTGCACGAAGAGGTCATGCGTCTGGTGCGCCTGGTCGACGCCCTCCACGAACTCTCCCTGTTTGACGCGCACCTCCCCCGCATGCGGTCGGAGGTCGTCGACGTCGGGGCCCTCGTCCGGCGGATGCTCGATCTGCGGCAGGCGGACTTTCAACGAAAGCAGATCGCCGTGCACAGCGAAGTCGCGGTGAACGGCCGGCTGCGCGCCGACCCGGATCTTCTTGCCCAGGCCCTGCACAACTTGATCGACAACGCCCTGAAGTACACGCCGCCCGGCGGAGTGGTCGTCGTGCGCGCCGGCGAGACCGGGCAATCCATCCGGATCGATGTGACGAATACAGGAGAGGGGATCGCACCGGAAGACCTGCCGTTCATCTTCGAGCGCTTCTACCGCGGAGACAAGTCGCGCTCGCGGACCTCCGGGGGGGCCGGGATCGGCCTGTCAATCGTAAAGGAGGTGGCGCGGGTCCACGGCGGCGAGGTCGGCGCGTCCAGCGATGCCGGGGAAACGACGGTGTGGCTGGCCCTCCCCGGGGCTCCCGGGGCCGAGATGGTGCCGCCAGATTGAGTCACGGAAGTGTTACAAAGCCGCAACGGTCGCGTTACGGCTGGGGAGCTAATCTAAGAGTGGCTTTAAAGCCAAATCACACTGGGGGGTGAACGGTTATGCGAAAGAATTTCGTGGCGATAGGGCTTCTTATCGCCGCGCTGAGTTTGGCGGCCACCGTCGTGTACGCTCAAGGCACCATCGAAGCGGGCGTGGCCTCGCAGTGGAAGACCTCGGTCCAGCACTCGAAGTTTTCGCAGGACTACAACGGCATGAAGGAAGTCACGACCCATCTGCAGCACGTCGTCAACTGCCTCGAGGGGCCCACTGGTCCTGGTTTTGAGGGTGGCGCTGGCAACCCCTGCCAGGGTCAGGGCGCGGGTCTGATCGTCGACACCAAGAAGGCCAAGGACGCCAAGTACGCCGCGGCTGTGCCGTGGATGGAAGCAGCCGACAAGCTCGCCCAGAACGGTCTGAAGCAGAAGAACGCTGACGCCGCAAAGGCGTATGGGCAGGCGACCCAGACCATTCTCGAGGTTATTGGTGGTCAGCTGAACGTGCGGTAAGATCAGCGAGTTACGGTCCGGGGACACTCCCCGGGCAGTGGACGGCAGGGGCGGGCGATAGATCCGCCCCTGTTGTTTGTTGCATCGTTTTCCCGACCGCTTATCAATTCTTTATGGTCCCCCTGGTAGTCTGAGCCCATCAACGCAGACATCTCGCGGAGGTGGCTCACGATGGCTATGGGACGGCTCGGTGCAATCGCGGCGCTCGTCGCCGCGCTGGTGGTGGCGACGGCTGCGTTCGCGGCCGATATGGGCATGATGGCCGCGTCGCAGATGAAGACCGCGATCGACCGGGCGAAACTTGCACAGAGAGGCGACAGCCTGAAGGTGGTCAAAGAGAGCCTCCAGGAAGTCGTGAACTGTATCGAAGGCCCCAAGGGCGCGATGTTCAAGGCAATGGACGCGATGGGCAAGACCCAATGCAAGGGCAACGGCCTGCTGGCCGATGCCAAGGACGCGGGAAGCAAGTGGGCCGGGGCGCTGCCGTGGATCGAGGTCGCCAATGACATCGCCGCAATCGGTCTGAAGGCCGAGACGACGGGCAAGGCGAAGGCCGCGGCGTGGGCCGCCCAGGCGACCCTCGAGCACGCCGACAAAGCGATGATGATGAAGAAGTAGGTTCCGGCCGCGGCCGTTACGTGCCCACGTGCTGGACCAGTCCTCGTATTCGCTGCGCGAGCGTCCGGATGACGCCCTGGGCGACGGCGGGGTCCGCTGCGAGGGCATCACGAAACGCGCTTCCGTCCAGGCTCAGGACCCGAACGCCGGCCTCTCCCGCTCGCACCGTGGCAGCGCGCGGAGCCGGATCCAGGACCGCCATGTCCCCGAGGACCGCCCCGACGGGACCCCGGTCGAATGCGACCTCTTCGCCCGTTCCGACGTCGTGCAGGACGACAACCTCGCCCCCGAGCACGATGAACACCTTGTCGCCCTCTTCATGTTCTCGAACCAGGATGTCGCCGGGCGCGTAGTACTCTTCGACGGCAGGACGCGAGAGCTCCGCGAGGCTTTCCGGCGCAAGCGAAGCGAACATGGGGACTGAGCGCAGGGCGATCATCTTCTCCAGTCTGGTGAGCCTGGGCCGGTCCGGATCGGGTCCCGTCCTGCCTCCCATACGTTGCGTCAAACCGTTCAGCGTCTCACGGACGAGTTCGTGGTCATCATCGCTCAGGCGGTGGAGCGTATCCAGATCGACCGCGCCGCGCTCGGCGAGGGCGTAGAGTGCGGCGGCCCGAACATAAGGGTCCGCGCTCTCGGTGTGCACCCGCAGGTGCTGCGTGAGGGTCTGGCGTCCGTCCCCCTCACGCGCTGCCTCCTCCCGCACACCCAGGAGGCGCTCCCTGACTGCCGGGGGGACCCTCGCGCTGATCGCTTCAAAGGCGATCTCCCGGCCCGCGCTGTCGTTTGCGCAGAGGCCCTCGCGCACGATGCGGCCCGTGTCGCCTACATCGAGGTGGAGGGCGCGGATCAGGAGATCGACCGCCGCCGCCCGTTTCCGACGCAGGATGTCCGCGAGGAATTCGTTGGCGGGGGAAGGTTCGGCGGCAAGCGCCTGGATGGTACCCGCGCAGCGCCCGACTTCACGCAGTTTGTCCGCGACCTGCGCCGCGATTTCCTGGGTCCCACCGAGCAGGCGCTGCAACTGCGCGGCGTGTTCTTCTTCGGTGACGTTGTACTCGCTGCGCAGTTGACGGAGGAACGTGTCATCTGCCGCACCCTGTGCCGCCAGCGCAAGCTTGAGATGCTGCTCGAGCGCCTTCCTGTAGGTTTCGAGCTGCAGGCGCTTCTCGGCCGACGGCTGCCTGGACGGATCGGCGAGGATGCTCCGCTCTTCCTCGGCGAGCGTGGCCATGAGCTTCTCATGATCCGTCTTCTTAATCTGCAACTGGTTGCGCAGCGACTCGAGGCGCTGCACGTCCTCGCGCGTCGCGAACCCATCGGCCAGCGTTTCGCGCACAGCGTCCTGATACGCTTGAAGGACCTGCGCGTACCCCGTCTTCCTCTCGGCAGAGCGCGCGGTGTGGATCAGGAAGGCCTCATGCAGGTCCTTCGGCGGCCGCGTATCCTGCCATTCCCATCGCTTGACAACGTTGAGCGCCAAGGTCTGTTCCGCAAACGCCTTCTGCGTCCGAGCGTACCGGCGCGCGAGGTACAGGCTGCCGACCGCGGCGGCAAAGATCGGTCCGAGCGTCCCGAGCCACGGGACGAGCCTGAGGAGCGGTTGACCGGCGAAGACGTAGAAATTCACGAACGCGACAAAGGC